>CAZOGW010000118.1:0-9330 GCA_964579415.1 uncultured Acidimicrobiaceae bacterium | reverse complement strand
TAGAGCAGTGGCCTCCGGAGCCATGCGCGCAGGTTCGAATCCTGCCGGGGGCACATCTTTCCAAGCAGGTCAGAGGCCAGTTTGCCAGAATTGGGCGAGATTCGTGCCCGCTATGTGCCCGTATCGCTGGGATTCCGCGGTCGATCGGGCTGATGGGTGGCCGCCGCGCCTCCAGCGAGCAGTGATGCTCAGCGAGCCAAGAATCCGTGCCGGCCGCTCGCCGGCCAGCAACCGCTGGCCTGAACTTCCTAGGTTGCTGCCGTGGAGTTGCAGCAGGTGGTCGAGCGATATGCGGAGGCGATCCAGCACGTCGACACCACGATTAGCACGCTCGGGGCGAACGCCCGGACCGGCGTGATCTATCTGCCCGGCTTCAAGTCCCTCAATGAGCGTCCGGCTGTGGTGGCGATCGACCAGGAGTGGGAGCGGCTGCATCCCGGTGAGCGCCCGGTGCACTTGGCCGGAGTGCCCTATCCAACAAAACCGCCGGGCGGGGAGCTGGACCACGTCATCACGTCGACCGGGAATGGCGGGGACCAAGAAGAGTGGGGGATTGAGGTCAAGCGGCTGCAGTTCTTCGGTGACAACGGCAAGCGGAACGACTACGCCACCGCCAAGGTGCTGTCTCCCTACCTGAAGGACCGGGGCATGCTCCATGACGCGCTGCGGCTTCGGGCCTACGGCTTTACGAGCCGCGTCGCGATCATCGGCTACTCGTTCGACTACGCCGACGCCTCTCTGAGCGAAGCACGCAGCCGTCATGCGGGGGTTGCGGCTGCCCTCCCGGTACTTGGCGAGCTCTCGCTTGTCCTCAAGGGGAGCGGTCCTCTGCGACCGGGTCCCCTCATCGAGTTCGCGGACTCGATCCTCCGGCTTCGGGGCTTCACGCACGGACCCAGAGCCCAGGCTCCGTTCGAGGCCTGGCGCCACCCAGCAGGTGGCCGAGGTGTCGTCTTCGGCTGGGAGATCCGCCGCCCGTCTCTTGAGCCGGATTTCGACGCCCGTCACCCCTGGTGACGGCTTGGCCCCAAAGAACTGAGGACCTCATCCGGGGACGAGGGCGCAGAAAGGACCGCACTCAAGATTCGGCGGCCAGGGCGGCTCGCTTTCAGCACGTCCTCGTCTCGGCGAACGTGCTCGCGAAGCACGTGCCAGACGGCCCCTACGTTCACCCCGTTACCCATCTGTCGGTAGGTCGCTGCAGCGGGCTGAGGACCGAAGTCGAACCAGTCGGGAAGACCCTGGAGGCGGGCCGTCTCGCGAGGTGAGAGGCGGCGCTCGCGGGGCCCGATGATCGACGTCTGTGTGATGGCGACGAGAGCAGGCAGGTACGTCGGCTGCTTGGCGCGGATACCAGACGGGCGGAAGTGCATCACGGTGTCCCACAGGCGGGCAGTGTCTTGGGCCTGCCACTCCAACTTCCGGCGCGAGGGCGGGAACCTGTCGGTGTAGAAATGCCACTTCCTGGCCCACGGCTCGATCCACTCTCGGTGCTGCGCAAAGAGGGAGTAGTTCTTGGCGAGGTGCCCCGCCTTCCAGGCCGGAAGATCGGGGTCCTGCGCCATGAGCGACCTGTGGTCAGGGACGCCGCCGAAGGCTGCGACCACCTGGTCGACCTCCTGCCAGGAGTCCCCCCAGATGGGGAAACCCGGCGGGCGCCTCCCCCCGGTCGCCTCGTACCACTTCGCCACCCAGTCGTCCCAGGCGTCGATCCAGGCCCGCTCGGCATCTCCTAGGTCGCATCCCGGGATGTTGTGCGTGTCGTCGAGCAGATCCTTGAGGTCCCACTCCTCTCGCGGGTCGAAACCGTCGATGCGACTGCTCGCGAGAGCGACGGGATCGACGGGAAGCCCAGCCCCCAGCCCGGTGGGGTTGCGGGTCGCAGTGACGAAGACGCGCTCGCGGACCTGCGGCCGGCCGCCTCGCTCGGGTGGCAAGAGGTGCGGCGAGAAGATCGCGGGCGTCTCTGACACCCTGTAGCCCTGGTCCTGAAGCGTCTCGACGATCACCTGCCACTCGTGGAGGTGGCGCGGCCCCGCGAGATTTCGGACGTTCTCAAGGACGACCACAGTGGGCTTCCGCTGTTCGATGATCTTGAGAATGTGCCAGTACAGGGTGCCGCGTGCCTCATCCATGCCGCGCTGCGCCCCCGACTTGGAGAAGGGCTGACAGGGAAAGCCTGCTGTAAGCACGTCATGGGCCGGGACGTTCATGACCTGGTCGTTGGCGTCGTTCGTGATGTCCCCGAGAGGGTCGACTCCCCAGTTGCGGTGGTAGACCGCGGCCGCCTCGCGGTCGATCTCTACGGCGTAGACGCACTGCCCGCCGTAGGCGCTGAGCGCGGCGTGGAAACCCCCGACGCCTGCGAACAGGTCTACAAAGTGAAAGGCCGGATGCGTCACGAGGTCAGCTTAGCCGTACGGGCAGGGGGTCAGGGCCACTTCCTGCGCGTGTCTTGTCGATCATGTGTTCGAAGGAGGAAACTCATGATTCGAGCCACCACGGAAGCAACATCCGTCCGGATCTCGCACTCCCAGACGCGAACGACGTGCCAGCCGGCGTCTACGGCAATCAGTGTGGAGCGGGCGTCCCGTGCGGCAGTTGCGTCGAACTTGGCCCGCCATAGGGCAGCGTTCGGCCCTGACGGGTGCCGGTCCCCAAAGTGCACCGGGCATCCGTGCCAGTAGTCGCCGTCCACGAAGACCGCAAGGCGTCGGCGGGGCAGGACAAGGTCGGGGGTGCAGCCTCGAGCGAGGCGGGGGTGGAGCCTGAACCGGCCGCCCGCGGCGTGTAGGGCCCGCCGCAGGATCACCTCGGGTTCGGTGTCCTTAGATCGGCGCCCACTCAGTGCCGGGCTGTGATCGGTGCTCACCCAGCTATCCACTGGAGCATGATCTCGCCCTGCCATCGACGCGAACATGGCCCCCCCGGGTGTCCCGCCGCTACGAGGAGCGAGTGTGATGCAGCAGGGCGCCGCCGACTAGCGTGCCTAGGTCGCGCTCGATCCGGGCCAGTGACGCAGGGCTGACGTGAGCCCAGGGCGTCGCGTTCGGCGGCCAGCCCTCGATTGCGAGTGCGGCCCAGCCGACGAGTCCGGGCACGTCGAGGCTCTGGGCCAGATGCCGGGTGATCGCGTGGCCCGGTCGCAGGTGCTCGCTCAGCGCGATCAGCAGCGCGGTCGGGCCGATCGACTCGGCGTGCTCGACGGCACGGGAGCAGGCAGGGCAGATGCGACCGACGAGCAGGGCCGGTGAGCGGCGGGCTCCCAGTGAGGTGAGGCTCACGGCGGCGGAACTCCAGACCTGCCGAGCGACCGCCTGCACGCCGCGTGCACGGGCCACCTCCACGGCTGAGACGCGCACGCTGGCGACGCCGCACAGCAGGCAGCCGGTCAGCGCCTCGTGCATCGCTGACGTCCGGCTCAGGGCGAGCGGGACGTCGATCGCCGGGGCTGCGGCAGCCTGACGCTCGTTCAGGCAGGCAGCCCATCCCGTGCCCAGCGCGGCGCGCTGCTCGGGTGTGACGTGCGCGAACGGGTGCGCCGCTGCCGTGCTCAGGCGGGCGTCGAGGGCGAGGACCGGGCTGTAGCGGGCCGACCAGCGGGCCAGCGCACCGGGGCCGGACAGGTGCGCGAGCAGGCGGCGCAGGTCGAGGTCGGTGGCTGTTGCTGGGTCGGGCTCAGGTCGGGAGATCGCAGCCAGCCCGACGAGTGCGCTGCCCAGCCGGTGCTCAGCGACGCTCGGGGAGCCGATCGAGTGGGTGATCCGTGGGTGGGCGTCGAGCAGCACGCCCGCCAGGTCGGCTCGCGCCCGGCAGGCGTCGCAGCGGGTGAAGGTCACGTCCACCGGAGGCGGGGACGTCAGGCCCGGATAGTCACCGGCCCGCGCGTGCGTCGTGGCCGTCACGAGCAGCGGCGAGCCTTGCGGCGGGGCAGGAGTCGCGATGCCGCAGTCAGCGCAGGCCAGCCAGTCAGGCGGGAGATCGACGACCCACGAAGTGGACTCGGGCCTCGTGCTCGTCGTGCTCGCTGTGCTCATCATCAGAACCTCATCCATGTCGCGGTCTCAGCAGGGTTCAGGTCGGCCAGCCCGGCGACCCGACGCGCGGGCTTCGCGGGCTGCGGCGGTGCTGGCTTCGCTGCCTTCGTCGTGCTCGTCTGCTTCGTGCTCGCCCGCTTCCGGGGCTTCGTAGCGGGCTTCGTGGCGGGGCTCGGGCTCGGGCTCGCCTGCTGCGTGCTCTCAGCCGGTGGGGTCTGCGCTGCCTGCGTGCGATCTCGCTGCCGCACGCTGGCGTCGAGCGCCTCGCGTAGTTCCTCGTCGAGTGCGACCGTCGCGTGAGTCGCCATGATGCGGCGTGGGACGCCCAGCGGGAGCGGTCTGCCGGTCGGCGCGGTCACTGTGTGGCCTGCTCGCGCATCACTGCTCGCAGCGTGCCCAGCGCCAGTGCGATCCGCGAGCCGCAGAACCCGCGTGCGTCGCCACGGTCGTGCTCGGTCGGGATCGCGTAGCAGGGATGCCCGGAGCGCGCCTCGTGCGCCCGGCAGGAGGTCGCAGAGATCAGGTCGAGCAGACGACGGGTCGCGGCCTCTGCCTCAAGCGTCGAGACAGGTCCGGGACTGGTGAGCCGGGCGACGCTGGCGGCGCTTCGCTGCGCCTGCTCACGGCGCGCGCGGCGGTCGTGCTCGGCGGCGCTGTGGGCGTGGAAGTCGCGAGCCTGCTTGGTGCGCTGACTGGCCGGGCTGTCGGCGGTGCTGCTGGCTGCGCTGTCGTTCGTGGGCGGCATGGATCGACCCTTCGCCTCGTGGGTCGGCCCTGCTGCCAGCGCCCGTCTTGCTCGTGTGGGGAGCACGCGCGCCAGCACCCTCGACGATTTGGATGAAGACCGGCGCGCGTGCCGTGATTGCAGCATGTCAGGACCGCCCAGCGCCGCGCTACAGCCTCGCGAGCGCGTCGCTGACGTTCTGCATCGCGTCGCGCTCTACGACGGCGCAGCGACGGTCGTAGCGCGATTGCGAGCACGTCGGGCCTGCTGCTCAGCGCGCGATCTCGACTCGATCGCGTCGGCAGGGCTTCGAGCGCTGTCCACAGGTCATCCACAGGTGCGCGTGCTCTTGGGTCGGTCGTTGACGCATCACCTACCGGGCTTCGCTCGGGCATCGAGGCCCGGCATACTGAGGGCATGGCCCGTACTACGCACCAAGCACAAGATGGCGGTCTGCGCGCGTCCAGCCGGTCGCTGACCGAATCGCTTGGCGTGGCTTCGACCGCTTCAAGCGGCGCTACGGCTGGGGCTTCGGACTCGGGCGCGGCGTCAGTGCTGACAGGCAGCGCGCACGTTCACCGGGGACGGGTCCGCTCTCAGCGTGCGCTGGCGACGGCGAGCCTGACGGCTGCCGAGCGGCTCAAGGGAAGCGCCCGCCGCGAGGCTCTCGCTGAGCACTTCCGCACCTACGCCCCGCACGCACTCAGCGCGGCCTTCTCCGGGCCTGAGCATTCGTGCTCACTGCTCTCCTGAACAGTGCCCTGAAACTGTGCCCAATCTGTGCTCCTCCTCTGCCCCTTTAGGGGCAGGAGGGACACAGTTGGCAAGCATCAGTTAGCACAGTTCGTCGGGCACAGTAGGCACACTTGCCGCGATCTCTGCTGATCCAGCCAGCCAGAACGACGAGCCTCCACCTCTGCCCTTGCGCGGTCGCTCGTCGAGTCGCCCGTCCTCCACCTTGAGCAGCGCCGTCCTCGCGGCATCGACGAGGACGTTCGACCCGCGCACGTTCACTCGCAGGTCGCGCACAGACGGCCCGTAGCCCTGCGCGTTGCAGAGCCCGACGTAGGCGAGCAGTTCGTCGGTGATCGAGCGCTCGGGGACGTCCTCGATGGGCTCCGGGTCGCTCTCGGGCTGCTTGTGCCCGTTCGACTGCTCAGCGATCGGCTGGACTCGTGGCGGGTCAGTCGTCGCGGGCTTGGCGCGCTTCGTCGAGCCCTTCACGAGTCGCAGTCGCCCGTCGTCGTGGAGATGCACCTGCGTCTTGGGGACGGCCCTCCCGCCGAGTCTCGGGACGACTGCGAAGTGGCGCGCAGAGCCGGGATTGTCTGGACTCGACGCGGAGTACGTCCAGAGCCCGTCTGGACCGGCCAGCGACTCCATACCGCCGAGCAGGTGCGTGCCCGCCATCGTCGCGTGAGCCACGACCAGCGCGCTCGGCACGTCGCACTCACGCATCAGGCGCTTGAACGCGGCGAACCAGAGCCCGTACTGCTCTGGCCCTTTCCCTGCCGCTGCGAGGATCGCTGTGAGCCCATCGACGATCACGACGTCGGGTGCCACGTCGTCCGTGCCGTCGCAGTCGTAGCACTTGCTGAGCCGGTGCGCCCAGAGCGCGTACTTCGCGGGGTCGGTCAGATCGAAGACGCTCGGCGAGCCATGCTCGTCCAGATGATCGAGGCTCAGCGAGTTCAGGTCGTGGCCGTACTCGCCGTCGAGCCCCTGCTCGCGCAGGGCGTCCTCCAGCGACTCGGACTCGGTCTCCGCGTTGATCAGGTAGACCCAGCGCCCGTCCTCCTCGGCAGGGGGCTCGACGTCGAAGCGGTCGAGGAAGCGACGCTCCGGGAGCAGCAGAGCCGCGCAGAGGTCGCACACGAGGGACGTCTTGCCCGCCTTCGCGTTCCCGCCGAGCATCGGGATCGTGCCGTGCCGCCAGACGGTCTCGATCAGGAAGCGCGGCTTGGGCTCGCGGGCTCGTCGCGAGTCCAGGCTGGACGTACCGGGCAGCCCGTCGTACGTGCCGAGCAGGCGATCCCTGACGCGCTGGAGGCGCACTCCTTGGAGCGGGCTGCCGCCTTCGTTCTCGCTGAAGATCACGCCCTCGCGGATGGCTGCCGTCAGCCTCTCCAGTTCCTCCAGTTCGTCCGCGTCAGCGCTGCCGTCGCGCACCTGCTCTCGCAGGTAGTCCAAGGTGAAGCACAGGTCGTAGTCGTCGTTGGGCCACGTCTCGCCCGCGTGCTCGATCCTCACTCGTCGCAGGTCGAGCGTGATCTCGTGCTCGCTCACCGGATCACTTCCCCCTCCTCGGCGCAGCGCTCGTGGACCCACCAGCGCCCCGCCTCCTTGCGTCGCAGTCGCACCACGCGACTCGTGACGGCGATGAACGACGGGCAGCGCGGGCAGATTCGCCCGCCGACCTCTGTGCCCGCCCGGAACACCACGCCGGGCGGGCTGGGGAACGTCGCGTAGGGCACGTCCTGCGCGGCGTACTCGTCGTTCGTCCCAGAGCGTCGGATCGACGGCTGGTAGCGGTCCTGCATGCTGAACTCGTGCAGCCTGTCGATCTGCTCGGGTGTCAGGTGGGCGCTCATCGCTGCGCCTCGCTCGCAGAGAGCGGCTCAGCGCTCACGAGGGCCAGCAGGCTCACGGTTCGACGATCTCGGGCGTGACGGGCTCGACGACCTGAGCGACGTTGACGATTCGGGCACGCGGGCCGAACGCCTTGCTCGGGGTCCGGGCAGTGGTCGTCGGCACGATCATCAGCATGTGCTCGACCTCGATGAGGTTGACGCGGATGGCACGCGCACCGGGCAGCCGGAAGCCCGTGATCAGCCCACGAGCGATCCAGTTCCGAATCGTGCGGGGATGGACGCCGAAGTGCTTGGCAGCGTCCTGCTGGGTGACGTACTTGGGCGGGCGGCGCTGCTGTCGTGTGGCGGGAACAGCAGGCGGCGGCGCGACGGAGGTCGTGTCGGGGACAGGGTGCGTGGACGGGCTAGGGCACATGGAAGCGCTCCTTCAAGGATCGAAAGATGCGCACGCCCGCATTTGGTCTGGTAACGGCCCGCCAGGTCTCGTCAGTTAGTCATCCCGACCATTGGGATGCTGACTGCCCGCGTTCTTCCGAGGATCGGCTTGAGCCTCTCCCTGCGCTTGCTTCGTGCGTTGCCCAGTTTACACGCTCTGCCCGTGCTCAGAATGCCCGGATATGCGTCTGTGGCCCGCTCAGTCGTGCGATCCGGCAGCGAGGTCGAGCGCGTCGCTGAGGCGGTCCGCGATCTGGCGATCCCGGTCTTGTGAGGCGTGCTGGTAGCGAAGCGCAGCGGCGGGAGTGCTGTGCCCGAGCCGGTGCATGACCTCGATCAGTGACGCGCCGTTCTGGGTCGCCAGCGTCCCGGCTGCGTGGCGCAGGTCGTGGACTCGCAGGTCGTCACGACCCAGAGCGGAGATCGTCGCCCTGCGGAACATCTTGAGCAGCGTCGTCTCCGCGATGTGCTTGGTCGGGTCGCTCGCGCTGGGGAACAGCAACCCGTCGTCGCCGGGCGCGGTGTGCTCCAGCAGGTGGCGCCGCACGATCGGCAGCAGGCTTGCCGGGACTGCGACGTCACGGACGCCCGCCTCGGACTTCGGCGGCTTCACGATGCTCTGCTGGTTGACCCGGACGACAGCGCGGCGGACTCGCAGGACTCCCTGCTCGGTGTCCACGTCGCCGCGTCGCAGTTCGGCCAGTTCGCCGTAGCGCAACCCGCAGAGCCCGGCGACGAGCACCGCGAGTCGGAATCTCGGCGGCTTCATCGCGTCAGCGATCGCGGCGATCTCGGGCACGGTCGGCACGTACACCTGCCGCGCTCGGCGGGTGCGCCCTGCGCCCCGGATCACGCACGGGTTCGCGGGCAGGTGGCCGTCGAGAACAGCAGTGCCGAGGATCGAGCGCAGCAGGGCGTAGGCGTGGGCTCGGGTCGTCGGCTTGTCACCGGGCAGCCCGTCGTACCAGTCATCGACCTGCTGGCGGGTGATCCGGTGGACCGGGCGACGCCCGAACGTGGGCTGGATGTGCCCGTCGAGCAACTTGCGGTACTCGACGAGCGTGCGGTCGGCCAGCGGTCGGCCACGTACGCGGCGACGCTTGAGCCAACTCCCCGCGTAGGCGTCGAACAGCACGGCCATCGAGGACTGCACCGACTTCTCGGTCCACTTCCCTCGCGAGATGTCGGCTCGCATCTGCGCGAGCCAGGTCGCGGCGTCGCCCTTGGTCTGGAACGTCTGCGGAGCGTTGAGACGCTCCCCGTCCGGGGTCGTGATCCGGGCCTGCCACCTGCCCGATGGGAGTCTGCGAGTCGTGCCCGTCGCTGCTCTGCCCACTGCTTGCTCGTTCCCTCGTCGTGCCCGCTTTCGTACGTGCCCAGTATATGCCCGTTTGAAGTTGCCTTCGGTGCCGCTCGTTTCCGCTCGTTTCCGCTGTCTCGTGGGGAATCCCGCCCCGGCGAGCACGTAGAGTTTCCAAGTGCGACATATTCGAATCCTGCCGGGGGCACCGACATCACACCAGGTCAGGCGCACTTTTCCCGT
>CAZOGW010000117.1:0-9501 GCA_964579415.1 uncultured Acidimicrobiaceae bacterium | reverse complement strand
TTGCGCTGGTTGTCGGCGAACGGGTTGTTGTAGTTGTCGGGCAGGCCACGCAGGTGGCTGAACTCGTGGGCGAACACACCCTGGCCGGAGTTCTCCGCCTGGGTCGAGGTGCTACCCGAGGCGTTGGGCCAGTGGTTGGCCGCCGAGCGCCACGAGGTCCACTCGATGTAGCGGGTGTTGGCCCAGTTGGTCATCACCGTGCCGGCGTTGTTGAGCACCGGGCCCTCGGTGGCTCCCGGGGGGCCCAGCGACGCGGGGACGTCGTTGCGGTCGGCGAACAGCATCTCGCCGAACTCCTGCCAGGTCGACGTCTCGTCGTGGCCGGCGGTGACGTAGAACAGGTTGTTGTAGCCGCAGTTGGAGGTGCCGGTGCCGGGACAGGTGCCGCCGTTGGCGATCACCTCAGCCCGGAAGGGGGCGTTGCCGTCGTTGCGGATGTTGCGGCCACAGGTGTAACCCTGCGGGCAGTACTGGTTGACCGGGCTGTTGAAGCTCCCGTCGGGGATGCCGTACTCGAACGAGGTGCCCGGCATCATGTAAGGCCCGTACACGTCGACGGTGACGCCGATGCGCCCGTGTGACGTCTCCATCCAGTACCCGTGCAGCGTCTGGCCGCCGTTGTACTCGTTGGGCACCGAGTAGTACTCCTCGTACCATTCGTTGACGTCACCCGGCGGCACCGGGGTCCAGCCCGGCTGCGGGTTGCCGAACGGGTGGCTCTCCGCCGCCGTCGAGATGAGGAACGGCTGGTCGGGGAACTCCATCAGGATGATGCCGGTGCGGTACTGGTTCTGGGTGCCGGTACTGGTGGTGTCTGTGTTCCATGCATCGGGCCGGATCGGGTTGTAGGCGTCCCAGGTGAGGTCCGCCTGGTCGACCCAGTTCTGCTGGTCGACCGGCTGGAACGGGCTCTCCGCCTCCTCACCGTCCTGGGCACGGGCACCTGTCGGTACCAGGGCCGCCAGTGCAAGTAGTAGCGCCAGGGCGGCAACGATGACACTCGATCGTGTCCTCAGCCCCCCAGAGCGCGCGCGTTCGACATGAATGTCCATGGGCTCTCCTCCCTCGATCAATCGACCCAATCTCCCTCGGTCGCAGCACCGGGACTTCGCCGTCTCCGCGGTGCCGCACCGGGCAACCTAGTGCCGGCCGCGCCGGTGGCGCAACCAGCCCTCAGTTGGGAAGGATGAGGACGATCGGGGTGCCCAGGGCGACGTCGGCGGAGGTGAACGGCATCGGGCTCACCCCGTCGATGTGGAGGGCGTACTCGTCGTGCTCGGGGATGCCGGTGAAGGCCAGTTCCATGATGCACACGGTGGGGATGCGGGCGAGGTCCTCCCAGTCGATGCTGGGGTCGGCGTTCTCGGCGACACCGCTGGGGAGCTCGCCGTCGGCGAGGACGTCGCCCTCTCCGGACTGCAACGAGTACGACACGCCGGGGCGCACGTGGCGGTAGGGCCGCGCCCCGGCGCAGTCGGAACCTTCGGGGCGGATGTTGCCGTCGGGGATGACCACCCGCAATGCGATCTGGTCGCCCTCCTCCGCGCCTCCGTCACCGGAGCAGGCCGCGGTCAGCACCAGCAGCACCGCCAGCGCCGCCTGTAGGGCGCGGGTGGGGCGGCTACCGGGCATCGTCGGGGACGAGGGCGTCGAGTTGCTCACGGAGGACCTCGGCATCGACCCCGCCGGGCCAGCCGCGGAGCAGCTTGCCGCCGGGGCCGACCAGGGCCACCAGCGGGGCCTCGCTGACGGCGTAGGTGTCCCACACGTCGATGGGAACCAGAGCCATGGGCCGGTGGATACCGAGGTCGGCGACGTACTGCTCGATCTCGGTGTCTTCCTCGTCGGCGACTCCCACCAGCGCCACCATGTCGTCGTAGCCGGAGACCACCTCGTCGAGTTCCTCGTGGAGGGTGGCGCAGTGTTCGCACCAGCCGGCGGTGAACACCAGCACCACGGGTCGGTCGGCCCACAGGTCGGCGATGGCGATCTCGGTGCCGTCGATCAGGGTCGCAGAAAACTCGGGGGCGGGCGGCGCCAACTCGTCGGCGGGGTCCAGTTCGACGCCTTCGGGAAGCGGGGGTGGCAGGTCTTCGGCGCCGCCGGTGGCCCCGCCGTCCCCGCTGCAGGCGGCGGTGAGCACCACCAGGGCCGCAGCGGCGAGCGCGGTGCGCCAACGATGTGCCATGTCGCCTCCTCCTCAGCCCGGGCCCTCGTGGCTCGGGACGGGCGAGAGTATGTCACTCCTCCGCCGGGGGCGGCAAGATGAGTTTCCGCCCCTAGCGGAAGTCCCGGCTGGTGGTGCCGGTGACCGGCCAGCGCTCGAATTCGTGGGCCACCAGGTTGGTGACGCCGTCGCGGTGCTCCAGTACTCCCCCGACGACCACTCCCACCGCCTTGCGCGCCACCTCGTAGTGGGCCTCCCACACCGGGGGCAGCACCACGACGTTGAGCAGGCCGGTCTCGTCCTCGAGGTTGAGGAAGCGGACGTTGCCCGCCGTCCCCGGCCGCTGGCGGTGGGTGATCATGCCGCCGACCCGGGCCCGGGCGCCGTGGCGGCGCAGCGCCAGCGCCTCGCTGATGGGCAGGCAGCCCGCCTCGGTGAGGGCGTCGCGCAAGAACGTCACCGGATGGGTCACCGAGATACCCGTCGACCACAGGTCGGCCTGGACCTCCTGGGGAGGGCTCATCGCCGGCAGCGGTGGCGCCGCCACCCCGGCGGCGAGGGGGAGGCGGTCGGGCCCCATCCCGGCGAGGGCACCGGCGGCCCAGATGCCGTCACGCCGGTCCACTCCCAGCGGGGCCAGCGCCCCCGCGGCCGCCAGCGACTCGAGGCCGTCGAGGGGGATACCGGTTCGCTGCGCCAGGTCGGCGGTGGAGGTGAAGGCACCGGCGACGGCGCGGGCCGCCTCGATGCGGTTGATGTCCGCCTCCCCCAGGTTGCGCACGTAGCGCAGGCCCACCCGAAGTGCCACCGCCCGCCGTGGCGGGTCGGTCTCGGCTCCCCTCCCCCGCCGCCACCGCGTCCCCAGGTACTCCACCACCTCGTCGGCGAGATCGGCGTCCTCCACGGTGCAGTCGAACCGGGAGTGGTTGACGTCGGGGCCGAGGACGGCGACACCGTGGTGGACGGCGTCCTGGACCAGCGAGTTGGGGGTGTAGAAGCCCATCGGCTGGGCGTTGAGCAGCCCGCAGAAGAACTCGGTGGGCCAGTGGTACTTGAGCCAGGAGGCGGCGTAGACGATGAAGGCGAAGGACACCGAGTGCGACTCGGGGAACCCGAACGAGGCGAAGCCCTGCAGCTTCTCCCAGATCTCGTCGGCTGCGGCGCCGGTGATGCCGTTGCCGGCCATGCCCTGGTACACCTCGTCGCGCAGCATCGCCATCGCCTCGTCGGAGCGCTTGTGGGTCATCGCCTGGCGCAGCCGGTCGGACTGGCCCGGGGTGAACCCGGCGCAGATGCGGGCCATCTCCATGAGCTGTTCCTGGAAGACCGGCACCCCCAGGGTCTTCTCCAGCACCGGGATGGTGGAGAGGTGGGGGTAGCGCACCGGCTCCTCCTTGTTGCGGCGCCGCAGGTAGGGATGCACCGAATGGCCCTGGATGGGGCCGGGACGGATCAGCGCCACCTCGACGGCGAGGTCGTAGAACGTGGCCGGCTTCATGCGGGGCAGGGTCGCCATCTGCGCCCGCGACTCCACCTGGAACACCCCGACGGTGTCGGCCCGGGTCAACATGCCGTAGATCTCCGGTTCCTGGGGTATCACGGAGAGGTCTACGTCGACGCCGTGGGTGTCCCGGATGGCGTCCACCGACAGGTGCAGGGCGTTGAGGGCGCCGAGGGCGAGCAGGTCGATCTTGACGATCCCCATGGCGGCGCAGTCGTCCTTGTCCCACTGCAGCACGGTGCGGTCCTCCATGCGGGCCCACTCGATGGGGACGGTCTGCCACAGCGGGGTCTGCGCCACCACCATGCCCCCGGAGTGGATGGAGAGGTGGCGGGGGAAGCCGTCGAGGCGGCGGCAGGCGTCGAGGATGAGGTCGGTGGTGAGCCCGGGAGGCAGTTCCACCGCCTCGGCGAGGTGCCGGGTGCCGCGGTGGTCGAGGTACCTGGTCAGGGCGGTGACCTGCGCCGCGGTGAGCCCGAACGCCTTGCCCACGTCCTGGAGCACCGAGCGGGCCCGGTAGGTGTTGACGTTGGAGACCATCGCCGCCCGGTCCCTCCCGTAGCGGCGGTAGCAGTACTGGATCACCTCCTCGCGGCGGTCGGCCTCGAAGTCGATGTCGATGTCGGGGGGTCGGCCCCGCTCGGTGGAGAGGAAGCGCTCGAAGGGGAGGCGCAGGGCGATGGGGTCGACCCGGGTGAGCCCGATGCAGCGGCACACCACCGAGTCGGCGCCCGAACCGCGGATCTGGCAGTGGATGTCCTGCTCCCGGGCATACATCACCAGGTCCCGGGCCACCAGGAAGAACCCGGCGTAGCCCAGCTCGGCGATCACGCCCAGTTCCTCGTCGATGCGGGCCAGTGGGGCGGGGGCGATGCCGTACTTCCCTGCCCCCGGATAGGCGTCCCGGGCGCCCTCCAGTACCAGGTGGCGCAGGTAGGCGTCCTCGTCGGGATGACCGTCGGGGAGGAGGAAGTCGGGGAGGCGGGGCACCACCAGCTTGAGGTCGAACGCCAGGGCCGTCCCCAGCTCGGCGGCCCGCTCCACGGCCCCCGGGTAGCGGGCGAAACGGCGGGCCATCTCGGCAGGGGTGCGCAGGTGGCGCAGGTCGGTGGCGGGGCTGAACCCGTAGGCGGCGTCGAGGTCGCGACGCCCGGCGACGGCGGCAAGCACCTCGGCGAGGTCGGCGTCCTCCCGCCGGGCGTAGTGGGCGTTGTTGGCGGCGACGGTGGGAAGCCCGAGCCGGGCCGCCACCTCGGCGAGCAGGTCGTTGCGCCGGTCGTCGCCGGGCATGCCGTGGTGCCACAGCTCCACGTGGAGCCTGCCGGGGAACAGCTCACGGAGCCGGGAGGCCGCCGTCACCGCGGCGTCGAGGTCACCTGCCTCCGCCGCCCGGGGGACCGCCCCCCGGCGGCACCCGGTGAGGGCCACCAGGCTCCCGCTCCGGGAGGCCTCGTCGAGGTCTCCGTAGTCGTAGGCGGGAGCGTCCTTGACCCCGCGGCGCTGACCCAGGGTGACGAACCGGCTGATGGCGGCGTACCCGGTGGGGTCGGGGGCGAGCAGGACGAGGTGGTCGGTGGGCGGTCGCTCCACCGGCTTGGTGCCGTGCATGCGTTTGGTCCGTCCCCGCCGCGGTCCCGCCACCGGGGTGTCCTCCGGCTGCGGCGGCTGCCGGCGGCGCGGGCGTGAGGGTGGAGGCGCGGCGGCGGGTTCCCGGGGCATCCCCACCTCGGTGCCGTAGACCACCGGCATCCCCATTTCCCGGGCCGCCATGTGCACCTTGACGGCGCCGCGGAACCCGTCGTGGTCGGTGATCCCCAGCGCCGTGTACTCCAGCTCGGCGGCCCGGGCCACCAGGTCCGCCGGATGCGAAGCCCCGTCGAGGAGGCTGAAGTTGGTGTGGCAGTGCAGCTCGGCGTAGCGCGCCATGGAGGTGAGGATAGTCGAACATATGTTCGGAAGCAGTATCCAGTAGGGCGCGGAGATTTCCCGCTGCGCGGTTGGGAGCGGGGACGTATGCTGTGGATATGACGGAGTTCACGGTGTACCTGGCCAACCGTCCCGGGCAGCTCGCCACGCTGACACGGCAGCTCTCGGACGCCGGGGTGAACATCGAGGCTCTGGCGGCGTTCTCCGAAGGCGAAATGGGCGTGGTCCGCCTCATGGCCGACGACAAGGAGGCTGCACGACGGGTCCTGGGCAACGCCGGCCTCTCCTACGACGAGCACCGTGTGGTGGCCACCATCGTCCCCAACCGCCCCGGCGCCCTGGCCGGCCTCACCGAGTCGCTGGCCGAGACCGGCGTCAACATCGACGCCATGTACCTGCTTCACACCAACGGCGACTCCATGCAGTTCGCCATAGCCGTCAACGACCCCGACGTAGCGCACCAGAGCCTGGCCCTGTAGTAGCTCCGCCTGCGCGCAGGTTGCGCGCATGCAGCCAGATGATGGCGATCAGGACGGGCACATGGATGGCGGGCAGGTTGTGGGCGAACCATCTCGGCAGGTACACGTCCGTCACTGATCCACGCTCGGCTCCGAGCTTCTCGGCGAGCGCGGTGAGGGGGCAGTGGGCTCCGTTGGCGAGGAACGTGACCGACTCGGCGGCGACCACGGCCCCGGTGATGGCGGCGCGCCGGTCGCTGCGGCGCGTGATGCCGGACCACAGCAGGTAGAGCACCGCGGCCTCCACCGTGGCCCAGATCACGGTGTGGAGCGCCTTCAGCGCCACCAGCGCTCGCTTCTTCGTCGACTTGTCCACCGTTCTGACCCTATGGGAGCTTCATCCCATGGTCCAGAGCCTTTGGGCCCGGCCCGGGCCGGACGTCGTCGCTAGCCTCGACGGATGATCGACTTCCAGAACAGCACCTTCGTCAAGCTGAGTCCGATCGATCCCGATATTGTCCGCGGCGACCTCGAAGCCATCCTCGTCGACGGCGAGACTCTATTCCTGGCCTTCAAGGGCACCAGGGACTCTGTCGTCTTCACCGATAAGCGGCTGATAGCTCTCAACGTGCAAGGGATCACGGGCAAGAAGCGCGACTACAGCTCTCTCCCTTACTCCAAGATCCAGGCATGGAGCGTCGAGACGGCGGGCACCTTCGATCGGGACGCCGAACTCGAGCTC
The DNA here is from genome assembly GCA_964579415.1 of uncultured Acidimicrobiaceae bacterium. GTDB lineage: Bacteria > Actinomycetota > Acidimicrobiia > Spongiisociales > UBA5794 > CAZOGW01. The sequence continues at coordinate 2,707 of CAZOGW010000117.1, read as the reverse complement.
TGGTTCAGCGGCCTCGGTAAGGTTCGCCTGGAGTTCGCCGGCAAGGCCGATATCAGAGCTATCGGTCGAATGATCGGCGACCTCGTTCTCTGAGTGATCGCAGGCTTGCCGCCTACTTGGCGTCGACCGCGCTGACCGCCCAGGCGAGGTCCTCGTCCGGGTCCTCGACGGCGAGGTGGTAGGCCCAGCCGGTGGCCTGGTCGCCGGGATCCCACACCACCCAGCGCAGCGTGGCCAGTTCCTCCCCCAGCACGGCGGGATCGACCGGCCATGCATCGTCCAGGCCGAGGAGGCAGGCGGCGGCCCACCAGGCGGCGACCCGGCCCGCCGGGGCGCCGCGGCGGCGGCCGTACGCTCCCCCGCCGGCGCCGCTCCAGGCCATGACGTCGAGCGCCACCGCCGCCGGCACCTCGACGAGCCGCACCCGGTGCGGACCGAGGGCGCGGATGGCGGCCTCGGCGTGACCCTCGACGGCGACGGCCTCGCCGCGGCCGGAGGAGTCGTCGAGCCAGTGGCGCACCACCTCGAGCAGCGCCGCCGCCCCCCCGCCCTCACCCGAGGGCTCGCCGGGATCGCCGAGGTCGACCCATTCCAGGTCGGGAACCTCGGGGCCGGGGACGTCGACGCCGTCGGCGCGGTAGGTGGCGGTGGCGTATTCCGGCTCCCACGATTGCAGCGCCAGGGGTATCTCCAGCCCGGGCCCGGCGGCGTCGGCCGGTACCTCGTCCCCTCGCAGCGCCCGCTCCTGGGCGATGACAGAGCGCATCTCGGGTGCGGTGACGTACGGCTCCAACTCGGCCCAGGTGTGGGTGGAGGCGGCCACCTCCCACAGCGGGCCCGGGGCGAAGCGCCCGGCGCCGGGCGCCACCACCGAGGCGGCGATCTTGGCGGGAGCGTCCCGGGCCAGCCGGTACTCGGCGTAGTGGCGGGCAGGCCACACCTGCTTGCCCCGCTCGACGGCCTCTTCGCAGCGCTCGATGAGCGTGCCGATGGCGTCCCACTCCGCTCCCGTCGCCATGCGGTCGATGAGCTTGACCAACTCGTCGAGGTCGCTGGCCTCGATCAGCTCCTGGATGGTGTCCATGCCGGGGAGGGTACGCCGTCCGGCCTAGGCTGCCGAGCGTGATCGACCCTTCCGCCCTCGACGCCACCGACCCGCTGCGGCGCTTCCGGGAGCGGTTCGTCGTGACCGACCCGGATCTGGTGTACCTGGACGGCAACTCGCTGGGTATGTTGCCCGCCGAGTCGGCCCACCGGGCGCGCGACGTGGTGGAGCGCCAGTGGGGGGAGCGGCTGATCCGCTCCTGGAACGAGGGCTGGTGGGACCTGCCGGTGGCTCTCGGCGACAGGATCGCCCCGCTCGTCGGCGCCGGAGCCGGCGAGGTGGCGGTAGCGGACGGCACCTCGGTGAACCTGTACAAGCTGGCGGTGGCGGCGCTGCGGGCGCGCCCGGGGCGGGGCCGCATCGTCACCGACGACCTCAACTTCCCCTCCGACCTCTACATCCTCGCCTCGGCGGCCGACGCGGTGGGTTGGCCGGTGACGTTGGACGTGATCCCCTCCACCGACGGCATCCACGGCCCGACAAAGGCGCTGGCGGCGGCCCTCGACGGCGACGTGGCGCTGCTGTCGCTGTCGCACGTCACCTACGGGTCGGGCTACCTCTACGACATGGCGTCGCTGACGGCGGCCGCCCACCAGGCCGGAGCGCTGGCGTTGTGGGACCTGTGCCACGCCGCCGGGGCGGTGCCGGTCGACCTCGCCGGGGCCGGCGCCGACCTGGCCGTGGGTTGCACCTACAAGTACCTCAACGGCGGGCCGGGCTCGCCGGCGTTCCTCTACGTCCGGGAGGACCTGCAGGACGTCCTGGAGAACCCGATCGGGGGGTGGTGGGGCCACGCCGACCCGTTCGCCTTCGCCCCCGAGCCGCGCCCCGAATCGGGGATACGCCGCTTCCTCACCGGGACCGCCCCGGTGCTCTCGATGGACCTCATCGGCCCCGGGGTCGACATGCTGGTCGAGGCGGGCATGCCGGCGCTGCGGGAGAAGTCCCTGGCTCAGACCGGCTACCTCATCGACCGCTGGGAGGCCGACCTTGCCGGCCGCGGCTTCACCCTGCAGACCCCCTCCGATCCGGAGCGGCGAGGCTCGCACGTGTCGCTGGGCCACCCCGAGGCGCTGGGTATCGACCTGGCGCTCATCAACGACCACCGGGTCCTCCCCGACTTCCGCCCGCCCCGCCTGCTGCGGCTGGGGATCGCCCCGCTGACGACCTCGTTCGCCGACCTGGAGCGAGCCGTCGACGCCCTCGTCGAGATCGTCGACTCCGGCTCTCACCTCCGCTACACCGGCGACCGGCCCACGGTGACATGACGCCGGCGGGCTGCCGCTACCCGGCGCATCCCGGGTAACCTCCCGGCGGGCCTGAGCGGCGGCCCACGACTTCTTCCGGAGTGTCACCCCATGGGTTTCAAGTGCGGCATCGTCGGTCTGCCCAACGTGGGCAAATCGACCCTGTTCAACGCCCTCCCCGCGGCCGGGGCGCTGGCCGCCAACTACCCGTTCGCCACCATCGACCCCAATGTCGGGATCGCCCCGGTACCCGACGAGCGGCTCGACGCCCTGGCGGCCATCGTGCAGCCGGAGGCGATGGTGCCGACGACGATGGAGTTCGTCGACATCGCCGGTCTGGTGGCGGGGGCGTCGA
>CAZOGW010000116.1:0-9528 GCA_964579415.1 uncultured Acidimicrobiaceae bacterium | reverse complement strand
GTTATCGTCGCGGCTCGTGAAAATGATGTCTTTGCGGTATTCGGAGCGCAGCATGAATCGCCGCGTCAGGTAGAACTGCACGCCGCCGCCGACATAGCCGATCTGGTCGGTGCGGTCTTCCGCCTCGACCAGGGTTGATTTCGGTTCGATATGAATGACACCGGTGCCGAGCGTGAAGTAAGGCGAGATCCGCCATTCGGGCACGAACACATGCATGAGTCCGAGCGTGGCGCTGTAGGCGCTGCTGAACTCGCCCGGCATGTGGTTGAGCGTCAGCTCGATCGACAGGTTGTCGCTGAAGGCGTAACCGCCGAAGGCGGAGATCAGACTTGCGCCGCTGAAGTCGCCGGCCATCACACCGGCCTGCCAGCGCCGACTCATATAGTTCTCGCGTGCGGGTTCCTGCAGATCGAGCGGCTCGCCCGTGGGTTCGAGCGTCGCGAGCATCTGTTCGCGCGGCGCCCAGCCTTCCACGCCGCGGCTGGTGCGGATCATGAACCAGTCGGTCCGCCGCTTGACGATCTCGACTTCCTGGCCGCGTTCAGCCACATGGAACACCGGATAGCCGCGTCCCGGACCCGTATGCAGTTCGATGTACGGGTCGGCGATCAGGATCTTCGGGAGCTTGTCGTCTGCTTGCGCGACTGCTGCAAGGAACAGGACCGGAAGAATGAGCAGGCGCAACAGGCGGGGCATCAATCCTCCGGTGCCGCAAACGGATCGTTGTAGTACTGAGCGCCGGTGTCGAGCCATTCGGAGAGCAAGCGTAGCTCACTTGGTGACATAAAGTCTGTATGGTCGACGGTGCCGACGGAGCGTCCTTCAAGAGTATTGAAGAAGCGCGTCGAGGCTCGCGCGCCCCCACCGCTCATCGACGGTGGGGTCTGAGCCAGGGCGACGCAGACCGGCAGCATGCTGATCGGATCGATTTCCTCCCGTGCGCAGACCGGTTCGAGCTGGCCCATCGCGTTCAGCTGTTCCTGCACATCAGCGAACAGCAGTTCGCGATAGGACTTGAAGTGATCCGCCTCGTCGTCCGAGGGACCGTCGGTGAGATCGAGGTTGCCGCCCGGCAACTGCACTGCATTCGCCGCGCCGACCGGGTTGTGGCAGGTGTTGCACTTGTGGTTGATGGGCTCGCCGTCCGGTCCCAGGTCATTGCCGTCCACGCCGTCCACATCGACGAACCGGTCCACGCCCCAGAGCGGATGGATGTGCTGCTCGTAATTGATGGTGATCCGGCACAGGCTGGTCCACGTCGTCGTGCAGGCCAGTGCGGTGGGCAACAGGGTCGTGAGGCTGGTCGCACAGGTGTGGTGCTGCTCGAGATCATTCGGATTCGACAGCACGTTCGAAGCCGTGCTGTAGCACAGGTCCACACTGTCGGTCGTCGCGCCCGGCGTGAAGTCGGGTGTCCAGTAGCCGTCGTAGGCGACGTCGACGCTCGGCGGGCAGGCTTGCGTCGGTCCGCACATCGCGCGGCTGCGTGCCTGGGCCATGGTTTCGCCCGTGTCGAACGGAGCAAGCACCGGGTTCGTGCCGGGGAACGCACCGCCGGTCGTCGTCGCCCCGGGATTCGCTGAATTGGTCAGGCCTTTGCGGCCATGGGCGAAGGGCGGATTGGCGCCGGCATTGTGGCAGCCGTTGCATTCAAGCGTTTCGCCCGGCATCACCTGCAGCCAGTTCGAATGGCGCTGGCCGAGCGTGCCGTTCAGGCGGCGACCGTTGGCATCGACGATGCTGATCGCAAAGGCGACGTTCGCGGGCACCTTCACCTTCACCGAACCATCCGGCTCGATCGGCGCATAGCCCAGGATGTCGCGCATGCCGAAGCGGCGACCGGCGATACCGAAGGCAGTGTTGGGAACATCGCGTGTGTCCTCGTCCGGCTGCGACACGACTTTCTCGATACGCAGGAAGCGGGCGGGGCGCGTCGAGTAGGCGGCGTTGCCCGGATTGCTGACGGCGGCGAGGCCGCCGGCGACGCCCGGCACGGCGACGGTGCCGTCGATGTCATACACGCTGCGGATGTGCAGGATGCCGACGCCCTCGGTGGCGAGATCCTGCGGAAAGTCCACGTCGGGTGCGCGATTCAGGATCACCGGCGGTGCGGCATGGCCCGAGCCGGCGACGACTTCGGTGAAGATGAAGCCTTCCTGCGGCGCGACGATTGGCTTCTGGGTGTTGTCGCGCACGTCATAGATATAGATGCCGTAGAGCGGCGGCGCCTCGACCGGCGGGGTCGTGGTGTTATTCAGGCGGTCGGCCGTGCACGGAACGATGCGACCCGCTTCAACCAGGCGGCACGCCGACCAGCTTACGAGGAGGCGACCGGTGCCGTCGAACAGGGGAGATGCCGAGCGGAAACGTCCGCCCGGAGAAGGACCCGGGATCGTACGCACATCGGTCGGCAGCGCGCGGGTCTGGGCGACGCAGGGTTGCGTGCCGCCAATCGTGGTTCGCGGCACGGACTGGCTGCAGTCGACGTAGTTGGCCGTGTCGATCAGCACCAGGTCGCCGCCTTCATTCGTGCCAGTGAAAGGACGGATGAGTGCGAGCGTGCGGTTGTCGGCCATCGCGCGCGGCTGCAGGAACTGGATCGTCGACGGATTGCCCGTGGCCGGATTGACCGTGCCCGTCGCATGACTGTGCGCGCCGTAGAGCAATTGCCGGTCACTGCCGTCCGGATTGATCGTGTACAGATCCATCTGACTGCCGGCCAATGCCTGTTCCCAGTGCGTATAAAGGATGCGTCCATCGTTCATGACGGTGGGATCCAGATCGTGGCTCTGGTTGTAGGTGATCTGGTTGATGTTGGTGCCGTCGGCATCCATCACATGCAGCACGAAGGCGGGTTGCATCGTGCCGGCTTCGACCTGCGCCGCGAACTGCGGCTTGTTCTCGTCGAGCAGGATGGCGCGCGACTGACGCTGACGCGTCGAAGTGAACACGATGCGGCCGTCGGGCAGGTAGTGCGGCATGATGTCGTGGCCTTCCTCGGCCGTCGTAGCCGACGCGATGATCCGGCGCAGCGCCTTCGTCTTGGCGTCGTATTCCCAGATGTTCCAGGTCGGCTGATCCTCCTCGTCGGCGTCCTCGATGAACTGCGCGCGCATCGAGAAGATCACCTTCGAGCCGTCGAAATTGACATCGAGGTCGCGGATGTCACCGAGCCCTTCGGTTTCTTCCGCGGTGACGTTCACTTCCGGCGAGGAGGGCGAGGCGCGATCGCGCATGTAGAGATCGGCGCCGATCTCGAAGCGCAGCGGTCGACGCGCGTCGTTCTCCTGGACTTCCTCGGGATCGGGAACGGGGCGCTTCACATAGAAGACCGGGAATTCGACCGTCACCGGGTCGGCTCCCTGACCGCTGCCGATCGTGACGTCCGTACCGCCGCTGCCGCTGCTGCAAGCCGCGAGCAGCGTCGCGATCAAGCTTGCGAGTACTGCGCGCATGGCGCATCGCTGCAGGTGGCCGGCAGGCGCCGCATCAGTCTTTGCCTGAAGGAGCATTGGGCGGACTCCGCAATTCATCGATCGTCCTTACACACGTTGATTGTTCATTGCGGCGTTGTGGCGGAGCCTTTGTGAACTTCGTCGCAATTGCGCCAGGTGCAACTGCGCTCACGAAGCGGGCGCCATCATCAACGCGACATATTCACGCGATCCGTTAACCGATTCACAGAAGGCATGCCGGAGCGTGCAGATTGAAAAGCTTTCCGACATCGCATGCGTCCATTGCGTGACATTGCTCACATTCGTGCTGCTGCCAGCGCAGGTTGAATGCAGCGCGTGCGATGCATCGTGGGCGGCGAGCCTACACGCGCGCGCGAAGCGCTCCTCCCTGTCTCTGACTCGCGACGTCTTGCGAATGAGACAGTTACGACGGTTCTGAGCGCTGCGTATATTCGCGCCGCACGTCGGAGGACGGCCGACTTTATCTGTGCAGGGTATGCGGGTTCGACTTCGGTCGAACGCCGACGAATCCGGTGAAATCCGGATCCACAGACGAAGGCGCGGCGACAGGGATGACGTCGATTCAGGAACAACGATCAGGCAGGTCTGGCATGAGCATGAATGCAAATCGATCCGTGATCCGCGGCCGCACGCGGCGCGCACTGCTGACGAAGGCGGTGGCGCTTGCGCTTGCCGTCGCGTCGTTCGCAGCTGTGCAGCACGATGCGGTGGCGGGCGAGCGCGAACAGGCGAAGCGCATGTACGACCGGCTCACCGGCACGCCGCCGTCGCCGGCGCTGCTGGATACGCTGACGCAGCGCGTACAGAACGAAGGCACGGTCGCGACCGCCATGTTCATCATGGACAACACACAGGCGCATTCCAGCCCCTTCTACAGCGTCACGCTCAAGAACTTCGCCACGCCATGGACCAACCGGGACCAGAGCGTGTTCGCCGAACTCAACGACTACACCGCCACCGTCATCGGCATGATCCGCGACAACAAGGATTTTCGCGGGCTGCTCTACGACGACATTCTCTACGTCGGTAGCAGCGGCGCGTACTCGACGACCGACAACACGATGTACGCGAACCTCGAAAGCAGTAACGCCGATCTGCGCAGTACCGACGTGTTGCAGGAGCGCCAGCAGTCCTCGCTCAACAACCTGCCTTCGTCGGCGACCGCGGGCGTCATCACTTCACGCGCAGGTGCACAGGCGTTCTTCATCGACGGTACGAACCGCGCAATGTTCCGCTTCACGCTGATGAATCATCTGTGCCGCGATCTGGAACAGATCACCGACACGTCGCGTCCGCCGGATCGCATCCGCCAGGACGTGACGCGCAGCCCCGGCGGCGACAGCAGTGTGTTTCTCAACAACTGCGTCGGTTGCCACAACGTCATGGACTCGCTGGCGCAGGCATTCGCGTACTACGACTTCGACGAGAACGGTGGAGGCACGGGCCGGCTGGTGTACACGCCTGGCCAGGTGCAGCCGAAGTACCTGATCAATTCGGACAACTTCAAGCCCGGCTACGTGACCCCGAACGACCAGTGGGAAAACCGCATGCGTCTGCCGGGGCAGAACACGTTGCTCGGGTGGGAGAACAATGACGGTACGGTACGTCGCGGCGAAGGCGCCAAGTCGCTCGGCGTGGAACTGGCGCACAGCGAAGCCTTCGCGCAATGCCAGGTCGACAAGGTGTTCCGCACGGTGTGTTTCCGTTCCCCCGAGGACTTGGCGGACCGCAACAAGCGCAACGACATCGTCACAGCGTTCCGCAACAGCAACTACAACATGAAGACCGTGTTCGCGGAGACCGCCGCGTACTGTGCGGGCCAGTGAGGAGCATTCGAGCATGAAGCGCGCATTCAATTCCGGCCTCATCCGCTTCGCCGCCATCGCACTGCTCGGTGCCATGGCGCTCGCGGGTTGCAGCGGCGGTGCTCCCACCGAACAGAATCCGGTGACCGGCGGTCCGAATGCCGGCCCCAACTACGCAGGCCCGCCGCCCGCCACCGATGACATTCAGGCATTCCGCGTCGAATTCTGGGAAAACGTCCGCGGCACCAACCGCTGCGGCAACTGCCACAACGCCACCGGCCAGGCCCCGACGTTCGCGCGCTCGGACGACGTGAACGCCGCGTATCAGCAGGTCGGCGCCATCATCGATCGCAACAGCCCGTCGCAGTCGCCGTTGGTGCTGAAGGTCGCCGGCGGCCACAACTGCTGGCTGGCCGACGCAGGTTCCTGCGCCACGATTCTCACGCGCTGGATCACCGCGTGGGTCGGTACGACCGACGGCGGCGGCAAGCAGATCGAACTGGTTGCCCCGACGCCGAAGGATCCCGGCCAGAGCCGCCGCTTCCCTGCGACTGCAGCGGAGGCGGGGTTCGCGCCCTTGCACAACCTGCTGGTGGCTCAGTGCTCGAACTGTCACTCGGGCGATTCCGCGACCAAGCAGCAGCCGTACTTTGCGGCCTCGAACATCGAGGAGGCGTACGTCGCGGCGATGCCGAAGATAAACCTCGACCGTCCGGTCGACTCGCGTTTCGTGATCCGCCTTGGCCGGGAAAAGCACCAGTGCTGGGCCAGCGGCGGTTCGTGCGAAGACAACGCCGCCCAGGTGCAGGCGCTGATCCAGCAGATGGCCAACGGCATCACGCCGCAGGTCGTCGATACGAGCAACTTCGCCGTCAGCAAGGCGCTCACGCTGTATGAAGGCACGATCGCAGCCGGCGGCAATCGCTATGACAACAACGTCATCGCGATGTACGAGTTCAAGACCGGTTCGGGCAACACCGTGTTCGACACCAGCGGCGTCGATCCGGCGGCGGACCTGACGCTGGCCGGTTCGCGCGGCAACGATTTCGACTGGGTCGGCGGCTGGGGCGTGGTCTTCAAGACGCCGATGTCGAAGGCGCAGGCATCGACGACGACGAGCCGCAAGTTCCATCAGCTCATCACCGCCACCGGCGAGTACTCGATCGAGGCATGGGTGATTCCCGGCAACGTGACCCAGGAAGAATCGCGCATCATCAGCTACTCCGGCAGCACCACGGCCCGCAACTTCACCATGGGCCAGACGCTGTACAACTACGACTTCTACAGCCGCAGCACCGCGACCGGTGCCAACGGCACGCCGCAGCTCTCCACCGACGACGATGACGAGCGCCTGCAGGCAGCGCTGCAGCATGTCGTCATGACGTTCGATCCGGTGCAGGGCCGCCGCATCTATGTGAACGGCGCATTCACCGGCGATACGGATGGCGCGGGCGGCGGCACGCTCGGCGACTGGGACAACAGCTTCGCCTTCGTGCTGGGCAACGAAGTCAGCAACAACCGTCCGTGGGCTGGCGTGGTGCGCCTGGTCGCGATCCACAACCGCGTCCTGACGGCAGCGCAGATCCAGCAGAACTTCGAAGCCGGCGTCGGCGAGAAGTACTTCCTGCTGTTCGGGATCGAGCACCTCACGGGCGTGGCGCGCTCGTACATCCTGTTCGAAGCCGCGCAGTACGACAGCTACGGCTACCTGTTCACCAATCCGAAGTTCATCAGCCTCGATGCCAATGCGCGCCCCGGCGGCAGCATCGCGATCAAGGGCATGCGCATCGGCCTGAACGGCACCGAGCCGCACGTCGGCCAGGCATATCGCCTGCTCGATACCACGGTCACCGATGCGGACTACGATCCGGCGACCGGCTTCGCGCTGTCGAACGTCGGCACCATCATCGGTCTGGAACGCGGTCCGTCGCAGGACGAGTTCTATCTCTGCTTCGATGAGCTCGGCGACCGCGCCAATGTCTGCTCGGCCTTCGCGAGCGCCATTCCGCCGGTCCTGCCGACGACGGTGGATCGTCCGTCGGATATCGGCGTGCGTACCTTCGATGGCATCAACGCCTCGATGGCCGCGATGACGGGCGTGGACCCGAACACGACGACGGTGAAGAACGCCTTCTCCAGCGTGCGCCAGTCGCTGCCCGCGGTGGTCGACATCAATGCGTTCCTGTCGTCGCACCAGACGTCGATCGCGCAGCTGGCTATCACCTACTGCAGCGCGCTGGTCGACAACACATCGCTGCGCCAGTCCTACTTCCCGGGCCTGAACTGGGGCGCCGACATCAGCGGTCAGCGTACGGCTCTGGTGAATCCGCTGGTGGCGAAGGTGGTGGGCAATGCCGCGAGCCAGCCCGCTGCCCAGACTGACACGGAGCTGAATGATCTGATCACCAAGCTCTGCGCCAGCGGCTCGTGCAGCAGCCAGCCCGCGACGCGCACGCCGACGGTGGTCAAGGCCGTCTGCGGCGCCGCGGTCGGCAATGCCGCGATGCTGGTCCGTTAACCGAATCGAAGAATTGAAAGGTCGCTGAGGCAGCTATGTTCATCATCAAGTCTCAAAGGAAGCGCGCACTGAAGCTGGACGAGCCGTTGAAGCACGGTTCGCACAAGCGCCCGGTCACGCGCCGCGATTTTCTCGCGCAGGGATTTCTGACCGGCTCGGCGACGCTGATCGCGCCGACGTTCCTCAGCTCGGTGCTCGGGCAGCGCGCACATGCGGCGCTGTCGCCGGATATGCAGCAGGTAGCCACGCAGGTCTGCAACATCACCGCGGGCAGAGGCAAGATTCCCTTTATCTGCTTCGACCTGGCGGGCGGCGCGAACATCGTCGGTTCGAATGTGCTCGCCGGCAAGGAAGGTGGCCAGCTGGATTTCCTTTCCACTCAGGGCTATGTGAAACACGGTCTTGCGCCGACGATGCTGCCCAACAACGCCACGACCAACTTCGTCAATACCGAACTGGGTCTCGCCTTTCATTCGGACAGCGCCTTCCTGCGCGGCATCCTGGAGAAGACCTCGGCCACCACGCGCGCCAACATCAATGGCTGCCTGATCGCCGCCCGTTCGGAGAACGACACCGGCAACAACCCGCACAACCCCATGTACGGCCTGGCCAAGGCCGGTCCCAGCGGGCTCGGCGTGAAGGGTGAACTGCTGACGCTGATCGGCTCGCAAAACTCGGAGTCGGGCGGCAACTCGATGGCGCCGGCGATGATGATCGACCAGGTGTATCGACCGACCAAGATCGATCGCACCAGCGACGTGACTGGCCTCGTGGATACCGGCGAACTCGCGAACCTGTTGAGCGCCGCCGACACGGTGGCGGTCATGGAATCGATGGCGCGTGTCAGCCAGTCGAAGCTGCAACTCGTCAACACGCAGCTCTCCGACGATGCGGAAGTGAAGACGCGCGTGCGTTGCGGTTACGTCAAGACGGCGGACACCATCGACAAGTTCAGCAGCCCGGCTGCGCTCAATCCTGCTGCGGATCCGGAAATCACCGGGGCGGGGGGTGTCTTCGGCACCAGCTTCGCGAACGGCCGCTTCACCGACGGCGAATTCGAAAAGACGGCAGCTGTCATGAAGCTCGTCGTCGAAGGCTATGCCGGTGCCGGCACGATCAGTATGGGCGGCTTCGACTATCACACCGGTGAGCGGGCCACCGGCGAGAACCGCGACCTGCGCGCGGGCCGTGCGATGGGTGCCTGTCTGGAGTTCGCCGCGCGTCGCGGCAAGCCGCTGATGCTCTACGTGTTCAGCGACGGCTCGCTGTCATCGAACGGCCGTCTCGACATGTCAGCCGATGGCCGCGGCAAGGGCGAGTGGACGGGCGATAACCAGCAGGTGGCTGCGTCATTCTTCCTGGTCTACAGCCCGACGGGACGTCCGACGCTGCTCAACGAAGGCGGCATCGCCACGGTGAACCGTCAGCAGCTCGGCTATTTCAATGCGGGCGGCGACGTCGTGACGGCAAGCTCGCCGGCGGCGAACAACGTCAACCTGCTGGTGCAGACCGTTCTGCTGAACTACATGGCACTGCACGGCGAGCGCGGCAGCTTCGCCAGCGCGTTCCCGACGCAGGGCCTCGGCGGCCTGGCGGACCGGATGGTCGCGATGAATCCGATCGTGACGGCGAATGGCAATGGAGGCTACACGCCTATCTGATTGCTCTTCTGCGGAGGAGTGGGTGGTGGAGTTCAAAGGCCCGGGTTCGTCCGGGCCTTTTCTTCTTC
>CAZOGW010000115.1:0-9631 GCA_964579415.1 uncultured Acidimicrobiaceae bacterium | reverse complement strand
GTCTACGGCCTCGCCGAGGGGATGGTGGTGGTGATGCTCCACACCGGCTCCCGCGGCCTCGGCCACCAGACGTGCACCGACCAGCTCAAGCTGATGGGCGCCGCCATGGCCCGCCACGGCATCTCCGTTCCCGACAGGCAGCTCGCCTGCGTCCCGGTGCAATCGCCGGAGGGGGAGCGGTACCTGGCGGCGATGGCGGCGTCGGCCAACTTCGCCTGGGCCAACCGCCACATCCTGGCCCACGCCGCCAGGGGCGCCTTCGCCTCCGCCTTCGGGGTGCCCGCGGAGGAGACCGGCATGCGCCTGGTCTACGACGTCGCCCACAACCTGGCCAAGATCGAAGTGCACGACATCGACGGCACCCCGACGCTGCTCTGCGTCCACCGCAAGGGCGCCACCCGAGCCTTCGGGCCGGGCCGGCCCGACCTCCCCGCCGATCTGGCGGGAACCGGCCAGCCGGTCCTGGTACCGGGCTCGATGGGTACCGCCTCCTGGGTGTTGCGCGGCGTCGCCGGCAACCCCGCCTTCGCCTCCGCCGCACACGGCGCCGGCCGGGTGATGAGCCGCAAGAAGGCGCAGCGCCAGGAGACCGGCCACCAGGTCCGCCAGGAGCTGGAAGCCGCCGGCATCTCCATCCGGCCCGGATCGGTCAGGCTCCTCTCCGAGGAGGCCCCCTACGCCTACAAGGACGTCGACGTGGTCGCCGAAGTCTGCGTCCGAGCCGGCCTCGCCGCCAAGGTGGCAAGGTTGCGACCGGTCGGTGTGGTGAAGGGATAGCGAGAATCAGTATCCAGTATCCGGGAGTACTTAGTACTTAGTGCTTAGTACTCCTGGCTAGCATCGCCGGGTGCCTGATGCTGCCGTTGACGTGGCGATCGTGGGGGCCGGCGCCAGCGGGTTGTTGGTGGCCGCCGGTATCACCTCCCGGGATCCCGCGGCTCGGATCGCTGTGTTCGACCGGCGCAGCTACGACGGCGGGGCCGCCTACGGCGTGCCGAGGGACGGCTTCCTGCTCAACGTGCGGGCGGCCGCTCTCGGCGCCGACCCCGACGACACTGGTGGCTTCCTCGCCTGGGCGCGTGCCAACGGGCATCCCGGTCTCCTGGGACACGAGTTCCTTTCCCGGGCGCTGTACGGCGACTACCTCAGGACGGTCGGCTCGGGACTCGACGGGGTGGCGCGGCACACCGACGACGTGGTCGGGGCACATCCGCGCGGTCAGGGATGGGAACTCCGGCTCGCCTCGGGAGGTGCTGTCACCGCCGACTCCGTGGTCGTCGCCCTGGGCAACCCACCACCGAAACGGCTGCCGGGTGACACGGGAGAGGTGGACGGTGTCATCGCCGACCCGCTGGCGCCGGGCGCGCTGGACCCGATCCGACCCGACGACCCGGTCGCCGTTGTCGGCGCCGGCCTGACTGCCGTCGACCTCATACTCGCCCTCACCGGCGGCGGGCGCGACCGGCCCGTGGACGTGATCAGCCGGACCGCCCGGTTCCCCCGGGTCCACTGCGAGAGGCCGCCACACTGCGACAGCGGCTGCAACGCAGCGCCCTCGGCGCGCGGTGATTCTTATGTCGCGGCGCTCGCCTCCGGTGGGCCCGAAGACGTGCTGCGCGCCTTCCGCGATGAGTTGGAGGCGAACCCTCGTCAATGCTGGCAGTCTGTCTTCGACCAGCGCCTCCGCGGCGACCTCGCTGGCCTGTGGCTGCGCTGGGACGACAGGGCGCGCCGTCACTTCGCCGCCCGCATCGCCGGTCCCTACGACCGGCTGCGTCACCGCATGGCGCCCGAGGTCGCCCGGCGCGTGGATACACTCGCCGCCTCCGGTGCCATCCAGTCATATCGCGGATCGGTGCAGGGTGTCAGCGCCACGCCCGACGGCCTGGTGGTGTCTCTCGGGGCGACCGGCTCCGTCGGACCGGTGCGTTGGGTGCTCAACGCCACCGGCCCCGACATGCGGACGTCCGGGTACGGCGAGGTCGTCGCCGGTCTCGTCGCCTCGGGCCGGGCCCGGCCGGGGTGGGGAGGTCTCGGTATCGACGTCGACGCCATCGGAGCCGTGCTCGACGCTGTCGGGATGCCCACTCCGGGTATCTACGCCCTCGGCCCGCTGTGTCGTGGCGCCCGTTGGGAGACCACGGCCATCCCCGAGGTCCGCACCCAGGCCGCCGCCCTCGCCCGCATCCTCACCGGTGACTCCGTCCCCGCCTGAGACCCTCTGACGCAACCTCCCACCGGCCATGGAAGGCGCGCACAACTGCGGCGGCCCCCCTCCCCCTGCTCCGCAAAGCCTCCGCAGGGGTACTCCCCCAATTCTGGGGGGAGAGGAGAAGCCCCGGTGCGTTCGGGATCTGTTCTCGGCAACCAGTACTGGCTACTGGATACTGGCGACTGGATACTCCTCTTCGCGCAACAGCAGCGGGGCCTGACGGGTCGGCCCCGCTGCTGCGCCATCTCGTGAGCGCCGGTGTGCCAATGGGAGGGAGCGACCGGTACCCGTCACGAGAAGTTGCGGAAGAGGACGGAAGCCGCGGCCAGCGCCACGGTCAGGTTGAACACCGTGGCTGCGCCGAACGCCGCGATCGGTCTCCATCCGGCCTCACGGAGCGAGGTCAGGCGGAACTCGAGCCCGATGCTGACGAACGCCAGCACCAGGAACCACGTGCGCAGGTTGTTGACGATGCTGATTGTCGCCCGGCCATCGTCGCCGGCGACGTTCAGGTACCAGGTGGCGATCAGCGAGGCGAGGATGAACCCGAGAACGAACTTCGGGAATCGCTCCCACAACACTCCCAGGCCGGGGCGCTTCGCATTCGGGTCCCGCTCGACCTTGAAGGCGAAGTACGCCGTCAGCGCCACGGCGACGACACCCATCAGCACGTTCTGGGTGGACTTGACGATTGTGGCGAGTGCCAGGGCGTCGTCGCCGACGATGGCGCCGGCGGCCGCCACCGCCGCCGTGGTGTCGATGTTGCCGCCGATCCACGCCCCCGCCACCGCGTCGCTGAGGCCGAATACCCCGGCCAGCCACGGCAGGATGAAGATCGAAGGAATGGCGAACACGATCACCAGGCTGGCGGCATAGGCGAGTTGCTCACGCTTGGCGTTCACCGCGCCGGCGGCGGCGATGGCGGCGCTCACGCCGCAGATCGACACCGCCGAAGCCAGCAAGGCGCGCAGCTTCTCGTCGAGCCCCAACTTGCCGGCCACCCACCATGCGAACAGGAACACCGATGTCACCAGGATCAGCGCCTGGGCGATGGCGGGGCCCGCCGCCCGGACGATCACCGACAGGTTGATCGAGGCACCCAACAGCACCAGGCCGGTCTTGATGAAGAACTCGGTGCGGAACGCCGGCTCGACGCGCTCACGGATGCCGATCCGGGTGATGATGGCACCCCCCAGGAGCCCGAGGAGGATGGCGTAGACCGGGTACTCGATGGCGCCGGCTACGTCTTCGAGCGCGCTGCCCTCGAACCAGCCGGGGACGTTGTCCTCCAGGTACCGGGTGAGCCAGGCGAGAGCGAGCACGATGGCGAGGCCGACGCCGGCCCATGCCCACCACGTGCCGTCCCTCTCCTCGTTGAGACCGCCGGCCGCTCCCACCACGCCCTCGGCGGCGCGGGTCTCGGAGATGTCGCCGGTCATCAGGGCACCAACCCTTCGGGGATCACGCCGAGCAATACGAGGGCGAGGATCGCCAGCCCCAGGATCGTTGCCGCCCAGTCCTCGTTGAACCAACTGCGCCGGGCGGCGTCACCCCCCGGTGGGCCGCCCACGGAACCGTCTCCCATCTCTCCTCCCAACCGAGCCGATAAGTACGATAGAAATAGTCGGGAATAACAGGTGTGTCAAATGGCTTGGGCATTTGTTGCGGACCAGTGCAAACGAGTCTCGATGCGGGGGGTACTTGGTACTTGGTACTTGGTATCCGCGCATACCAAGTACCAAGTACCAAGTACCCCCCGATACGAATCGAGAGGACCAAACCGGATTACCCTGACCCAATGGGGAATCCGGCACCTCTCGATCCGCAAGACGTCGACGCCCTGCTGCGGCCGTTCGGGTCGAGCCGGTCGCTGCCCTCCGATGCCTACACGTCTCCCGAGGTGTTCGCCTGGGAGCGTGACGAGATATTCGGCGCCACCTGGGTGTGCCTGGGGCGCACCGACGACCTGCTGGCCCCTGGCCAGGTGCGGGGTATAGAGGTCGGCTCCGAATCGGTGATGCTCACCCGTGACAGTGAAGGGGTGGTGCGCGGTTTCTCCAACGTGTGCCGCCACCGTGGCCACATCCTGGTCGAGGTCGGTGACGCCTTCGACGCCCGCCTGGTGCGCTGCCCGTATCACTCCTGGTCCTACCGCTTCGACGGCACCCTGCGTTCCGCCCCCACGATGGCCGGCAGTACCGACTTCACTCCCGCCGACTGGCCGCTGGCCGCGGTTGCCGTCGAGGAATGGCTGGGTTGGGTGTTCGTCGACCTGTCGGGAAGGGCCGGTCCGGTCGCCGGGACCTACGCCGGGCTGGGGGATCTGCTGGATCCGTACGAGCCGCAGCGGCTGGTCGCCGCCGCCCGTCACCACTACGAGGTCCCCGCCAACTGGAAGCTGATCGTGGAGAACTACCACGAGTGTTACCACTGCTCCACCATCCACCCCGAACTGTGCGCCGTAACCCCTCCCGATTCGGGCCGCGACGTGGAACCAGGCGGGCTGTGGTGCGGGGGGAACATGGTGCTCAAGGACCACGCCGTCACCATGTCCCTCACCGGCGAGTCGGGCGGGATGCCATTCCGGCGGCTCAACGACACCCGTCTCCGCCAGGTGCTGTACGTGGGGCTGTGGCCCAACCTCCTGGTCAGCGCCCACCCCGACTACGTGATGACCCACCGCATCGTGCCCCTCGGCCCCGACCGCAGCGCCATCGAGTGCGTCTGGCTCTTCTCACCGGAGACGGTGGCGATGGAGGGGTTCGACCCGGCCTACGCCGTCGACTTCTGGGACATCACCAACCGGGAGGACTGGGCGGCCTGCGCCTCGGTCCAGCGGGGTGCCGCCAACAGGGGCTTCGCTCCCGGGCCGCTCAGCCCGTGGGAGAGCACCATCCACCAGTTCCACTTCATGGTGGGGACCGCCTACCGCGGGCAGCCGGTCGTCCCGCCCCGCGTCCCCGAGAGCGCCCGGGCTCTCTGAGCCCGCCGCCGGGGGGTTGGACCACCGCTCCGCGCCGCTACCAGCCGCCGCACGCAGCGTGCCGGAGATGCGCCGGGACCTACCGCCGCGGTACCGTGCGCCGCCTCCGATGCCTCGTACCGGGGCATCGCCATCGCGGGAGAGAGGCATGGCAAGTACCACCGGGAGCCCCAGTCCGAGCAGTACGCGCCTGGACGGGTTCTTTCGACTGACCGAGCGGGGGACAAACGTCGGCACCGAGATCCGGGCCGGTGTCACCACGTTCCTGGTCATGGCCTACATCATCTTCGTCAACGCCGACATCCTGTCGGTGGCCGGCCTCGACGGGCCGGCGGTCGCCGCCGGCACCGCGCTGGTCGCCGGCCTGCTCTGTATCGCCATGGGCGTGTTCGCCAATTACCCGATCGCCCTGGCGGCCGGTCTCGGAATCAACGCCGCCGTGGCGTTCGGGCTGGTCCTGGGCCAGGGGCTGACACCGGCAGGCGCCATGGGGGTGATCGTCCTCGAGGGCGCTCTGATCACGGCGCTGGTGCTGGTCGGCTTCCGTGAGGCGGTGATGGAAGCGGTGCCGATGGTGCTGAAGCGGGCGATCGGCGTCGGCATCGGACTGTTCATCATGTTCATCGGCTTCGTCAACGGTGGGCTGGTGGTGAGCCCCGAGGCGGGTGTGCCCGTCGAGTTCGCCTTCCCCAACTCGAAGGGGGCGGCACTGACACTGATCGGTCTGGCCATCGTCATCACCCTCTACGCCCGCAAGGTGAAAGGGGCGCTGATCATCAGCATCCTGGCGACAGCCGTCATCGGGCTCATCCTCGGTGTGCAGCCGGTTCCCGATGACCTCTCGGTCACTCCCAGCTTCGCCACGCTGGGCGAGTTCGACCTGGGCAACGTGTTCAGCACGCTTGGCGTTCTGTCGGCTCTGCTCACCATCTTCGCCTTCATGCTCACCGACTTCTTCGACACCATGGGAACGGCCACCGCCATCACCGAGCAGGCCGGCCTCACCGACGAGGAGGGCCGGATCCCCGACGCCGGCAAGCTGCTGCTCGTCGACTCGGTCGGCGCCGCCGCCGGCGGGCTCGCCGGCGTCAGCTCCAACACCAGCTACATCGAGAGCAGCGCCGGTGTCGCCGAAGGTGGCCGCACCGGCCTTACCGCGGTGGTGGTCGGTGTCCTGTTCCTGGTCGCCATCTTCCTGTCGCCCCTGGCCGGGCTTGTCCCCAGCGAGGCGACGGCTCCGGTGCTCATCCTCATCGGGTTCCTCATGGCCGAGCTCATCATGGACATCAACTTCAGGGACATCGAGGAGGGCCTGCCCGCACTGTTCACCATCGTCCTGATGCCGTTCACCTACAGCATCACCGTGGGCATCGGCGCCGGCTTCGTCACCTACGTGCTCATCAAGGCCATCAAGGGCAAGGCCTCGGAGATCCACCCCCTGATGTGGGTCGTCTCCGCAGCCTTCGTCATCTACTTCGCCCAGGACGTGATCAGCAACTGGGTGTAGCGGGCACTGGGAACGTGACCCCCCGGCGATCGGGGCGGTATCCGGTATCCAGTACGGCGGTTCGGTGCCGACCCGCCGGGAACGCGAGAGAGGGGCACCCGCCGGTAGGCGGGTGCCCCTCCGCTCTTCGTACCTAGTACTTAGTACCTAGTACCTAGTACCACTAACCGATCTGGCCCCTTATCGCGCCTCCGGGGAAGGCGGCGGTGGTCGCCTGGATGTAGTAGCGGGTCGGCTGCGTCTGGATGTCCTTCAACAGCGCCTGGCTGACGCCGTTGACGCACGAGTTGAGCCCCGCCGGTGGGATACCGAAGTCGATGACCTCGGTCCCTCCCGGGATGCCGTGGCCGCCCGAGTAGATCTTCACCGACGTGACCTGGCTCGCGGTGAGCCCGGTGAGCTGGAACCGGGACAGGCAGACCCGCCCGTCCTGACCCCACGACACCTGCACGCCGGCCGTAGCAGCCGGGTCACCTGCACCCGGCACCTGCGGAGCCGAGGGCACGTTGGCACCGCTCAGGTTGACCCGCACGCTCTGGCGGGCGCACTCGGGCGGGATGTCGAACGCCTGGGTGTTGTCGTCACGGTTGGTCGTGCCCTGGATGGCGGACACGCCGAGGCCCCTGCGGGCGAACGACGTCCACAACAGGCAGTAGTTCTCACCGCCCGTCAACGCCTGATCCGCGGCGATGATCGCGGCGCGGCCCACGACGAATCCGGGACCACAGCCCTGGAGCTTGAGCCCGTCGGTGACGAGCTGCTGTGACAGGATGTTGCCGCCGGACGACCAGTGACCGTAGAGATCGGGGTTGAACCCGTGCGCCCCGATCAGATCCCAGGTCATGTCGAACAGCACCGAGTTCCAGGCATGGCCGATGCCGTGGGGCACGGCCAGTGAGGTGCCGTTGAGCCAGCCGCCGGTCTTGATCATGTCGTAGGTGAACGGCTGGATGTTCATGTCCCTGGTGTAGGGACGGGGGCGCAGCCCGGGGCCTCGACGATCCTGGAACAGGGCGTACGGAACCAGTCCGCGGGTCGCGTACGCGTCGTCGCCCAGCGTCGGGTCGATGGTCAGGGTGATGCCGTAGTAGTCGCTCCAGCCCTCACCCATCTGCTCGTTGCCGGAGAGGCAGTTGACCCCGAGTCCGCCGGTGAGGCGGAGGGAGACACCGTGGCCGTACTCGTGAAGCACGATGGCGCTGTCGAAGTCGCCGTCACGGATGGCGGGATGGTCCGGGTGCTTGCGCACCGTGCCCGAAGCCGGCAGGGCCGCCCGGATGGCGTCGCCGTTGGCGGCGGTGACCAGCACGGCCGGGATCTCCGGCGAGGCCGTGGCCATGCCGCCCGAATTGGAGCCGATGATCCCGGTGCTGGAGGTACCGGTGCTCATCACGATCGCCGCTGCGCCGGCGGCGTCGGCCGCGCGTGCCTTCTGGATCGGCTGGCAGCCGGTGGTACCACCGACGACGACGGCGATCCAGCTTCCCGCGGGGGCCCCGGCGTAGTCGGCGGCGACACAGCCGTTGCCGGCGTTGAAGAACTGGCCGGTAACGCCTGCCACGGAGGCGGGCGGACCGAACCGGGCCCAGCCGGCTCCGAAGTCGCCGAGACCGGTCACCGTCACCTGGTTCTGCGAACCGAACTGGGCGCCGGGCCACAGGAACATCTGCATGCGCGGCGCGCCACCCGACGAAGGCGTCGAGAAGTTGGCGTTGTTGGTACCCCCGCCGTCGGCGGCATCGGCCCGCACGTAGTCACCCTGGGGAGTGGCAGCCCGGCCATAGTTGTTGGCCTGGAAGTTGTCGAACGCCTCGGTGAAGCCCAGCTTGTACAGCACGTCGTGGAAGATGTTGTTCCAGTAGAACAGGTTGGTCACCACGGCGTCGCGGTAGTCCTGGGAGTGCTCGCTCTGGTTCGCCGGGAAGTCGAAGTCGAGGCCGGCACCTCCCTCGGCGTTGCCCTCGAAGTCGACCTGGTTGTTGGAGTCCTGGTCGAGACCCGCCCACACGTTGTTGCCCCGGGTGTAGGTGAACTCGGGACCGGCGGCACCGTCGGTGTCATGCCAGCCGAAGGGTGAACCCACGGCGTCGGCCGGGTTGTTGACCAGGATGCGGTCGTTGTCGTTGGGGGAGTCGGCGGGGTAGGGGAACACCCGGTAGCTGGAACCGTCGTTCACCGGATTGGGTGAGCCGCCCGGGTTGGGAACGTCGAACTGGTAGGCACTCGCCTTGGGACGGCTCAGATGCGCCAGGTCGTCGAAGCTGTGGCTGGAGGTCCAGTCGTCGGTGGCGAGGAGGGCGCCGGTGGCGGCGTCGACGGTGGCGTTCCACAGGTGGACGTCGGTGGAGTCGTCGATGACGACCTGCCACGCCTTGCGCAGCCCCTGAGCAGTCGCATGCCAACCCAGCGTCGCCTCGATCGGCTGGTCGGAGATGCCGGCTCGGGTCAGGGTGGCCTCGCCGTCACCCTCTTCGAGGATGCGCAGCGCCACCGGCTCAGCCAGATCCAGCCCGGCAGCGGCAGCCTCGACCGCGGCGACCGGGTCGAGCGTCTCTGCGCCTGAGGCGACCCTCAGGTTGTTGGCCAGGTTCTCGCCGACGAACAGCACGCTGCCGTCAGGGTTGAGGTTGACGGTGGCGCCGACACCGAAGATTGCCAGACCTTCGTAACGCTGCGCCAGGTTGACGTGGGTGACACCGGTGTGGTCACTGACAGTCACCGAACGGGCCGCAACGTCGGCGACGTCGGCGGCGCCGACTCCGTACGACGCAGCTTCGGCCTGGACGAAGTCGATGGCGATCGATTCGGCGTCTTGTAGGCCGGCCGAAGCCGTACCCGACTCCGCCGCACTCGCCGCACCCGGTACCGGCACCATTGCCAGCACAGCTAGTAGCGCGAGCGCGTACCACTTGCGATTCTTCGACATAGA
>CAZOGW010000114.1:7264-9651 GCA_964579415.1 uncultured Acidimicrobiaceae bacterium | reverse complement strand
AGAACGATCAGCGGGTGCTG
The DNA here is from genome assembly GCA_964579415.1 of uncultured Acidimicrobiaceae bacterium. GTDB lineage: Bacteria > Actinomycetota > Acidimicrobiia > Spongiisociales > UBA5794 > CAZOGW01. The sequence goes on along the minus strand of CAZOGW010000114.1, from coordinate 9,631 downwards.
GTGACGACGCTCACCAAGAAGATGGCGGAAGATCTCACCGGCTACCTGCTGGAGCTGGGGCTGAAGGCACGCTACCTGCACAGCGACATCGACACCCTGGAGCGTGTTCAGATCCTGCGCGAGCTGCGGCTGGGGGAGTACGACGTGCTGGTGGGGGTCAACCTGCTCCGGGAGGGCCTCGACCTGCCCGAGGTGTCGCTGGTGGCCATCCTCGACGCCGACAAGGAGGGATTTCTCCGCTCCGAGACCAGCCTGGTGCAGACCATCGGCCGTGCCGCCCGCAACGTCGAGGGCCAGGTGGTGATGTACGCCGACGCCGTCACCGACTCGATGCAGCGAGCCATCAGCGAGACCAACCGGCGTCGCATGCTCCAGGTCGGCCACAACGAGGAACACGGCATCGACCCGCAGACCATCCGCAAGAAGGTCTCCGACATCCTCGAACTGGTCCAGTCGGGCGACTCGACCTCGGGCGACCGCCGGCGCCGCGAGCTCACCTCCCGCCAGCCCCTCGACCTGACCCACGATGAGCTGCGCCGGCTCATCCAGAGCCTCGAAGAGGAGATGCACGAAGCCGCCGCCGAGCTGCGCTTCGAATACGCCGCCCGCCTCAGGGACGAGGTCAACGACCTGAAGCGCGAGCTGAGAGACCTGACCGAGGCATCGCGGTGAAGCGGCCCGGCATGCGCGCTCTGAGTACATAACCGCTGGAAATGGCGTGTCTGAGCACCCGAGTTCAGGTGACCCTCGATGAGTTGGAGAAGGAGGCCTTTCGGGCGCGTGCCCGCGCCGAGGGCCGGTCGCTCTCCGATTGGCTTCGGCAGGTAGGTCGGGAGCGGCTTGAGCGCACCCGTCCGGCGCGCCTGTGCCTGAACACCCCCGATCGCCTTGAGGCGTTCTTCGCCGAATGTGACGCGCGGGAGGTAGGGAGCGAGCCCGACTGGCCGGAGCATCGCATTGTGGCGTCCGTCTCTCGCCGGGAGGGCGCCGACGCCACATGATCCGATGATGTTCGTCGACACCAACGTCTTCGTCTACGCCGTCGGCCGACCCCCGCCCCTTAGGTGAGGCAGCGTGCCAGCGCGGTCCTCACGACCGTGGTCTGGCGGCGGCATTTCTGACCGTGGCAGTGGATCAGGCGGCGATGCCGACCATGAGGCTGCCGGCGTAGCCGCTGGTGGTGTCGCCGGTGAGGGAGAGCATCTGGTAGGCGGACCCGTCGGCGAAGATGTTGTCCTGGGCCAGCGACGGGACCGATGTGTTGGGGCCCTTGCTGCTGTACGGGGCGACCTGGGTGTAGACGGCTTCCACCACGTCGTCGGGGAAGGCGATCTGCGAGGTCGCCGCCAGGCCTCCTTCGAGGAACACCTGGAAGTGGAAGTGGGTAACCCGTCCCGGGTACCAGCCGGGGAAGATCGTGTCGAAGGTCACCCTGCCGGCTGCGTCGGTGAGTTGGATGCCGCGGCAGAACGTCTCACCGGTGGTGTCGACGCCGGGCTGTTGGTAGCCGGAGTAGACGCCCTCGGCGTCGCAGTGCCACAGGTCGACCCGGGCACCCTCGATGGGCACGCAGCCGCCGGGCACGTCGACGAGGGTGAGCGTCAGCGAGAAGGGGAGCCCGGGCCGGTCCTCGGCGACGGCGGAGCGAAAGAACTCCTCTTCGCCGGAGAGGTCGAGCGGGTAAGGACCCTCGGTCTCCTCGGGGATGAGGACACACGTTCCCGTCGTGGTGGTCGTCGCGCCTGCCGTGGTGGACGGTGAGGCGGTCGTGGTGCCGCCCGAGGTGGAGGAGGTGCCGCCATTCGTGCTCGGGGTCGTAGGGAGCAGCGTGGTGGTCGTAGCCGTGGCCGCGTCGGTGGCGCACCCCGCCACCACCGCCAGGCCGGCGGCGCCGAGCAGGGTCAGCATGGAGCGTCGGGTCATGCGCAACTCCTCGACGGTTGGCTCCTCGACGTGATCGTGGTCTTCGGCGGGATGGGTCATGGTCGGCCTCCGTGTTCCTGGTGGTCACAACGTATCGACCGGACCTGTGAAACGGCTCCGATCCCGCTGTGAGCATCTCGGCGACGTCCCGGTGTGCCCCCAACCCAAGTCGCAGTCGTGAAGTGCGAGGCCCACCAATGGTGGTGATCGCGGATGCTGCGAGGTTCAGCCGGCGAGCAGCGAGGCGAGGAAGAATCCGACGATGACTGCGACGATGCCGAACAGGCCGCTGACGGTGACCGTGATCAGCTGGCGCAGGTCGCTCCGCAGCGAGCCGATGTTCTCCCGCATCTCGGTGCGAAAGTCGGTCAAGTCGGCGTTGATCGTCTGTTCCAGGTTGGTCAGGTCGGCGTTGATCGACTGTTCCAGGTTGGTCAGGTCGGC
>CAZOGW010000114.1:4356-7164 GCA_964579415.1 uncultured Acidimicrobiaceae bacterium | reverse complement strand
GTTCCAGGTTGGTCAGGTCGGCGTTGATCGACTGTTCCAGGTTGGTCAGGTCGGCTTTGATCGACTGTTCCAGGTTGGCCAGATCGGTCCTGAGTGCGAGTTCTGTTGCCGACAAGGCCTCCTTGGTGGCGAGGCCGCCGGTCTCGGTGTCGGGCAGGTAGCTCATCAGGGTTTCCGCCGGGCCTTCCTGAAGCACATCGACGAGGCGAGTGTACAGCTCATGACGTGCGCTTGCGGGAGTGGCCATGGTTTCCCCCTTCCTTGCGGTGGTTGACGTCGCGCAACCTATGCACAGGGTGTGACACGATTGCACGACGGCGAGTTCGTACTGAATATCGGACACTGGGTACGGCCGTCGCAAGGGGCGACCTCACAGGAGCGCCGTGTCTTCGACGCACCGGATGTACTCGGCGGTGGCCGTTGTCAGATCGATGTGGCCGGCGAGGATGCTCAGCTCGAGGGCCTCCAGCTTGGCCCGGTTGCTGACCGCCCGGGCGACGTTTTCCTCGATGTGGTGTGTCTGCAGGAACTGGGTGGTCCCGGTGGCCACCAGGGAGCACAGGGCGGCCCCGCCGCAGAGGACCTGCCAGGCCGGTGTGGACCATCCCAGGCCCGCCGACATCCATTGGGTGAAGGTCTCACCTCCCACAGCCGGTCCGGTCGTGAGCGCGGCCGCTGCCAGGCCTCCCAGCAGAGTTAGAGAGACGAGGCGCCTCTTGCGCGGGCTCATCCGGCTTGTGTACTCGTCGAGTTGGGCCCGCTTGTCGCGGATGCGGCTGACCAGTTCCCCCGTGGCGTCCGACATGACCCGGCTCCCTTCCCAGTCGTAGGCGAGCCCACCCGTGCGTGGAGCGGCTCGACCGTTGCCCCAAAGTGCCAGCGGCAGGCGGACAGTAGCGAAACGCCCGTTCGGTCAACGGGCCGGCGGGCCCGCTTCTCGCCGCCGGCTACCAAGTACCAAGTACCCCCGGGCTCGGTGAGATCTCACACTCACCGCCCATATGAAGTCCACCCGTGTAATTCACGTCACAGGTGACCGGTACAATCGCCGGCGTGCCGACGCTGCGGCACGTGGAGGTCGGCGGAGCGGTGGCAAGCGACAAGATCGTCATCAAAGGTGCACGCGAGCACAACCTGAAGAACATCGACCTGGAGTTGCCCCGCGAGAAGCTGATCGTCTTCACCGGGCTCTCCGGGTCGGGCAAGTCGTCGCTCGCCTTCGACACCATCTATGCCGAAGGACAGCGCCGCTACGTGGAGAGCCTGTCGGCGTACGCCCGGCAGTTCCTCGGTCAGATGGACAAGCCGGCTGTCGACTTCATCGAGGGACTGTCACCCGCCATCTCCATCGACCAGAAGACCGCCAGCCGCAACCCACGCTCGACGGTGGGAACCGTCACCGAGATCCACGACTACCTGCGCCTGCTCTACGCCCGCATCGGGATACCGCACTGCCCCAACGACGGCGCCGCGGTGAGCCGGCAGACGCCGCAGCAGATCGTCGACAAGATCCTCGAGCTTCCCGAGGGCACCCGCTTCCAGGTCCTGGCGCCGGTGGTGCGGGGCCGCAAGGGCGAGTACGAGACCCTGCTCAAGGACCTGGCGAAGGAGGGCTTCGCCCGGGCCCGGATCGACGGTGAGGTGCGCGATCTGGTGGAGGACATCCGCCTCGACCGCTACTTCCAGCACACCATCGAGGTGGTGGTGGACCGGCTGGTGCGGCGGGAAGGCATGGAGCGGCGCCTCTCCGACTCGCTGGAGACGGCGCTGCGGCTCGCCGACGGCATCGCCATGATCGACGTGGTCGACGGCGCCCCGCTCACCTTCTCCCAGCACTACGCCTGCCCCGAGTGCGGGCTCTCCTTCGAGGAGTTGCAGCCGCGGAACTTCTCGTTCAACAACCCGTACGGGGCGTGCTCCGCCTGCAACGGACTCGGCACCCGCTACCAGGTCGATCCCTCCCTGGCGGTGCCCCAGCCCGGCAAGTCGCTTTCCGAGGGGGCGGTGGCCCCATGGGGAGGCCGCTACCGCACCCGGTACTACCAGCGACTCCTCGACGCCGTCGCCGAATCCGAGGGCTTCTCGATGACGACGCCGTTCGGTGAGTTGACCGAGGCGCAACGCCGGCTGGTGCTCTACGGACCCACCGAGCCGGGGGCGACGTTCACCGTCACCTACGTGAACCGCTTCGGTCGCCAGCGGCGCTACCAGGCCGAATACGAAGGTGTGATTCCGTGGCTGGAGCGGCGCTACAAAGACGCCGAGACCGATGCGGCCCGCGACCAGTACGCCGAGTTCATGCGGCAGGTGCCCTGCGACACCTGCCGCGGCGCCCGGCTCAACCCGGTATCGCTGGCGGTGACGGTGGGGGGCCTCAACGTCGCCGAGCTCTCATCCCGGTCGCTGCGCGACGCGGTGGCCTTCTTCGAGAACCTCGAACTCGACAAGCGGGAGGCGACCATCTCCGAGATGGTGATCAAGGAGATCAGGGCCCGGCTCACCTTCCTCCTCGACGTCGGGCTGGAGTACCTGACGCTGGCGCGCGCCGCGGCGAGCCTGAGCGGGGGAGAGGCGCAGCGGATCCGCCTCGCCACCCAGATCGGCTCCGGCCTGGTGGGTGTGCTCTACATCCTCGACGAGCCGTCGATCGGGCTGCACCAGCGGGACAATCGCCGGCTCATCGAGACCCTGGTGCGGCTCCGCGACCTGGGCAACACACTCATCGTGGTGGAACACGACGAGGAGACGATCCGCATCGCCGACCACATCGTCGACATCGGGCCCGGGGACACCACGAGCAGTTCGACG
>CAZOGW010000114.1:0-4346 GCA_964579415.1 uncultured Acidimicrobiaceae bacterium | reverse complement strand
CGGGGGAGCACGGGGGGCGCATCGTCGCCGAGGGCTCCCTGGCCGACATCGTCTCCGAACCGACGTCGGCCACCGGCGACTACCTGGCGGGGAGGCGCTCGATACCCGCCCCCGGCCGGCGCCGGACCGGCAACGGCGCCAGCGTCGAGGTGCTGGGGGCGGTGGAGAACAACCTGGCCGACATCGACGTCGCCTTCCCACTGGGAACGCTGGTCGCCGTCACCGGCGTGTCCGGGTCGGGCAAGTCGTCGCTGGTCCAGGAGATCCTGTCGAAGGCGCTCAGCTCCGAGCTCAACGGCGCCCGGGTCCTCCCCGGGCGGCATCGTGCCATCACCGGGCTCGAGCACGTCGACAAGATGATCAACATCGACCAGTCGCCCATCGGCCGCACCCCCCGCTCCAACCCTGCCACCTACACCAAGGTATTCGACCGCATCCGGCAGCTCTTCGCTTCCACCACGGACGCCAGGATGCGGGGTTACCAGCCGGGCCGGTTCTCCTTCAACGTGGCCGGCGGCAGATGCGAGACCTGCAAGGGCGACGGCACCATCCGCATCGAGATGCACTTCCTTCCCGACGTCTACATCCCGTGCGAGACGTGCAAGGGGCAGCGCTACAACCGGGACACCCTCGAAGTGAAGTTCAAGGGGCACTCCATCGCCGACGTCCTTGACATGTCGATCGAATCCGCCCTGCACTTCTTCGAGAACCAGCCGCCCATCCACCGCATCATGCAGACCCTCTACGACGTCGGGCTCGGCTACGTCCGCCTCGGCCAGCCGGCGCCGACACTGTCGGGTGGTGAGGCGCAGCGGGTCAAGCTGTCCTCCGAGCTGGGCAAACGGTCCACAGGGCGGACCTTCTACATCCTTGACGAGCCCACTACCGGGCTCCACTTCGAGGACGTGCGCAAGTTGCTCGGGGTACTGCAGCGGCTGGTCGACAGCGGCAACACGGTGGTGGTCATCGAGCACAACCTCGACGTGATCCGCTCCGCCGACTGGATCATCGACCTGGGCCCCGAGGGGGGCGACGAGGGCGGCCGTGTCGTGGCGGTAGGCCCGCCGGAGGCCATCGCCGACACGCCCGAGTCGTACACGGGCAAGTTCCTGCGCGACGTCCTCGCCACCGGTTGAGCCGTCCCGTGGACGAGTGGACCGACCTGGCCCGGTGGTGGCACGAGGAGGTCGCCGACGACCCGGCCTTCTCCACCGACATCGCCCCCCTGTTGCGGGGGGTGATGCCCGAGCGCGACGGCGTCTGGCTCGACGCCGGTTGCGGGGAGGGACGGGTGGCTCGGCTCCTCGGCGGCGGCATCATCGGCTGCGACCTGTCGGCCACCCTGTTGCACACCGCTGCCGCCACCCATCCGGTGGTGCGGTGCCGGCTTCCCGACCTGGGATGGCTCCGTGAGGGCGCCCTCGGCGGTGTGTACGTGGTGCTCTCCCTGGAACACATCGCCGACCTTGCCGGCTTCTTCGCGGCGACGCACCGCGCCGTCCGCAGCGGGGGCTCGCTGGTGGTGGTCGCCAACCACCCGGCGTTCACCGCCGAGGGGTCAGGGCCGATCGTCGACCTCACCGACGGGGAGGTGCTGTGGCGCTGGGGGCCCTACTTCCAGTCCGCTCCCGTGGTCACCGACATCGTCGCCGGGCGCAGCGTCACCTTCCACCACCGTCCCCTGGGGGAACTGCTCACCGCCGGTGCCGCCGCCGGCTGGTCGTTGCAGATCCTCGACGAGCGACCTCTCAGCCCCGAGTCTCTCTCCGGCCGCCCCGACGAACAACCCGCCGCCAACCTCCCCCGCCTCATCGGCGTCCGCTGGCAGAAGGCGTAGTTGAGCCTTGTCTCCCCCGGGCTTCGACGGGGGGTGTGGGCCGCCCGGAGGTTTTGCGGAGGGTGGGTTCTTCATCTCCCCCCGGGCCTCGACGGGGGGTGTGGGCCGCCCGGAGCTTTTGCGGAGGGTGGGTTCTTCGTCTCCCCCCGGGCTTTGACGGGGGGAGTACCCCTGCCGGAGGCTTTGCGGAGGCAGGGGGGAGGGGGGTCTTCATCGCACGCTTTCACATCGCCTGTTGCGCGGCGTCCCGGTCTCGTCTGTGGCGACAACACAGGCGACCACTGCAGGGAAGACCCCCTCCGTCCGATCGGCCACGACGAGACGGCGCGGCGCGATCAGGCCTTGCTGTGCCAGGTGTGCCGATCGGACACCTCCCCCGCCGAAGCGGCGGGGGAGGACGAAGACATCCCCTACGAAGCGGCGGGGGAGGATGAAACCGTGCCCGACGAAGCGGCGGGGGAGGATGAAACCGTGCCCTACGAAGCGGCGGGGGAGGACGGAAGCCGCGAAAGAATTTGATCGGATGACCAAGAAGCGGCCGCTATCGGCCAAATTCTGGGGTATGCTCCCCGCTTGGTCGCCGAGGTGACCAACTTCCCCCCTCGAACTGGTCGGCGTGGTGCGCTGACCCAGGTCTCCCGCTGAGGAGGTGGATGGAGATCAGCCAGCCGGAAAGCGACCTCGGGGATCGATTTAGTACCGACGACCCATTACGTAGGTTCCCAGATCGGGGACTATGTACTTGTGGCAAGGCCACCACGTCGGGGGGCGTGGTGACCGAGCCACGACAGGGGGGCGGCGCGGCGAGTCCCTACCGCTGAAACTGGTAGGGATTCGCCACCGTCGAGGGGGTCCCCGCCCATGAGTGCCAGGCTCGATGGTCACAGCTTCTCCCGTGGCCCGTGTCGTTCGCGCACCTCGATCTTCGGATCGAGGAAGACCGGGCTCGCGCTGTGGCCGCACGCCACGAGCCCTGTGCCCTGGGCGGGGAACCCCTCGAGGGTGGCCGAATGTGCCACTCCCGATCATCCCCCGGATTACCCGGTGGGATGGATGGCGTCCCGGCGGCCCGAACTGGCTCCGGGCCGCCGGGAACGTACATCACACGCCTCCCGTCCATCTCGGGGGGACGCCGTGGCCGCCGACCGGCCTCTCCTAACATCGGGGCCATGGTGAACCGCCCGCCCAGCGGCTCCGTCCCCGACTCGCCAGGCGTCTACCTGTTCCGGGATGCCGGCGGAGCCGTGCTCTACGTGGGCAAGGCCAAGTCCCTGCGCAAGCGCCTCGCCCAGTACTTCGCCGCCGACCTGATGCCGCGCACGCGGGCGATGGTGGACTCGGCCGACTCCGTGGAGTGGATCGTGACCCCCACCGAGGTGGCGGCACTGATGCTGGAGTACACGCTCATCAAAGAGCACCTGCCCCGGTTCAACATCAAGCTGCGGGACGACAAGAGCTTTCCGTACCTGGCGCTCACCGTGGGCCAGGAGTGGCCCCGGGCTTCGGTGATGCGGGGGAGGCGCCGGCGGGACGTCGAGTACTTCGGTCCCTTCGCCCATGCCTACGCCATACGCCAGACCCTCGACCTGGTGTTGCGCACCTTCCCGGTGCGCACCTGCACCGACGCCAAGCTGGCGAACCACCAGGCGCTGGGGCGACCCTGCCTGCAGTATCACATCGAACGCTGCGCCGGCCCCTGCATCGGGGCGGTGACGCCCGACGAGTACGCCGCCCACGTCGAAGGGCTGGCGGCATTCCTCGACGGCGACCGCGACGACGTCCTCACCCACCTCCGCCACGGGATGTACCAGGCGTCGGAGCGTCAGGAGTACGAGTTGGCGGCCCGGCTGCGTGACCAGTCGGCGGCGGTGGAGAAGGCGCTGGCCCGCCAGGAGCTGGTCACCCAGCGCACCGAGACCTTCGACCTCATCGCACTCGAGGAGGACGACCTGGAGGCGGCGCTGGTGGTCCTCACCGTGGTCAAGGGCAGGGTCACCGGCCGCAAGACCACCATCGTCGACCGCGTCGAGGACGTCACCACCGCCCAGCTCGTCGGTGTCATGCTGGGCCAGCTCTACGGAGCCGAGAGGCCACCCGCCGAGGTGCTGGTGCAGGAGGAGCCGGAGGACATCGACCTGTGGACCGAGTGGCTCGGCTACCGGAGGGAGGCCAAGGTGTCGCTGCGGGTGCCTCGCCGCGGCTCCAAGCGGCGCCTCATGGAGACCGCGGTGGCCAACGCCCGAGAGGAGTTCTCCCGGCACCGCCTCCGGCGCAGCTCCGACCACAACGCGCGGGCCCGGGCGCTGCGCAGCCTTCAGGACCACCTGGGGATGGCGGGGCCGCCACTTCGCATCGAGTGCTATGACATCTCAACCCACCAGGGTGTCGACACCGTCGGCTCGATGGTGGTGTTCGAGGACGCCCTCCCCAAGCGATCCGACTACCGGCGCTTCAAGATCCGCACCGTCGAAGGCCAGGACGACTTCTCCTCGATGGAGGAGGTGCTGCG
>CAZOGW010000113.1:0-9654 GCA_964579415.1 uncultured Acidimicrobiaceae bacterium | reverse complement strand
AGAAAGACCCCCTCCGTCCGATCGGCTCAGCAGGGTCTGTGCACGCGATGCGGTCCGATCGCCCCAGGCGAGCCGACCGGACACCTCCCCCGCCGAAGCGGCGGGGGAGGACGAGAACCCACCCCGATGCGGGTTCACTTGACAATCAAGGGCATCGGTGGCCATCCTTGGGAGCGCTCCCAACGACGAGTTAGGACGGTCTGGCGCCAGCCGGTGGTGGCTCGACCAGGCGCTGCAGCTGGCCCAGCGCGCCGACCCGCCCCTCGTTCCGTGAGGGACCGGTAGGTCAGGAGGGCCCCTGCACCAGCCCACCCGTGCAGGGGCCCTCAGCCGCGAGAAGGGTACTAAGTATTAAGTACTAGGTACTAGGTATGAGAGCATCAGATACCGTCACCTCGCAGATCTCTTTGGCGAGACGATTCGTTTCCGGGAGGCGCCTTGTGGGCTCTTCACGTAGTACGTAGTACGTAGTACGTAGTACGGTGAGTAGCCTTTCTCCGGTATGGAGACCGCTGAACTCGACTATTACCTTCCACCGGATGCCATCGCGCAGAAGGCGGTGGAGCCGCGGGACTCGGCGCGGTTGCTGCGGGTGGAGGGGATGACGGATCACCGGTTCTCGGAGTTGCCGGAGTTGCTGCGGGCCGGCGATCTGCTCGTCGTCAACCGGACCCGGGTCCGCACGGCACGTCTCCGCGGGCACAAGGTGGAGAGCGGGGGAGCGGTGGAGTTGCTGCTCACCCGCCGGGTCGACGAACGGCGCTGGACGGCACTGATCCGGCCGGCGCGGCGGGTGAAGCCGGGTCTGGCCCTCGACTTCGGCACCGGCATGCACCGCATCGACGGTGTGGTCGTGACCGAGCCCCGGGACGGGGTGGTGACCGTCGAGCTGTCGTCCCCCGCTGGTGACGTCGACGACGTGCTTCCCGGTATCGGCGCCATCCCGCTGCCGCCGTACTTCCACGGACGGCTCGCCGACGCGGAGCGCTACCAGACGGTGTTCGCCAAGTCGCTGGGTTCCTCGGCGGCACCCACCGCCGCCCTCCACTTCACCGACGCCCTGGTGGCCCGCCTCGCCGGCGCCGGCGTCGGCGTCGGCATCGCCACCGTCGAACTCGACGTCGGACTCGATACGTTCCGGCCCATCGGCACCGAACGGGTGGAGGATCACACCATCCACACCGAGCGGTGCGCCGTCTCCGCCGACACCGCCGCCGAGATCGACGCCACCCGACGTCGCGGCGGGAGGGTGGTGGCCGTAGGCACGACCGTGGCCCGGACCCTGGAGACAGCAGCCCGCACCGGCGAGGTGAGCCCCGGCGAGTGGGACACCGACCTGTTCATCACGCCCGGCTACCGGTTCGGGGCGATCGACCTGCTCCTCACCAACTTCCACGCCCCCCGCACCACTCTCATCTCCCTGATCGCCGCAGCCGCGGGGGAGCGGTGGCGGCAGGTGTACGCCACCGCCCTGGAGCGCGGCTACCGCTTCCTCTCTTTCGGCGACGCCATGCTCGTCGAGGGTCTTCCCCGCCGATGACGGCCCGGCCTCCGGTCTGGTGGCAGCCGGTCACCAACGACGGCGCCGCCCGCTCCGGGATCCTCCACACCCCCCACGGCGCCGTGCCCACACCGGCGTTCATGCCGGTGGGCACCCGGGCTGCGGTGAGGCTCGTCGGCGCCGAGGACCTGGAGGCCATCGGCGCCGACATCGTCCTGGCCAACACCTACCACCTCATGCTGCGCCCCGGCGAGGACGTGGTGGCAGGTCTGGGCGAAGTCGGCGCCTTCATGGGTTGGCGCGGGCCGGTGCTCACCGACTCCGGAGGCTTCCAGATCTTCTCCCTCTCCCCCAAGGTCGACGAGGAGGGGGTGCGCTTCCGCTCCAGCTACGACGGCTCGGCGGTGACGCTCACCCCCGAACGCGCCGTCGCCGTGCAGGAGGCGCTGGGATCGGACATCGCCATGGTGCTCGACGTCCTGGTAGGCAACCCGTCGCCGCGACCCGTGGTGGTCGACGCCATGGAACGGACGCTGCGCTGGGCAGAACGGGCTCTCGCCGCCCGCACCCGCGACGATCGGGCCATGTTCGGCATCGTCCAGGGCGGCGTCGATCCCGAGTTGCGGGCGACATCTGCCCGCCGCACCGCCGACCTCGGCTTCCCCGGCTACGGCATCGGGGGGCTGGCGGTGGGTGAGCCTCCCGCCGATCGCAACGATGCCATCGAGGTGGTGGTCGCCGAGCTGCCGTCGGCGGCACCCCGCTACGTGATGGGCCTCGGGGACACCGAAGGGCTCGTCGACGCCGTTGCCCGCGGTGTCGACATGTTCGACTGCGTGATCCCCACCCGACTGGCTCGCCACGGCAAGGTCCTTCACCCCGAAGGGGACTTCTCGGTCAAGCGGAGCACCCTGGCCCGCTCCGCCGAGCCCATCGACCCCGACTGCCGCTGCATCACCTGTTCCCGCTATTCCCGAGGCTACCTGCGGCACCTGTTCAACACCGGCGAACAGCTCGGCCACCGTCTGGTGACCGTTCACAACCTCACCTACACGCTGGACCTGCTCGCCCACCTCCGGGTTGCCATCGCCGCCGGCACCTTCGAAGCCGTCGCCGCCGCCATCCGCACCCGCCGCGCCGTACCACGGACCGAGGAAGCCCCTTGACCCGGCTCGGATCTCGCGGCAGCTACCCAATACCAAGTATCAAGTACCCGGCCGGCGACACCACACCGGAGGTTGCCGCCGTCGCACCTGCAGGCACTAACCTTCCGCCCGGTCCGGTGCCGATGCACACCGGGAGGTTCCGAAGATGGAGGATGTAGTGTTCGACCTTGTCACAGGTTTCCTGATCGCGGCCGCCGCGGAAGAGCCGCAAGGCTCGCTGATCGGAGTCCTGTTCCCCATCCTGCTCATCGGCGGCGTGTTCTACTTCCTGATGATCCGCCCCCAGCGGCAGCGGGCGAAGGCCGCCAACCAGATGCGCGACCAGGTGGACATCGGTAGCGACATCCGCACCATCGGGGGCATCTACGGCACGGTGACCGGCATCGACGGCGACGACCTCACCGTCGACATCGGCGGGGGAACCCGCATACGCATCATCCGCCGGGCAGTTGCAGAGATCCTGTCGTCCCCAGAAGGGGAGGCATGAGCCGTCGCACCGCGGCTCTCACACTGGTGGTGGCCCTGCTGATCGGCTGGGGCTCTGCGGTCGCGCTCGCTCTCACCAACAACCCTCCACCCGGCGGGATCGACATGGCGGGCGCCGCCTCGGTGGTGCTGGTCGCCGCCGAGGGCACCGACCGGGCCACGCTGGAGAGCACCGCCGAACTCATCCGCCGCCGCCTCACCGCCATCGAGTCCATCCAGGAGCCACAGGTGTGGGTCCAGGGGGACGGCACCATCGTGGTCCAGGTACCCGACGTGCCCGGTGCCGGTCAGGCGCTCGCCGCCGCCGGCCGCATGGGTGCGGTCAGTTTCCGGCCCATCCTCGCCGCCGACTTCACCAGCCCGGCCTTCACCGACGGCACCCTGCCCAACCCGAATCCCACCACGACCCTCGCCCCCGACCAGGGCGACGGGAGCGACTCCCCCAGCACCACGTCCACGCCCGACGACGAGTCCGAAGCGGGCACGGAGCAGACCACCACCACGACCGCGGCCCCGGCCACGACCACCGCGGCGCCGCCGATCCCGGACAACCTCGACCCGGAAGCCGGCCTCACCATCGCCGACGACCCCACCCAGGGCGCCTACCTGCCTTCCGACGCCGGACTCATCTACAGCGTCGGCCCGGCCTTCATAACCGGCGATGACATGGTCGGCGCCGAGGTGCGCTTCGTCCGCGGCCTCGGTGGCGGCGGGTACGCCATCCGGCCCACCTTCACCGATGAAGCCGCCGGCCGCTTCGAGGCGGCAACCGCGCAGATGTCGATCTTCCCCGCCGGCGATCCCCGCCGCGCCATGGCCATCGTCATCGACGGCGTCGTGGTGTCCGCACCCAGCATCGGCGAGGACGTCGCTCCCGGGCAGGCCCTTCCCGCCGACAACGCCTACATCACGATGACCGGCTCCGGGACCCCTCGCGTCGACGCCGAAGCCCTCGCCGGTATCGTCGCTCACGGCCGCCTGCCGGTGGAGCTCACCCCGGTACGCACTGCGGCGCTGTCCGCCGGGATCGGAGGCGATGTGCTCCGCTCCGCCATCGTCTGGCTCGCCGTCGGCGCGGTGCTGGCGGCACTCGTCCTGCTCGCCTTCTACCGGGCGCTCGGCCTGGTGGCGGTGGTGGGGCTGTTGCTGTACGCGGCGTTGGTGTGGACCGCCTCCCTCACCCTGCACAACCTGCGTGGCAACGTGGTCACGCTGGCCCTCCTCTCCGGGGTGGCGGTGGCGCTGGTGATGGCAGTGGACTCCTTCGTGCTCTCTTTCGAGCGGATGCGCGAGGAGCTGTGGCGGGGTCGGCCGGCTCGCACCGCCGCCGAGCAAGGCTCCCGGCGGGCACTGCGCGCCAAGCTCACCGCCGGAACCGTCGTCGTCGCCGGATCGGTCGGCCTCTGGCTCTTCGGCGGAGCAGTGCTGGCTCCCTTCGCCTCCACGCTGGCGGCTGTGGTCCTTGCCGACCTGCTGGTGACCCGCTTCTACACGCGACCCGCCATGGTCCTGCTCGCCCGGTCACGACTCGGCGAGCACGGGACACTGGGCATCCCGGCGACCCTGGGCGACCCGGCGGCGACCGCCACCGCAGAGGTGGCACCGTGAGCTGGTGGCGGCGCCTCGGGCGCAGTGAGACGGTCTTCCAGCCGCTGGCGCACCGCTCCCGGCTCGCCGCAGTCTCGGCGGCCCTCCTCGCAGTGGCCCTCGTCGGGCTGCTGTTCGCCGGCTTCGACCCGGGAACCGACTTCACCGGGGGTGGCACCTCCGTCGAGACCGAGAACGCCTCCGGGCTCACCCTGACCCAGTACCGGGCGGCGCTCGACGACGCCGGCTTCGGGGGGGTGCGGGTGCAGCGCACCGTCGACGGGCAGGGGATCCTGGTCAGGGGTGGGGAGATGGACCAGGCAGAGCGGGAGACTCTCGCCGCTGCCGTTGCCGCCGCAGCCGGTGTCGACGGCGCCTCCGTCACCGCCGAGGTGACCGGGGCCACCGTCGACTGGGAGCCCGCCACCACCATCCTCACCGCCACCGGCATCTTCGCCGTCCTGGCGCTCCTTGTCGTCGGGTGGCGTATCGGCCTCAAGGCGGCCGCCGTCGCCATTCTGGTTCTCGTCTTCGACCTGACGGTGACCCTGGGGCTCTTCGCCTTGACCGGGCTCGAGGTGTATCCGGCCGCCGTCGTCGCCGTGGTCGGGATCGTGGCCTACTCGCTGTACGACACGGTCGTGGTGCAGTCGCGGATCAAGGACCTGCACGGCGAGCTCGGCTCCCGGTTCGACTTCGAGTACATCGCCAACACCTCGTTCAACAAGGTACTTGTCCGGTCGATCGTCACCGCCGCCACCGTCGCCGTACCGGGCCTGGTGTTGCTGGTCGTCGCCGCCATGCGGCCGGGGACCGCCATGCTCACCAGCGTGCTCGCCGTTGTCCTCATCGGCGTGCTGGCGGCCACCTGGTCCTCGCCCACCCTCGGCATCGGCCTGCTGGCGCTGTGGCCCGATCCACTGCCGGGTCCCCGGACCCGAGGTCGTGCCCGCCGCCGCCGGAGGCGTGAACCTGTCCGCCCCGCCACCCTCTCCGACGAGACGGAGGAGACCGGCGCCGTGCCCAAGCCGCCACGCAAGGCACCCAAGCGCTGACCGGTAGCCGTCGCCGGGACCCCAGCCTGGACACCACGGCGCCGGTGCGGCGGGAGACCGCAACGTCCCCCGCTGTCGCTGCGACCCGTCGCCTGGGATGTAGCAGGGCTGCACGACCCCTACACTGACCGGCATGGCTCAAGAAGTTGTCAGGGCGCTGATACGGGACGTTCCCGACTTCCCCAAGCCGGGGATCATGTTCAAGGACATCACACCGGTCCTGGCCGACCCGGTCGCCTTCGACCTGGCGCTCGGCGCCATGCTGGAGCCGTTTGCCGATATGAAGGTGTCCAAGGTGGCCGGCATCGAGGCCCGCGGCTTCATGTTCGCCGCCCCCATCTCCTGTCGTCTCGACGCCGGGTTCGTGCCGATCCGCAAGCCGGGCAAGCTCCCGCTGGCGACGGTGGCCCAGGAGTACGCACTGGAGTACGGCACCGATTCGATCGAGATCCATGCCGACGCCATCAACGCCGGGGAGAACGTCCTCATCGTCGACGACGTGCTCGCCACCGGCGGCACCGCCGCTGCATCCATCGCCCTCATGGAGAAGCTGGGTGCGGTCGTGGTCGGGATCAGCTTCCTCCTCGAGCTCGAGTTCCTCGGCGGAAGGTCCCGAATCAACGGCGTGCCGATCCACGCGCTGGTGGTAGATGGCGCTGGCTGAACTGCCGTCGCATTCCACCCCCGGGGCCTTGCTCGACTCGATCCTGGACACTTTCCAGCGCCACCACCCCGACGACGACCCCGACCTGATACGTCGCGCCTACCGGCGGGCCGAGGCACTCCACGAGGGCCAGTTCCGCCAGTCAGGCGAGCCCTACATCGTCCACCCCCTCATCGTCACCGAGATCCTCGCCGGCTACGGAATGGACCGGGCCACGCTGGTGGCCGCCCTCCTCCACGACACCGTCGAGGACACCGACATCACCATCGAGGACGTCTCCGGGGAGTTCGGGGAAGAGGTGGCGCAACTCATCGATGGTGTCACCAAGCTGGACCGCATCAAGTTCTCCTCACGGGAGGAGGCGCAAGCGGCGACCATCCGCAAGATGGCCATCGCCATGGCCCGCGACATCCGGGTGCTGCTCATCAAGCTGGCCGACCGGCTCCACAACATCCGCACCCTGGCTCCGCTCGCCGAGGAGAAGCGCCACCGCGTCGCCGAGGAGACCCTGGAGGTCTACGCCCCGCTGGCGCACCGTCTCGGGGTGCAGGAGATCAAGCACGAGATGGAGGAGCTCTGCTTCGCCGAGCTCTATCCGAAACGCAAGGCGGAGCTGGAGGAGCAGGTCAACCGGCGCGCCCCCGAACGCGAGAAGCACCTGGAGAGGGTGATGGTCCAGCTTGCCGCGGCCCTGGACAAGGAGGGCGTCGACGCCGAGGTGTCGGGACGCCCCAAGCACCTGTACTCCATCTACCGCAAGATGGTGGCCAGCGGCCTCGCCTTCGACCAGATCCACGATCTCATCGGCATCCGCGTCCTCGTTTCCGAGGTGAAGGACTGCTACGCCGTCCTCGGCCTGGTGCACACCATGTGGCCGCCGATCCAGGGGCGGTTCAAGGACTACATCGCCATGCCCAAGTTCAACCTCTACCAGTCGCTGCACACCACGGTGGTGGGCCCGGACGGAAAGGGCCTCGAGGTGCAGATCCGCACCCACGAGATGCACCACCGCGCCGAGTACGGCATCGCCGCGCATTGGCGCTACAAGGAGGACGCATCGCCCGACGAGTTGGGGATCGTCGCCGACCTGCGCTTCCTCCAGGAGGAGGCCACCGACCCCCAGGAGTTCCTCAACCACCTCAAGCTGGACCTGTACCAGGACGAGGTGTTCGCCCTCACCCCCAAGGGCGATGTGCTGTCGCTGCCTCGGGGGTCGACGCCGGTCGATTTCGCCTACCGCATCCACACCGAGGTGGGCCACCGCTGCGTCGGAGCCCGGGTCAACGGCCGCCTGGTGCCGCTCCAGACCCCGCTCGAGTCAGGCGACATCGTCGAGATCATCACCTCGCGGTCGGAGGCGGCCAGCCCGTCGCGTGACTGGCTCGAGTTCGTCAAGTCGAGCCGGGCCGCCGCCAAGATCCGGCGATTCTTCACCCAGGAGCGCCGGGAAGTGGCTCTCGCCGACGGCCGCGACGCCGTGATGAAGGCGATGCGGCGCGAGGGTTTCGGCGTCAAGGACCACCTGCGGGAGGGTCTCCTCTCGGAAGTGGCCCGGGACCTGGGACACGACGACCTGCCGGCCCTTTACGTGGCGGTGGGCGACGGCCGGGTGAGCCCGCAGAACGTGATGCGCCGCATCGGCCGCATCCTCAACCCCGAAGAGGACGAGGCCCCCGACACGCCGGAGCAGGCTCGACCCCGCAGGGCGCGCGACGAGGAAGGCGCCGGCGTCATCGTCGAGGGCATGGAGGACCTGCTGGTGCGGATGGCCCGATGTTGCACGCCGATCCCCGGCGACGACATCATCGGGTTCGTCACCGTAGGCCGGGGAGTCTCGGTTCACCGCGCCGACTGCGCCAACATCGGCGCACTCGGCGAGCGAGCCGAGCGGATGATCGACGTCTCGTGGGCTTCGCGTCAGGTGAAGTCCTTCTTCGTTTCCCTCCAGGTGGAGGCCCTGGACCGGTCCAACCTCCTCCGTGACGTGACCGTGGTCCTCTCCGACCTCGGCGCCAACATCATTGCCTCCTCCTCGGCGACCGGTAGCGACCGTGTCGCCGTCCTCCGCTTCGAGGTGGAGCTCTCCGACCCCTCCCAGGTGGAGCGGGCCATCCGTGATCTGCGCGGCGTCGACGGCGTGTTCGACGCCTATCGGCTAGGCCCGCGAGCAAAACCCGGGGCCGCGTGAGACATCACCGCAGCGGGGGGTACTTGGTACTTGGTACTTGGTATCCGGTGGCCGGCACTGCTCGGGGAGGAGCCTTCCCTTGAGCGTGTTGGTTGCCGGGGAGGCGTTGTGGTGGGCGGCGACCAACTGTTATGTGGTCGCCCCTGAGAAGGGCGGACCGTGTGTGATCGTCGACGCCCCGCCCGACATCGGCGCCATCGAAGACCTGGTGCGCCGCCACGACCTGGTGCCGGTGGCCGTGTTGGTGACACACGGACACGTCGACCATGCCGGCGGCGGGGGAGTGGCGACGGCATTCGACGTGGAGGCCCATCTGCATCCCGACGACGCCTTCCTGGCGCTCGACCCGGGCTCGCAGCTCCGCATGCTCTTCGGAATGTCGACACCCGAGTTGGAGGACCAGCTTGCGTTCCCCCCGACGTACCGGCGGCTGGCGGCAGGTGACCGGCTGGCCCTGGCCGGCGTCACCATCGACGTGCTCCACACCCCGGGTCACACTCCCGGGCACTGCTGCTTTCACCTCCCCGACGAGGGGATCCTGTTCTCGGGCGATCAACTCTTCGCCGGCTCCATCGGCCGCACCGACCTTCCCGGCGGCGACCACGGCGCCCTGATGCGCTCGATGCGAGACAGAGTCCTCACACTGCCCGACGACACCAGCGTCCTCCCCGGGCACGGTCCCGGGACCACCATCGGCACGGAACGGCGTTCCAACCCGTTCCTGCAGAACACCTGAGTCGACGAATCTGTCGCTTGAGCGACATCTCTCGGGCCTATCGGTTTGCCGCCGGATGCTGATAGACGGCGCGCCTCTCGGTCCGCTGGGCGTTTCCGCGTCTTCGTCTCCCCCGGGCTTTGACAAGGGATAGTCCCCGGAGGCTTGCGAGGCGGCCCTTTCGTCTCCCCCGGGCTTTGACAAGGGATAGTCCCCGGAGGCTTGCGAGGCGGGCCGTTCATCTCCCCCCGGGCTTTGACGGGGGGAGTGGGCCCGGCGGAGCGCTAGCGGA
>CAZOGW010000112.1:0-9769 GCA_964579415.1 uncultured Acidimicrobiaceae bacterium | reverse complement strand
CGGAGACGAGGATCATGTCGTCCTGGTCGATGCCCAGGTCGGGATCCTCCAGCGTCACCGGGAACAGGTGGGTGTCGCCGGTATTGATGATGCGGAAGCAGTAGGTGACCGGGTCGCCGACCTCACCCACCACCAGCTCGTCGGTGCCTTCCAGGCCGGGACAGTCGTCGGGCACCTCACCCTCGAGGACGGTCTTCTCCAACTCGATGAGGGGCTCGAAGACGTGGACACCGACGACCCGGACCTCGGCGTCGTTCTCGTCGGTCACCGGGTCCAGGTCGGGGAGCGGGTCGCCGTCCTCGTCCGAAGGGATACCCTCGGTGGTCGCCGTGTTGACGAGGCTGCCGGTGAGCGGGGTGACGTAGGCGTAGACCAGCTCCCCGGTCGGCGCCGGGTCGTTGGGGGGCAGCGGCACGGTGTCGTCGCCGAACACCAGTGTCATGTCGTCCTGGTCGATGCCCAGGTCGGGGTCGTCTAGCGTCACCGGGAACAGGTGGGTGTCGCCTGTGTTGATCACCCGGAAGCAGTAGGTGACCAGGTCGCCCTCCTCGCCGATCACCAACTCGTCGGTGCCCTCAACCCCGGGGCAGTCGCCGGGCACGTCGCCGGCGAGCACGGTCTTCTCGAGCTGGATCTCCGGCTCCGGTGCCGACGGGAACGGGATGACGAGGAGCCCGCCCCCGCTGAACGTCCCGGACTCGGGGATGCCGGTTCCGCCCCCGCCGTCACGCGGAGACTCGAGCTGGAACGCCGCCCAGGTCGATCCGGCAGGGAGCTGAACGTCGTAGCGGAGCAACGACCACTGCGGTCCGACGTTGCCGCCGGTCACCGCCGTCACCGGGAAGGTGATCGACGGCGGGGCACAGGTCTGCATCGGCGGACTGAACGGGCGCACGATCCCCTCGACCGCCCCCCATACCGGGTTGGGGTCGCCGTCGGCGCTCACCAGGTTGTCGGCCGAGGTGGGTGCGGTGCCCGCGCCGCGGGCTACCCAGAGTGACGACACCCTGCAGGCGGTGGTGTCGTGCTGCGAGCCGCCGTGGGACATCTGGAAGGTGGCCGTGTAGTCCTCGGGCAGGGGGAATCCCCAGTCGTAGACGACCGTTGCCGTGGTCGGGTTGGGGGCTCCGCCGCCGCCGAAGTAGTAGTCGGCGCCCGTCTTCCAGAACACCCGGACGATGTCCTCGCACGGCTCGGTGTCGTAGACCACGGTGACGGTGGCGCCCCACCACACGTTCTCTCCGGGTAGGCCGACGTCGGGCGCGGTCATGGTGACCGTGTATGTACCCGGGTCGCCGTCGCCGAACAGGTCGGTGATCACCGCGAAGTAGCCGTGGGCGAAGGACGGCTGCCCGGGAAGCTCGGACGGGTCCCGCGCACTGAGCGTGCCGGTCAACGCCGGATCGGACTGCGTCCCACCGGGACCGTCGACGGTGATGCCGATGTGGGTGTTCGCCGGATCCGGGGACCAGATACCGGCCCACTCCACGACCGCCTGCACCACCGGGCCTTGGACGTCGAGATCGAAGGAAGTCGGTGAGGTGGCGATGCCGCGGTACATCCCGGCGCCGCCGGAGTCGTAGTCGTAGCAGGCGTCGGGGAGCGGAGGGATGTCCGGCAGCGCGGCGGCTTCGGTGCTGCGCCACACGACCATGAGACCCGCGGTGATGAGACTGAGAGCGAGGGCAACGCGCAAAACCGAACCGAAACCGGCAGCGCGCGCTCGCTTCCTGACACGTGGGATCACTGCCAACTCCCCGTTTCTGGATGCCGGTACCTAACGCTACACGGCGGGAGCACATGGTGCCAGTACATTTATGATCGGAGCAATAGAGTGCCGGTCGTGAGTCTGGTGACGGCGATCAGCGAGTTGCTCACCGGCTACGCTCCCGGCCCGGAGGAGGCAAGGGCGATGGCCACCATGACCGGCATGCTCGACAGCCACCCCGAGCCGTGGTCAGCGACCACCTTTGAGCCGGGGCATTTCACCGCCAGCGCCTACGTCACCGATCCCGGGCTGACCGTGCTCTTGATGGTGCTCCACCGCAAGCTGGGAAGGTGGCTCCAGCCCGGAGGTCACATCGAGCCGGACGACGTCTCGCCGCTGGCGGCGGCGCGGCGTGAGGTCATGGAGGAGACCGGCGTGGATGTCGTTGCCGGCGGCCCCCTGGTCAGGGTCGACGCTCACCGGATCCCTGCCACCGGCACCCAGCCAGCCCACATGCACTTCGACATGACCTTCCACCTGCACGCCGTACCCGGCGAAGTGGTCGGAGGTGACGGCGTCGCTGCCGCCCGCTGGGTAGCCCTCGACCGGGTCCCCGACATCACCGACGATGCCTCTCTGCTCCGCGGCATCGCACTCCTCAGTGCCGGCGCGCTGTAGGTGCATGCTGCCGGCTACCAGCACTGAGTACTGGGTACGGTCTACTGCCTGTAGACCGTGATGTCCCCGTCGCCGGTGGTGAGGGCCACCAGGTTGGTGGAGGCTTCGTCGCTGTCGATCCCGAGATCGATGTCGCCGGTGGCCTCGGCGACGATGGAGTAGGTGACCCCGGCGTCGAGTTGGGCGGTGACGTTGCCGCTCCCGGTGATTGCGACCAGGTCGCTCACCGGGGAGTCGAAGCTGACGTCGATGGTGCCGGTGCCGGCGGTGAACCGTGCCGTGGCGGCGGTGAGACGGGTGCCCACCAGGTTGCCATTGTCGGTGACGGCCTCGATGTCGCCACCGACGCTGAACAGGCTGATACCGCCCTCCCCGGCGGCGAGGGACATGTTGCCGGTGTTGTCCCGAATCACGATGTCGCCGTCGAGCGTGGTGACGTCGAGTTCGGCCCCGTCGGGGATCGCCACCACGTAGTCGACACGGCATCCTTCGGCGTCGCACCCGTCGGAGATGGTGAGCACGCCGCCGGTAAGGTCGATGGCGGGTTCGGCATCGTCATCGGTCGTGGTGGCGATCTCCACCTCGTCGCCCGAGGCGGACGCGTCGATGGTGATGTCGCCTGCGAAGATCTCGATCTGCACGGAGGTGACCGGGCCTGCCAATCGGGTGGTAGATGAAGAGGCGGTGCTGCAAGCCGCCACCGCCAGGGAGACGGCGAGGAGCGTCATCGTGATGCGGCGCATTCGGTGAGAGTCCTTGGGTCGGGTCACCCGAGGATAGCCGGTAACCTCCACCGCCTACCGGAGGGATGAGTCGATGAGAGAGTCACTGCGCCGCCTGCTGCAGGCCGTCCGGCTGGAGCGCGAGGCCTTCGTGTGGATGGGGTTCAACGACCGCGCCACCGGCGACGCCGTCATCTTCATCGCGGTGACCCAGGTGCTCCTCCTGCTCGGGGCCGGCTCGTCCCTGTTCGGCCTCGTCCTCAGCTTCAGCGGCCTCAGCGGCTTGCTGCGGGCACTCATCGACGTCCTCGTCTTCTGGCTGGTCTACAGCGGCGTCGTGTTCGCCGTTGCCCGTTTCCTGTTCCAGGGTGGGGGCGGCTACGCCACCATCATGCGCATCGTCGGATTCGCCTACCCGACGATGCTGCTCCAGATCGCCTCTGCCCGCCTCATCGGGGGTGTGCTCGGCTTCGTAGTGGGCTCGGCATGGTTCCTCGCCGTGGTCGCCACCGGGGTGCGGCACGAGGCCGACCTGAGCCTGGGCCTGGCGGCGGCCTCCGCCGGTGCCGGCATCGTGGGTTGGATCATCCTCTCCAGCATTCTCAGCGGCGGCCTCTTCTGAGGGCGACGCGGTGACGGTCTACCGGGTCGACCTGGCCTACGACGGGTCGGGGTTCCACGGCTACGCCCGCCAGCCCGGCCTGCGCACGGTGCAGGGTGAACTGGAGGCGGCACTGCTGCCCTTCACCGGTGGGGTGGAGACGTTCGTCGCCGGGCGTACCGATCGTGGCGTCCATGCCACCGGGCAGGTCGCCAGTTTCGAGGTGGATACCGTTCTCGACACCGACAGGGTGCGGCGCTCGCTCAACCGCCGCCTCGGCCCCGAGATCTCGGTCGGCTCCGTGACGGTGGCGCCCGACGGCTTCCACGCCCGCTTCTCCGCCACCGGGCGTGCCTACACCTACCTGGTCCTCGACGGGGAGGTGCACGACCCGTTCCTCGCCGGAACCGCCTGGCACGTCGGTACCCGGCTCGACGAGATGCTGATGAACCGGGCTGCCGCCTGCCTGGTCGGCGAGCACGACTTCAGTTCGCTGTGCCGCCGCGCCGGGGACCGTAGCCTGGTGCGCCGTGTCGACCACGCCGTCTGGACCAGGCGCCGCCCCGATCTGGTCGCGCTCGACATCTCCGCTTCGTCGTTCTGTCACCAGATGGTGCGCTCCGTCGTCGCCCTCTGCGTCGACGTGGGCCGGGGCAAGGTGGACCCCGACTCCGTGCCGGCCGTCCTGGCTGCGAGGGATCGCCACGCCGCCCGCGGCGCCGCACCCCCGCACGGCCTGACCCTCACAGCAGTGGCGTACTAAGTACTACGTACTAAGTACTACGTATCGGATACCGGATACTGTTCCTCCCCGGTTTGGCGAAGTGCGCCGACATCCGGTACCATTCCACCTGCTCCCGGGCTTCCCCGGGGGTTTTCCTTGTGCCCGGACCACCTCACTGGATTGCCGCGATGAAGCCGAAGCTGCAGCGAACTTACACCCCGAGAGCCGCCGACATCGAGCGCCGGTGGCTGGTCGTCGATGCCGACGACGTGCCGCTGGGCCGTCTCGCCTCCCAGGTCGCCCATGTCCTGCGCGGCAAGCACAAGCCCGGGTTCGCACCCCACCTCGACCTCGGTGACCACGTCATCGTGGTCAATGCCGAGAAGGTGGCGGTGACCGGCAACAAGGAGACCCAGAAGATGTATTACCGACACTCCGGCTACCCGGGTGGACTCAGGGAGATGAACCTGGCCGCCATGCGGGAGAAGTACCCGGAGCGGATCATCGAGGCTGCGGTCAGGGGGATGCTGCCGAAGAACCGGCTGGGCCGGCAGATGCTCGGCAAGCTCAAGGTCTATGCAGGCCCTGACCATCCGCACGCCGCCCAGCATCCAGAGCCGATGGAGGTACGCAAGGTGTCGGTGAAGAGCGCAGAGGGAGACGCCTGATGGCCAAGGTCCTCGTCCAGGCGACCGGTCGTCGCAAGAGTGCCGTTGCCCGGGTCCGTTTCTACGACGGCACCGGCGAGGTCACGCTCAACGGCAAGCCGATCAATGTCTACTTCCCCCAGGCGGCCCAGCAGAACCGCGCCACCGAAGCGGTCCGCACCGCCCAGATGGAAGGCCGCTACGACATCCACGCCACCCTCGAGGGAGGCGGTTTCACCGGTCAGACCGACGCACTCCGTCTCGGCATCGCCCGCGGCCTGGTGGCGATCGACCCCGAACTGCGCCCGTCGCTCAAGCGCGAAGGTCTCCTCACTCGCGACGACCGCAAGGTCGAGCGCAAGAAGTACGGTCTCCGCAAGGCCCGCCGCGCCCCGCAGTTCACGAAGCGCTGACATGCCTGCCGGCTCCGGCCGGTGACGACTCCACCGAAGGCACCATGGCAGACAGCCTCTTCGGCACCGACGGCATCCGCGGCGTCGCCAACGCCGACCTGACTCCGTCGCTGGCGTTCGGTATCGCCCGAGCCGCCGCCAACGGCCTCAAGGGCCCCATCCTCATCGGTCGCGACACGCGCCGCTCCGGGCCGATGCTCCACGGTGCGCTCGTCGCCGGGTTCAACTCGGTGGGTCTGGATACCGTTGACCTGGGCGTGATCCCCACCGGCGGCGTCTCCCGCCTGACCCGCGACAGCGGCGCCGGGATGGGGGTCGTGATCAGCGCCTCCCACAACCCCGCCCCCGACAACGGCATCAAGCTGGTCGGTCCCGACGGCAACAAGCTGGCCGACGCCGAGGAGGCCCGCATCGAGGCCCGCTACCGCGACGGCGCCGCCCGCCCCGCCCCGGTGGGCGCCGGCATCGGGATCGGGTCGGTCAAGGTGGACGCCATCGATGCCTACCTGGCGGTCCTGGCCGAGGGCGATGACCGTCCCTTCACCGGAATGTCCCTGGCGCTGGACTGCGCCCACGGGGCGGCCTACGTGGCGGCGCCCCGCCTCTTTCGGGAGCTGGGGGCCACGGTCGAGGTTCACGGCGCCGAGCCCGACGGGCTCAACATCAACGCCGGTTGCGGGGCGACCCACCCCGAGTTCCTGGCGCCGCTGGTGGCGGGTCGGATCGGGCTGTGCTTCGACGGGGACGCCGACCGGCTCATCGCCATCGACGAGGACGGGGTGCCCGCCAACGGCGACGTCGTCATGGCCATCCTCGCCCACCATATGAAGGCCGCCGGCACCCTCGGCGGGAACCTGGTGGTGACCACGGTGATGGCGAATCTCGGCTTCCGTCACGCCATGCGCGATCAGGGCATCGAGGTGGTGGAGACGGCGGTGGGTGACCGCTATGTCATGGAGGCCATGCGGGCTCGGGGTGCCAGTCTCGGGGGGGAGCAGTCGGGCCACGTGATCTTCGAGGACCACCTCAGCGGCGACGGCCTGCGCACCGCGATGCGGCTTGCCGCCGTAGTCGCCGAGACCGGGTCCGAGCTGCGCATGCTGCGCACGGTGATGACTGCCTTTCCTCAGGTACTGCGCAACGTGACCGTCGCCACCCGTGGCGGCCTCGACTCCGCTGATGCGGTGTGGGAGGCGGTGGCCACCGAGGAGGCCCGCCTCGGCGACGACGGCCGCGTCCTGGTGCGCGCCTCCGGCACCGAGCCCCTTGTCCGCGTCATGGTCGAAGCCGAGACGCAGGACCTCGCGCAAGCGGTCGCCGACCGTCTCGCCGACGTGGTGCACGCCACTCTCGCCTGACCAGAGCGCGGGCGTTTCTGTCACACCTCGTCGGTAGTTTACGGCCTCTCAGCCGTTGGAGGTGTATCGTATGTGTATGGCACGCACAAACATCGACATCGATGATGACGCTTGTCGCGCCGTCATGGAGCGATATCAGCTCACCACGAAGCGGGATGCTGTCAACTTCGCGCTGCGCGCGTTGGCGAGCGAGTCGCTGGGGCTTGACGACGCCAGGGCGATGCGCGGATCGGGATGGGTGGGGAATCTGGACGAGATGCGGAGCAGCCGGGTCGGATGATCCTTGTGGACACGTCGGCTTGGGTCGAGTTTCTCCGGGATACCGGGAGTCCGGTGTGCGTCCGGGTCGACGAACTCCTGGGTTCTGCGATCGCGATCTGCGACCCGGTTCGCATGGAAGTGCTGGCGGGAGCACGCGATGAAGGGCATCTCCACATGCTGCGGCGTCTACTGGCCGGTGCCGCGGTGCTGCCCACAACGCCCTCCGACTACGAACACGCGGCGGCCCTCTATCGCGCCTGCAGACGCGGTGGGGAGACGGTCCGGAAGGTTCTCGACTGCCTCATCGCTTCGGCAGCGATAGAAGCCGGTGTGCCTGTTCTCCACGCCGACGCCGATTTCGATGTGCTTGCGAGGCACACACCGTTGACCGTCGCGGTCTGACCAACCCGGTACATCACCCGGCACCAGTACCCGTCGCTCGGACTACTGCTTTTGGCCCTGTGATCCCTACACTCACCATCACAACTGAACCGACCGGAGCGCCCTACCTTTAGCGCCTGCCCTCGGTCCGCCGCATCGGCGGGAGTCGAGGAGACGAGGAAGAGGGAGCATCGAGAACGTCGGCGGATGCCCTCTCGGCCACCCATGGTCGTGACGGGACGGGAAAAACCCGGGAGCGATCCCGGAACAGAGACCGTCCCGGTGTGGGAGTGGACCTACCGGTCCACTTCGTCCCGCCTCCGGTCCCCACCGAACCAGGAGGTTCGCGCGCATGTGCGGAATCATGGGCTATCTCGGCCCGCGTGAGGCGGCCCCCCTCATCCTCGACGGCTTGCGCCGTCTCGAGTACCGGGGCTACGACTCGGCGGGCATCGCCGTCAACTACGGCAGCATCCAGGTGCGCAAGGCCGAGGGGAAGATCGACCGGCTCGCTGCGCTGCTCGACATCGATCCCATCTACGGCCACACCGGCATCGGCCACACCCGCTGGGCCACCCACGGCCGACCCAGCGACGTCAACGCCCATCCTCACACCGATTCCACCGGGGAGTTCGTGGTGGTCCACAACGGGATCATCGAGAACTTCCAGGAACTCGTCGACCGGCTCACGTCGGAGGGGCACGTCTTCGTATCCGAGACCGACACCGAGGTCCTCGCCCACCTGGTGGCCCAGGAGTTCCAGGGCGACCTGGTGGCGGCGGTGCGTGCCGCCGTCGCCCGCGCCGAGGGGGCCTACGCCCTGGCGGTGATGGCGAGGACAGACCCTGGGCGCATCGTTGCGGTGCGCAAGGTGAGCCCGCTGGTGGTGGGCCTGGGGGAGGGGGAGACATTCCTCGCCTCCGACATCCCCGCCGTACTGCACCACACCCGTGACTTCCTCATCATCGAGGACGGCGAGTTGGTCGTCATCGACCGGGACGGGGCGCACATCGAGCTCATCGAGGGCGGCGAAGTGGTGCGGCCCGTATTGCACGTCGACTGGGACGCCGAGCAGGCCGAGAAGGGCGGGTACGACCACTTCATGGCCAAGGAGATCCACGAGCAGCCCGCCGTCGTCACCGACACCCTGGCCGGGCGCCTCGGCGGGGACGGCGAGGTGTGGTTGGAGGATGTCTCCTTCGACGACGACTTCGCCCGCGAGCTGGACCGCATCTGGATCACCGCCTGCGGCACCGCCCTCCACGCCGGGCTGGTGGGCCGCGAGATCTTCCAGCGCATCCTCCGTATCCCCACCTCGGTGGAGTACGCCCACGAGATGCGCTACTCCGACCCGCTGGTGACCGCACCCAGCCTCACCGTCGCCATCAGCCAGTCGGGCGAGACCGCCGACACGCTGGCGGCGGCCCGGCTCGCCCGCCAGCGCGGCTCGCGCCTGCTGGCGCTCACCAACGTCGTCGGCTCCACCCTGAGCCGGGAGGCCGACGACATCTTGTACACCCGTGCCGGGCCGGAGATCTCGGTCGCCTCCACCAAGGCGTACGTGGCGATGCTCATCGCCGAGTACCTGCTCGCCCTGCGTATCGGCCGCGCCCGCGGCGTCGTCGACCAGGATCTCGCGGCTCGGGTGGCCCACGGGCTGGTGCAGCTTCCCGGTCAGATCGAGGCGATCCTTGCCACCGAGGACGAGGTGGTGAAGGCGGCCGCCCGCATCGCCGACGCCAAGGACAACGACATCTACTTCATCGGCCGTGGCCTCGACTACGCCGTCGCCATGGAGGGGTCCCTCAAGCTCAAGGAGATCAGCTACCTCCACTCCGAGGCGATGCCCGCCGGTGAGCTCAAACACGGCACGCTGGCTCTGGTCACCGAGGGCACCCCGGTGGTGGTTGTCCTGACGCAGTCGGCGGTGTACGACAAGACCATGTCGGCGGTCCAGGAGGTCAAGGCCAGAGGAGCAACGGTCCTCGCCGTCGCCTACGAGGACGACACCGGCATCGGTCGCTACGCCGACGCCGTGCTGCGCATTCCCCGCACCGACGACCTGCTCAGCCCGGTGGCCTCGATCGTCCCCCTCCAACTCCTCGCCTACCACGCCGCCCGGCTGAGGGAGAACGACATAGACCAGCCGAGGAACTTGGCGAAGTCGGTAACAGTGGAGTAGGGGTTGCGGAGGGTCCGTGGCGTGTCGTCGTGGACAGGGGTACTTGGTACTCGGGGTCCGCCAGGACATCGCTGACACTTTGTAGGGCGTCTAT
>CAZOGW010000111.1:5009-9814 GCA_964579415.1 uncultured Acidimicrobiaceae bacterium | reverse complement strand
ACGTTCAGAGGTCCAACACAACCCATGCCGGATCATGATCGGAGCCGTCGCCGCCGAGGCGGGTGCGACGGTCGATCCAGGCGCCGGTCTGGCGGGCGGCGAGAGCCTGGGAGAGGTAGATGTGATCGAGCAGCTCGTAGAGAGCCGGCTCACCGCTGGGCTTGAAGCGGTGGGTCCACCGGGGCGAAACCGGCGGGCTCAGGGCATCGGGAGGCGCCGGTCGCGTCTCTTCGGGCTGAGCCAACCCGTCCACCGTGGCCCTCCCCTCGATGATGCCGAGAGGCGCCAGGGTCGGCGCTCCCGGGGCGTCGTTCATGTCCCCCAGGATCACGTAGCGGCCGTCGGGCCGCTGTCGCTCGGCGACGATGCGGGCGATCGTCTCCGCCTGCCGGTGACGCAGGGTGTCGGCACGCTCGGTCTCCGCCACCGGGTCGAGGCTGTGATGGACGAAGCGGCTCTTCAGGTGTGTGGTGTACAGGGTGAAGAGCCTCCGGGAACGATCAGGCGAGAGCACGTCGACCTCGAGCAGGTCACGGGAGAAGACCCGGCTCTCCGGGCCGTCAGGATGGACCGCGGTCTGGTGGCTGGTGACCGCCCCCAGCGGGTACTTCGACAGCACACCGACGTCGATGAAGCGGGCATCGTTGCCCTCGACGAGCACCGCGTGCCGGTACATGCCGCCGAGGTGGTCCCGGTTCAGCTCACGCAGCACGGCGATGTCCTCCACCTCCTGAACCGCCAGCACGTCGACACTGATACGCACCATCCGGTCGGAGATCCGCCTCACCATCTCGTGGTCCTTGGGTTTGACCAGCGCCCCGGCGAAGGTGCGCATCCGGTAGTCGGCGGGATCGGTGAACTCGTACCGCACCGTGACCGCACCGGGGGTCCCGTCGGCCACGGCGGCAGCGAAGTTCCAGCGCGAGAACAGGTTGTTCAGGTTGAAAGTGCCGACCGACAGAGCCATCGGTCGTCCACGCTATCAGGCGTCAGCTCGCCCGGCGCTGACGCTCGCGGATGCGGCGGCGGAGTCGGCGGCGCTCCGGGCCGGTGAGGCCACCCCAGATGCCTTCGGTCTGGTTGGTGGACAGGGCGTAGCCCAGGCACTGCTCGCGCACCGGGCAAGCCTCACAGATCGCCTTGGCGATGGCGGTGGCCTCATCGTCATCCCCCACCGGGAAGAAGACGTCGATGTCCGAGCCGGTGCAGGCGGCGTCCTCGCGCCAGTTCTCGTCCGGCTCCCACATCAGGTCGCTGAGTGCCATTACCACGGTGTCGTCACCTGCTCTCGTCCGGTCCTGTTCGCCGTCGGTACAACGCCACGCCGACTGCGAGATGTTCCCGGCGGTCACACGCCATGGGTGGGCGACGGGTTCGGGCCTGTCAGCGGTGCGCCTACCCAGGATAGTTACGTTGTCCCTATTTCGCTAGAGGTATCTGCTGAAATCCCTGGAACTATGAGCCAAGCGCCCCATGCGCAGCCGCGGCCTCGGTAATAGAATCCGGCGACTACCCGGTATGTGGACCAGGCACCGGGACAACGAAGGGGGAGGCCGTGGGCCGTCCAGGTACGGGGTTCAGGTCCGTTCTCACCGTTCTCACGGTGGTCGCCTCGGTGATATTCCCCATGGCGCCGGGTGTGGCACAAGAAGTCGAGGAGGCGCCTGGCTACGACATCCAGCTCCCGGGTGGGGACTGGAAACCGGAACCGGCACCTGTTGCCGCTCAGCCCGTGCCCGACTTCGACCCCACCGAACCGCCTCTCCTGTCGGAGGGCTTCGCCTCCGCCAACGGCGCGCCGGCGCTGAGCGCAGCGCTGCTCGGCGAAGTGGCGACCCGCAACGGGATCAGCCGGTCACAGCTCACCGAGATGCTGGCCGATCCCACGGTCCACGTCGACCGGAACGGGCGGATCTTCTTCGTCGAGCCGGCGCCCGATCAGGCAGAACTGGCCGCCCTGGCCGCCGCCGCCCCGCAGACGGCAGCCCCCTACCCGTTGTCGAAGACGTTCTCGCTGCACAGCAAGCCCGACTCGAAGCGGTTCATCTACCTCGACTTCAACGGTCACACCGCCCGCAACACCGCGTGGCATCAGTACTTCAACATCCCCAACCCCTTCACCGCCGGGGCATACGACACCAACAACAACCGGGCTAAGTTCTCCGCTGCCGAAAGGACGGACATCCAGGCCATCTGGCAGCAGGTCGCCGAGGACTTCTCCCCGTTCGACGTCGATGTGACCACCCAGACACCCAAGAGCGGCGGCACCGGCGTGCGGCTTGTCATCACCGACTCCAGCTTCGAGTACGCCGGGGGGATCGCCTTCTTCCACGCCTTCGGGAAGCTCGACAATGCCCTCCAGCCGGCGTGGTGTTTCGCCAACAACCTGTCGTTCAGCGCCAAGGCGATCGCCGAGTGCGCTTCGCACGAGGTGGGCCACACCCTCGGGCTGGACCACGACGGGCAGTGGCCCGGCGACGGCGATTACTACTTCGGACACGGCCCGTGGGCTCCCATCATGGGTGTCGGCTACTCCCAGCCGATCACGCAGTGGAGCAAGGGTCAGTACAAGAACGCCACCAACAAGGAGAACGACTTCGCGCTGATGGCGTCCCACAAGGTGACGCCACGCAAGGACGACCATGCCAACTCGACCGGCAAGGCGACCCGCCTCCATGCCCGTGATCAGGGGATCATCACCGCCTCCAGCGACCTGGACACGTTCAAGTTCGTCGCACCCAGAGCCGGCAAGGTCACCTTCACCGCCGCCCCGGCCCCGGTGGCCCCCAACCTCGACATCAAGCTCAGGGTCTACTCGAAGTCGGGCAAGCTACTCACGACGGTCGCCCCGGCGGCGAAGAAGAAGAGCAGCACCAAGGCGACCGGGATGGACGCCAAGGTGACCCGTACCGTCAAGAAGGGCGACATCCTCTACATCCAGGTCTCCGGCGACAAGCTCAAGACAGCCTCCACCGGGTACACCACCTGGGCCAGCATCGGCCAGTATTCCGTCGAGGTGTCCGGCGAGGGAATGGCGAACTGGTGCCACTCCTCGATGGCGACGATCAAGGGCACCTCGAAGAGCGAGGTGATCCGGGGCACGTCCGGGGACGATGTCATCGTCGCCGGGGCGGGCAACGACACCGTCTACGGCAACGGAGGCAACGACATCATCTGCGGCGGTGCCGGCAACGACAAGCTCTACGGTGGCGGCGGCGACGACCGAATCCTCGGCGGGGCCGGGACCGACAAGCTGTGGGGCCAGAGCGGCAACGACACTCTGGAGGGCGAGGGCGGCGGCGACGAGCTGCGCGGCGACGACGGCAACGACAAGCTCTACGGGGGGATCGGCAACGACAAGCTGTGGGGCGGGAAGGGCCACGACACCCTCAACGGCGACGACGGCAACGACACCGTCAACGGCGAGGCCGGCAACGACACCGTCAACGGCGGTTCCGGGAACGACAAGCTGGGGGGCGGAAGCGGTAGCGACAAGCTCGCCGGCGGCAGCGGCAAGGACGAATTGCGCGGCGATGCCGGCAACGACACCCTCAACGGCGGCAACCAGGCCGACAAGCTGTGGGGGGGAACCGGCAATGACACCCTCAACGGCGGCACCGGGAACGACGAGCTCCGCGGCGACTCCGGTATCGACAACGTGCGGGGTGGCGACGGCGACGACAAGCTGTGGGGTGGCAGCGGTGATGACCAGTTGCGCGGCGATGCCGGCAACGACACCGTCAACGGAGACACCGGCAACGACAAGCTGTGGGGTGGCGCCGGCAACGACACCCTCAACGGTGGCGCCGGTTACGACGAGCTGCGCGGCGAAGCCGGCAACGACAAGGCCAACGGTGGCTCGGACTACGACATGATCTACGGCGGTCCGGGCAACGACACCTTGACCAACGGGGCCGGAGGCGGCGAGCTCCACGGTGAGGCCGGCAACGACAAGCTCACCGCCGGACCCGGCGACGGCTGGAACGGAGACACCCTCTACGGCGGGCCTGGCAACGACACGTTGCTCGGTGGTGAAGGCTCAGACACGCTGCGCGGCGGCACCGGCGACGACACGCTGCGCGGCAGCGGCCAGTCGGATTCTCTCTACGGGGACGCCGGCGACGACAAGCTCTACGGCGACACCGGTGACGACTGGCTCTATGGCGGCGCCGGCGACGACACCCTCAACGGCGGCACCGGCAACGACTCGCTGCAAGGCGAGGCCGGCCACGACACCCTCGACGGCGGCACCGGCGACTACGACAACCTGGACGGCGGGGCCGGCAACGACACCCTGAGCAACGGATCCGGAGGCGGCTCGCTGATCGGCGGGACCGGCAACGACATCCTCAACGCCGGTCCCGGGAACACGTCGGGCGGCGACACCCTGTACGGCGGGGCCGGCAACGACGTCCTGAACGGAGCAGGTGGTAGCTGGCTCTACGGCGAGGACGGCAACGACATCCTCAACGCCGGGTACAGCGCCACGCTGGGTGGTGACACCGCCTACGGAGGGAGCGGCAACGACACCCTCAACGGCGGCGCCGGCGATGACTCGCTGCAAGGCGACGAAGGGAACGACACGCTGAAGGGTGGAGGCGGTAACGACGGCCTTTATGGCGGCAGCGGAGCCGATTCGCATGACGGCGGCCCAGGCCCTGACGACCTCTGCGACGGTGGCTACGACACCGACACCGACACCGCCACAGCCGCCTGCGAACAGCAGTGGAACATCCCGTAAGCGCTCGAACCCAGGGTTCCAGACGCCGCTCAGCGAGGTCAGGAGCCCGAAGTTCACCACGGTC
>CAZOGW010000111.1:0-4909 GCA_964579415.1 uncultured Acidimicrobiaceae bacterium | reverse complement strand
GACGACGCTGAGCGACGTCCACAGCCCGAACTTCATACACCGCCTCGAACCCTGGGTTCCAGACGACGCTGAGCGACGTCCACGGCCCGAACTTCGAAGAGACGCGCGTGGCAGCCGTCTAGGAGCGGTCTAGGAACGAGAAGCCTCGAAGCCGCAAGTGGCGCACTAGGAGCCTCCAAGAGGCGCCCCGCATGCTGCGCCTCGTTCCCATCGAACGAGGAGAGAGAACCATGTCACCCACATCCCGACTCCGCCGCCGTCTACTGGCGCTGCTGGCGCTGTCGCTGGCGCTTTCGGTACCGGCGATGTCCGGCCCGCCCGCTGCGCAGGCGGCAACCAACACCATCGACTTCGGGGGTGGCCGCGACTGGGTCGCCGCCGGCCCCAACGCCGTCATCAAGATCGACGGTTCGCTCGAATACGACGACGACTGCTTCGGCGGCGGCGTCAAGGACTTCGTCTGGCCCGCCAGCGACGTCTACGTCGTCCCCACCGGCACCGTCGAGGAGGGCGACAAGCTCACCGACGTGAGCGGCGCCCCCAACACCATCGTCGCCCCCGGCACGATGTTCATCGGCGAGGTCATCGCCATCACCACCCCCAGCGGGAGCCTGGGCGCCGGCGAGTACGACGTCGTCTACGACACCTGCCAGGACGGCAAGGTCGACTTCCCCGCCGATGAGGTGTTCGAGGAGGCCATCGTGGTCCCCCTCTACACCGAGCTCCCCGGCCCGGCCACCCAGACCGGTATCAAGCAGAAGGCCCGGGCCGAGTACGAGTCGTGGCGCGACACCCGGCTGACGATGCGGGCGCTCAACATCCTCGCAACCATCGCCGGCAAGGCATGCGCCCCCGGCGCTCCTTCGGCGTGTGTCGCCAAGGCCTTCGGGCCGCTGGTGAACGTGCAGGACCGTTTCGACAGCCTGCTGGCCAACATGGCCCGCCACTACGACGGCATCGCCCACGATCCGCCCGACGCCGACTTCCGCCGAGCAACCACGCTCACCGTGGACACCGACCCGCTCCAGGGCGGCGTCGACCCCCACACCCGCCGCATCGCCGAACTGGGCGACGCCGTCGCCGCCGAGGGCGCCCTCGCCGAAGCCTTCCTCCACGCCATGGAGCGCTACCAGGGAGCCCAGCAGCAGGGCGACGCCTACTGGGCGCTAGTGCACGCCCGCCAGGCGGCCAACCTCGCCTCGGTCCAGGCCGAGGCCGCGTCGCTGACCACGCCCCGGATCGAGGCGGTGCGCCAGTCGCTCGGTGATGAGCACGACCCTGCCTTCGCCGCGGTGCGGGCCTTCCACAACCAGGTAGGGCGCTCCGGGTTCGATTCCGAGCAGCGCCGCCACCTGCTCAACCAGGGTCTCACACCGGCCGAAGTCCTCGCTCTGGAAACCGAGCTGGTGACCGGCCCGGCGGTGGGTGCCCCCGAGGCGGTGGTGTTCCGCAACAACCTGCAGCGTGCGGTGACCGCCCATGCCGCCACCGTTCCCTCACTCCAAACCACCGCCGCCGCCTGGAGCGACATTGCCGGATCCATCGCCACCGGGCAGGTGCAGGCACCGCACGCCGACGCCGGCACCCGCTACGACGGCAGCGAGGTCACACCGATCGCTCTCGACGCCTCCGCCTCGACCGCCCCGGCGGGCACCTCCATCTCCGGCTATGCCTGGGACCTCGACGGCGACGGCGCCTTCGACGACGCT
This sequence comes from uncultured Acidimicrobiaceae bacterium, assembly GCA_964579415.1. Classification (GTDB taxonomy): domain Bacteria; phylum Actinomycetota; class Acidimicrobiia; order Spongiisociales; family UBA5794; genus CAZOGW01. The sequence goes on along the minus strand of CAZOGW010000111.1, from coordinate 3,200 downwards.
GCAGGCCCCACACCGTCCGCCGGCTTCACCGCCGGGGTGCACGTCGTCGGCGTCGAGGTGGCCACCGGTGCCGGCCAGACCGCGGTCGGCTACGCCATCGTCTCCGTCGCCGACGTGGACCGCCCCCCGGTGGTGAGCTCCGCCCTGCCGGATGCTCCCATCGTGACCATCGAGGCAGGCGCTTCGCAGACGTTCTCCGTCTCCGCCTCCGATCCCGAGGGCGACCCGACCACCGTCACCTGGACGTTCCGCGACAGGGCATCCGCCACCGGCGCCTCGCACACGGTGACACCGACCGCCGCCGACCTCGGCAGCCACACCCTCACCGCCACCGTCTCCGACGGCACGGCCACCGGAGGCGCCACCACCCATAGCTGGCGCATCAACGTCATCGCCGCCGACGCCGACGGCGACGGATGGAGCGGCAACGTCGACTGCGACGACAGCCGCGCCGACGTCCACCCAGGAGCCACCGAACTGGCGGGCAACGAGGTCGACGATGACTGCGACGCGGGCACTCCCGACATCCCGCCCGGCGGCGCCGAAGGCCGCGTCGTGGTGTGGGGCAGCAACGTCCTCGGCACCGGCGGCAACGGCGGCGCCCACCAGTACCAGGTCCCGACGTTCGTCGAAGGTATCGACGACGCCGCCCAGGTCGACACCTCCTTCCGGGCCGGCTTCGCCCGCCGCGGCAACGGCACCGTGCTGTCGTGGGGATCGAACTTCAACGGGGAGTTGGGCCACGGCAAGTCCGGGCACGCCTCCCGCCCCGCCGCGGTGGTCGCCGTCGGCGGCGCCCCCGGCAGCGAACTCACCGGCGTGACACAGATCTCGGCGGGAGGCGGCGGCACCCACATCCTCGCCCGCCGTCACGACGGCTCCGCCGTCGCCTGGGGCGACAACCCCCGCGGTGCCCTCGGGGATGGTTCCACCGTGTCGTTCCGGAACAGCCCCGTCGTCGTGCTGGCCACGTCGGGTGAACCGCTGCGCGGTGTCAAGGCTGTCGAGGCCGGCGGTGCCGAGTCGTTCGCCATCCTCGACGACGGCAGCGTCGTCACCTGGGGTGCGACCCGCTGTATGAACGGACCTACCGGCGACACCCCCCACCCGATCCCGTTCGCCAAGCTCAACAAGCCGATCGCCCAGATCAGCTCGTCACCGGATGCCACCATGTTCCTGGCGGTGGATGGCGAGGTACTCATCTGCGGCAGCCTGAGCAACGGGTACACGCCGGTGCGGGTGCAGCCGTTCGGTCCCGGCAGCGGCATCGTGCAGGTCGAGACCGGCGGCCAGGGGCGCCTGGCGCTCGACGGCGACGGCCGGGTCTTCGCCTGGGGCCGCAACACCAACGGCGAGCTCGACGTCCTCGGCGTCCCTCCCAGCGCCACTCTGGCGGTGCCCACCCCGGTGCCGCTTCCCGAGGGCCCCGAGGTGGTGTCCATCGCCCACGACGACGCCTGCCACGTCACTGCGGTGCGCACCGACGGCAGCGCGGTGGGTTGGGGATGCAACTCGTCCCGCCAGGTGGGCAGCGGCTCCACCGCCTCGCGGGTTGGCGCGGTCGAACCGGTGGCGATCCCCGAAGGCGTGGTGGCCGTGGCTGCCCGCACCTCGAGCTGGAACTCCATCGCCCTGGTGCACAGCCCCGGCACCACGCTCCCCGGGACTCCCGTGCCGACGGTGGAACTCCCCGAGATCACGGTCGGGGAGGCCACCCTCACCGAGGGGGCGGGCGGCGGCTTCCCGGTGGCGCTGTCGAAGCCTGCCGGTACCGACGTCACCGTCACCTACCAGGTCGTGACCGGCACGGCCGAGAGCGCCGACCTCGACCGCAGCAGCGGCGAGGTGGTCATCCCCGCCGGAGAGAGCACCGGCATGCTCCCGCTGGCGGCGGCCGCCGACGGTATCGACGAGCCGGATGAAGACTTCACCGTCACGCTGCAGAGCGTCACCGGCGCCGGCGTGGGCCTCCGCTCGGCCTCCGGGATCATCGTCGACGGCGACCCCACCCCGGTGGCCGCCATCTCGGCACCGGCAACGGTGAGCGAAGGCTCCTACGGGACCGCCGGGGTCGTGTTCACCATCTCGCTGTCGGCACCGAGCGCCCACGACGTGCGGGTCGCCTACGAGCCGGTGCCGGGCACCGCGTCCGTGCCCGGCGACGTCCAGCTCCACGGCGGCGAGGTCTGGCTCGCCCCTGGGACGACGGATGCCGAGGTCCACGTCGCCGTCGTCGGCGACACCGAGCTGGAGAGCGACGAGACGTTCGGCCTGCGGATCACCGCGGCGGACCACGCCACCGCCGACCCGGCACCTGCCGTAGTAACCATCGTCGACGACGAGCCCATCGTGGTCGACGTCGCCAGCCCGGAGGTCACCGAAGGGAACGCCGGCGCCACCCGGGCCACGTTCTCCCTGACGGCACGGGGCATCCCCGCCGGCGGCTCGGTGACCATCGGCTACACGACGATGGACGGCACGGCGACGGCACCGTCCGACTACTCCGCGGTGTCGGGTGAGGTGATCCTCGGCGAGGCGGTGCCGTCGGCGACCATCGACGTGACCGTCAACGGTGACACCGAGGTGGAGATCGACGAGGTGTTCCGCCTCTCCATCACCTCCGCCACCGGCGCCGGCAGCCGACCGGTCACCGTGGGCGACGCCGCCCCGGCACTCATCCGCAACGACGACACCACCGACCCCGGGCCCGACCCGGATCCGGATCCGGAGCCGACGCACAAGTTCCTGGCGCCGGTGACGAGCCCGCCCAAAGTGAATGAAGCTCGCCACGCCGGCAGCAAGGTGCCGCTGAAGTGGTCCCTCGACGGCGACAGGGGTCTGGCCATCATCGCCGAGGGCTACCCCCGCTCCATCCCGCGCGACTGCGAGACCGGTGAGTACATCGGCGCCCCGCAGGCGGCGGCATACGACGGCCGGGTGCCACTCAGCTACCACGCCGAGCGTGACGAGTACCGGTTCATCTGGCGCACCGACCCCTCATGGGCGTTCACCTGCCGTGCCGTAGAGGTCCTCCTCACCGACGGCACCCTCTACACCGCCTGGTTCGCCTTCCAGGAGGCCGTCGTGGAGTAGCCGCACAAGCCCTCGACCCGCCCGAAGGCTTTGCGGAGGGCGGGTCGAGGCTTCTTCATCTCCCCCCGGCTTTGCGGGGGGAGTGGCCAGCCCGGAGGCTTTGCGGA
>CAZOGW010000110.1:0-9882 GCA_964579415.1 uncultured Acidimicrobiaceae bacterium | reverse complement strand
TACGACGATCCTGCCGCGGTGAAGCTGGCGGTGGCGGAGCTGGGAGCGCAGGGGAGGCCCGATCTGGTGCTGGCCCCGCGCCGTGACGACGCCCACCAGGACCACCGTTTCGTGGCCGAGGTGGCGTGGCAGGTGTTCCGCGGTGTCCCGATCTGGGAGTACGAGATCGTCAAATGGGACGCCGACCTGTTGCCCCCCAACGTCTACGTGCCCGTCACCGAGGACGATGCGGCCGCCAAGATCGCCGGCCTCTTCGAGCACTTCGGCTCCCAGCGCTCGAAGTCGTGGTTCACCGAGGAGACGTTCCGTTCGCTGCTCCGCATCCGGGGCATAGAGGCGGGATCGGAGACGGGTTACGCAGAAGCGTTCCATGTGAGGAAGATCGTGGTGGGTTCACTGGCGACTGACAGGTGAGCCTTCAGCGGGGAGGTACTTGGTTCCCGCGACTACCAAGTACCAAGTACCAAGTACCCGTCTACCTGAGTCTTGCCCGCAGCTTCCCGAATGCCGCTCCGGCCGCGTTCAATAGCTCCCGGACCAGCGGCTTCCAGTTGCCTTGGACGGTTAGCCACCTGGCTACGGCGCCGCAGGACTTGACCTTCTCGGTGAGGGGGATGGGCGCTCCCGGGATCACCGCCAGGTAGATCCCGAAACGTTTCCACTTGGGGAAGGTGATCTTCCCGGCGCGGGCGGTGTCGAACCACTCGTCGCGTCGCTGCGGCGCCCTGCTGAACCGACGGGTCGACTTCTCCGGGTGCTCCCGGATGGCGAGGAGGTCCTCCGCGGTCTCCACGAAGGGGCCCTGCAGTGTCATCTCGGCGAGCAGCGTGCGGTCACTGCCGATGTAGCTTCCGTGGAGGCGGGTGCGGTCGAGAGCCGCCCGCCGCATCATGCCGAACACGGCGGTGTTGGACTGATGCTGATCGATGGCATCGGCGTATCGCACGTGGGGTACGGCGGAGGTCAACCTGGGCCGCCTCGGCTTGTGGTCGATGGCATTACCCTCGGCGTCGATGATGGGCATTCCCGGCACCGCCACCACCGCTGCGGGGTTGGCGTCGAGCGTCTCGATGCACACCTGGAAGAAGTCGGGGTAGGGGAGGTCGTCATGGGCGACCCAGCAGTAGAACTCGCTGGGCGGCGCCTCCCGGTAGACGGCGTTGTAGTTGGGAGCGGCCCCGAGGTTGCGGTCGTGGCGGATGGCGGTGATGCGGCTGTCCGCCTCGGCGTGGCGCTTGATGATGTCGGGTGTGGAGTCCGTGGAGGCGTTGTCGGAGATCAGCAGTCCGAACCGGGTGTAGGTCTGCGCCAGGATCGCCTCGATCGCCTCTTCCAGGTAGTTCTCGCCGTTGTAGACAGGCAGGCCTACCCACAGCCGGTAGCTCGGTTCCATTCGCGCTCGGTTCCCGTCGTCGGACGGCGGCAATCCTAGGGTCGCCCCGCGTTGCTCGAACTCTCCTCGAATCGGCCCAGCCATATCAGGTGCTCACGCCGCAGGTGGTGGGGGAGGCGCCTCCGGAGCGGGGGCGGGACCGGAGGGATGACGGTGCGAACCGCCACCGCCCCGTCGGCGCCGAGCGACACCATCCCCGCCCGTGCCAGGGTGGAGAGATGGCGCGGTAGGGGCAGGGAGCGATGACGCGCTGCGGCGGTGGCGAGACGCAGCAGGTCGGCGATCGCTCCCGGCCCCAGGATCGGGACCCAGAACCGGCGCACGTAGGGGTGGTCCACCGAGAAGGCCGGGCCGGTGGCCGGGGCGGTCCAAACCGTGGGGCGTATCCGGGGACGTGCGCCGGGGCCGGTGCCGGCCGTACCGGAGGGTGGCTGGATGACGACGGGGGGACGACCGTCAAGGGGGCCCTCCGGCACGGCCGATGCTGATGATCTGTGCATGGCCCAGACCATATATGAAGCTGTTAAACAACGTCAATATGCGCGTGATCTGGTCGCGAAACATCTCACTACCGGCGGTATCACGTATCACGTATCACGTATCACGTAGTACCTAGTACCTAGTACCTAGTACCTAGTACCTAGCTAGTACCTACCTGCTTCCCGCCTCGCCTGTCTGCACCGTCCACAGCGCCTGGTAGATGCCGGGCTGGACGGAGAGGGTGTCGTGGGTGCCGCGCTGGGTGATGACACCGCCGTCGACGACGATGATCTCGTCGGCGTGGCGGATGGTGGAGATCCCGGGGGCGGTCGTGACGGTGGTGAGGTCGTGGGCGACCTGGGCGAGTGACCGCTGGATGGCCGCCTCGGTCTCGTTGTCGACGGCGGAGGTGGCCTCGTCGAGGATGAGGATGGGAGCATCGGACAGGATCGCCCGGGCGATCGAGATGCGCTGCCTCTGGCCGCCGGAGAGCTTCTGGCCCCGCTCGCCGACAACGGTGCCGTACCCGTCGGGGAAGGCCGTGATGAAATCGTGGGCCTCGGCGATCTTGGCCGCTGCCACCACGTCGTCGTGGTGGGCGTCGGGGCGGCCGTAGAGGATGTTCTCCTCGACGGTGCCGTGGAAAAGGAAGATGTCCTGGCTCACCAGGGCCATGGCCCCGCGCACGTCGGCGACGGCAACCTGGCGCACGTCGTGACCGTCGAGGCGGACCGCGCCCCGCTGCGGGTCGTAGTAGCGCAGCAGCAGCTTGATGATCGAGGTCTTGCCGCTCCCGGTGGCGCCGACGATGGCGAAGGTGCTCCCCGCCGGCACCGAGAAGCTGACGTTGCGCAGCACCGGGTCGCCGGTCGAGTAGGCGAAGGTCACGCCGTCGAAGGCCACGTCGCCCCGAACCGACGGGAGCCGCCCGGTGCCGTCGGTCATGGAGTCCGGGGTGTCGAGGACGTCGAGGATGCGCACCGTCGATGCCATGGCACGCTGATAGAGGTCGAGGGTCTGCCCCAACTCGGTGAGCGGCCACAGCAGCCGCTGGGTGAGGTAGACCAGCACCGAGTAGACACCGACGTTGAGAGTTCCGTCGAGGGCCTGGAAGCCGCCGACGATGAGGATGGCGGTGAACCCGACGAGCACGGCGACTCGGATGAGCGGCGAGAACGCCGAGCTCAGCTTGATGGCGCTGCGGTTCGCCTCCCGGTACTGCTCACTGGCTCGGGTGACCCGGGCGATCTCCCGCTCCTCGGCGGTGAAGGCCTTGATGGTCTGGATGCCGGAGAGGTTGTTGGACAGGGTTGCGTTGATTGCCCCGGCCTTGTGCCGCACCGCGGCGTAGCGGGACTCCATCCGGCGCTGGAACCGCAGCGACCACCACACGATGAACGGCATCGGAGCGAAGGCCAGCCAGGCCGCGTCGGGGACCATCACGGCGAAGATGGCCCCGATGAGGATGGTGGCGACCGCCGTCTGGATCACCTCGTTGGCGCCGTAGTCGAGGAACCGCTCCAACTGGTTGACGTCGTCGTTGAGGACCGCCATCAGCTCCCCGGTGGACTGCTCCTCGTGGAAGGAGAGCCCGAGGCGCTGCACGTGGGTGTAGGCGTCGACCCGCAATCCGTGCTCGACGGTCTGTGCCAGGTTGCGCCACTCCACCGCCTGCAGGTACTCGAACAGGGATTCCAGGGACCACACCAGGAACGACAACACCGCCAGAACCATGAGTTGCTGACGTGGATCGGTCCAGCCCAGGCTGCTGAGGAATGAATCCTGGCGGCGCACCACGATGTCGACAGCCATACCGATGAGGAAGGGCGGGGCGATGTCGAGCGCCTTGTTGATGATCGACCGCGCGGTGGCCCGGACCACCGCCCAGCGCTGTCCGGCGGAGTAGTCCCACAGCCGCCGCAGCGGCGAGTGTGGCTTGTGCGAGCGATCACGAGGCATCTGACCAGGCTACCGCCTCGAGAAACGCCCCCTGGTGGGGGGGCAGCGGGCCTCTCAGCCGCCTCCGTCGTCCCCGCCGTCGTCGTCTCCGCCGTCCTCGTCTCCGTCGCCCCCGTCATCGTCCGGCGGGTCGTCGGGCTGGACGCCGATGTAGACGGTGATGGTGCCGTCGACGGAGATGGATGCGCCCGGACCAGGTGAGGTGGACACGACCCGGCCCCACAGGGAGCGGTCGTCGGTGGGCTGGTTGGCGAAGCTGTGGCTCAGGTTGGTGCCGCTGGCGCTGTTGTGCGCGGTGATGGCGCCGGCGACCTCGTCCTTGCGCAGCCCGATCAGGTTCGGCGTGGTGGGAAGCACGCCGCTCGAGTAGCGCACCGTGACCCGGGTGCCCTGCTTCACGGTGGCTCCCGGCGACGGGCTCTGGCCGAGGAACGTGCCCTTGGGCTCGCCCGACGGCACGATCTCGATGTTGGCGAACAGGCCCGCCCCCTGGATGGTCCTCTTCGCCTCGGACTCCTTCATGCCGCTCACGTCGGGCACGGTGGTCTCCGGGACGCGGAACCATTCGCTGGTGCCTTCCGGCTGGTCGGGGAAGTCCCTCTCGGGCAGGTCCTCGGTGATGTAGCGCATGAACTGGGCCCAGATCGGCGCCGTGAGCGTCCCGCCGAAGGCACGGGAGTAGTGCTGGGGCCGGCCGGTGACGTCGTTGAAAACGGTGAAGTTCTCCAACTCCACCTGCCCGTCGGGGTAGCCCGACCACACCGCCGTCGAGTACTGCGGGATGAACCCGACGTACCAGACGTCGCGGTAGTTCTGCGCGGTCCCCGTCTTACCGGCGGAGGGGCGACCGATGTTGGCGGCGGTGCCGGTGCCGGAGCGGGGGATCTGCTCCAGGGTCTCGACCACCGCGGCTGCCATCGACGGGTCGATCACCTGCTCCTTGACCGTCTCGTGCTCGTAGACGACGTTGCCGTCGACGTCCTCGATGCGCTCGATGATGTAGGGGTCGACCTTGGCGCCGTAGTTGGCGATGGTGGAGTAGGCGGAGGCCATCTCGAAGGGGCTCACCGACTGGCTGCCGAGCACGATGGAGGGCACCGGAGCCAGCGGCGACTCGATGCCGAGCCGGTGCGACATCTCCACGATGTTCTCGGCTCCGACGGCCACGGCCACCTGGGCGTAGACGACGTTGGTGGAAGCGGCGGTGGCCGACTCCAGGCTGCGCACGCCGGAGCCGCCGCCACCGGCGTTGCTCACCCGCCAGATGTTGCCCCGGGGCCCGCAGGGGAAGCCGCAGTCGATCTCCAGAGGGCTGGTCTGGTCCCAGAAGCTGCCCAGGGTGATCTCCCAGCCTGCCTGCGCTCCGTACTCGAGCGCCGCCACCAGGCCCATGGTCTTGAACGCCGACCCGGCCTGGCGCTTCCCCTTGGTGACCAGGTCGTAGGGTCGCTCGCCGGCTTCGATGTCGGTGCCGAACTCGGTGCCCGAGGCCATGACCCGCAGCGCCCCGGTGCTGTTCTCGATCATGGCGATGGCGCCGGTGGGCCCCTGGGTGTCCTGGAACCAGGACTTCAGGATCCGGGTGGCCTCGTCGTTCCACTCCTTGTTCACCGTCACCGAGATCTTGAGGCCGCCACCACCCTCGCACTCGGTATCGGACGCAGGGCAGCCGAAGAGCGCCTTCTTGCGCTCGGCGTAGGTGGCGCCCAGGCCCAGGTCGGGGTTGTTGAGCAGCTCCTCACGGGCGGCGATGAACACCTGGGGGGAGACGATCTCCTGCTCTTCGTGGGGGACCACCCGCAGCGGCTCGTCGAGGGCGGCTTCACCCTGTTCGGGGGAGATGAACTCCTTCTCCACCATCTGCCGGATGACGTCGTTGCGGCGCCGGGTGACTCCCTCCGGGTTCTCCCGCAGGTTGTAGAGGGACGGGTTGCGGATGGGCACCACCATGGCGGCAGCCTCGGCGACGCTCACCTCGGCGAGGTCCTTGCCGTAGTACTCCTGGGCGGCGGCTTTCACCCCGTAGGCGTTGGCCCCGTAGAACACCGAGTTCATGTAGTACTCGAGGATCTCGTCCTTGGTGTACTGCTTCTCCAACTCGGCGGCGATCACGGCCTCGCACAGCTTGCGTTCGATGGTGAGGTCGTCGGTGAGGAAGTTCTGCTTCACCACCTGCTGGGTGATGGTGGAGCCGCCGACGGTGGCGTCGTTGCGGAAGTTGAGTGCTGCGGCGCGGATGATGCCCCGGAAGTCGACGCCCTCGTGCTCGTAGAAGTTGGAGTCCTCGGCGGCGAGTACGGCGTACTTGACGGTGTCGGGGACGTCGGCGATCGAAGTCGGCTGGCTGTTGCGCTCGGTGAGCAGGCCGAGGAGAACGCCGTCGGCGGTGTAGACCTCGGAGAGGCGGGAGATCTCGGGAAAGTCCAGCTCATATTCGGTCGGGTCGCAGATGTAGCGCTCTTCGAGGTCCTGGGCGGTGCCGAAGGCGGCGTTGAGCTCGAGGAAGCCGAACAGGCCGAACACCGATCCGCCCAGCAGGGCGATCACGGTCAGCAGCGCCAGCGAGGAGAGGCGTTTGCCGCGTCGGTCGCGGCGTTCTTCGATGTGGATGTTGGGATCCATGGACCTATTGGCTCGGGGCTACCTGGCTGCGGCCTGCTGCGCTCTCTCGATGTATGACGGCTGCCCGGTCGGGATGGTTCCCGCAGGTAGCATCGTCTCGGCTCGATGCGCACGACAGGATGATAGGGAGATTGGTGAGCAACCTCGGTGAATTCGACGAGGGCTCCGGGGAGCGCACCGGTGTCTCCTCCGACCCTTCGGCGTTGGGCGGCTGGAACCCCGAAACCCAGCTCGGCGCCCCCGGCGGGTTTCCCTACACCCGCGGGCCCTACGCCACCATGTACCAGGGCCGGCTGTGGACGATGCGCCAGTACGCCGGGTTCGGCACGGCGGCGGCCACCAACGAGCGGTTCCGGGCGCTGCTGGATGCGGGCCAGACCGGTCTCAGTGTCGCCTTCGACCTACCCACCCAGATGGGGTTGGACAGCGACGATCCCCGCGCCGCCGGCGAGGTGGGCAAGGTCGGCGTCGCCATCGACTCGGTCGACGACATGCGCACCCTCCTCGGCGGGCTCCCGCTCGGTGACGTATCGACGTCGATGACCATCAACGCCACCGCGGCCGTCCTCCTGCTGCTGTACCAGATCGTCGCCGAGGAGCAGGGTGTGGCGCCCGCCGACATCCGCGGCACCGTGCAGAACGACATCCTCAAGGAGTACATCGCCCGCGGGACGTACATCTACCCGGTGGCGCCGTCGATGCGGCTGGTCACCGACCTGTTCGCCTACTGCGCCGCCGAGCTGCCCAACTGGAACACCATCTCCATCAGCGGCTACCACATCAGGGAGGCTGGATCGACCGCCTCCCAGGAGGTGGCGTTCACCATCGCCAACGGCCTCGCCTACGTAGAGGCGGCCCGGGCCGCCGGCCTCGACGTCGACGTCTTCGCCCCCCGGCTCTCGTTCTTCTGGAACTCTCACAACGACCTGCTGGAGGAGGTGGCCAAGTTCCGGGCAGCCCGCCGCATGTGGGCCCGGCTGATGCGCCACCGGGTGGGAGCGAAGTCGGAGGCGTCGTGGAAGATGCGGTTCCACACCCAGACCGCCGGGTCGACGCTCACCGCTCAGCAGCCGCTCAACAACGTGGTGCGCACCGCCTACCAGGCGCTGGCGGCGGTCCTCGGCGGCACCCAGTCGCTGCACACCAACGCCTTCGACGAGGCACTGGGCCTTCCCACCGAGCAGGCAGCGCGCCTGGCGCTGCGCACCCAGCAGATCCTCGGCCACGAGTCCGGTGTGACCGCCGAGGTGGACCCGCTGGCCGGCTCGTACCTGGTGGAGTCGCTCACCGACGCCGTCGAGGTCGAGGCGATGGCCCTCATCGAGGAGATCGACGCCCTCGGTGGTGCCGTCGCCGCCATCGAGGCCGGCTTCCAGCAGCGACACATCGAGGACGCCGCCTATGCCGAGGCCCGTCGCATCGAGGCGGGGGACAGCGTCCAGGTGGGAGTCAACCGCTTCGTCGGCGCCGGTGACCCACCGACTCCGGCGCTGGAGATCGACCCGGCGCTGGAACCCGACCAGGTGGCCCGCACCCGGTCGGTGCGTGAGCGTCGCGACCAGGCTGCCGTCGACGCCGCCCTCGCCGACGTCGCCGCTACCGCACGGGGTGATGGCAACCTGCTCTACCCGATGAAGCAAGCTCTCGCCGCCCTGGCCACCGTCGGCGAGGTCTCGGCGACCCTGACCGAGGCCTTCGGCCGTTACCGTGCCGGTTATTGAGATCGTGCAGATCCTGCAACGATGCGGTGAGCAAGGGGTACTTGGTACTTAGTACCTGGTATGTGGAGCGTGGCTCCGGATACCAAATACCAGGTACCAAGTACCTCCCCGCACCCAACGAACCTTGGAGAGCCCAGTGGACCCAGAAGACCGCCTCCGCTTCGTCGTCGTCGGCGGTGGCCCGGCGGGGCACGCCGCGGCCACCGCGGCGGCCACGCTGGGAGCGCGGGTGACACTGGTGGAGGACAGCATCGTCGGCGGCGCCTCCCACATGTGGGATTGCATCCCCTCCAAGGCGATGGTGTCGAGCTCGATGCGCCTGGCGGCGATCCGCTCGGCGGGCCGGCTCGGGCTCAGCGACGCCGGGCATGTCGACCTCGACATGGGCCGGCTCACCTCCCATCTGGAACACATCACCGCCTCGCTCGCCGGCGGCGCCGTCAAGATGCTGGAGTCCCAGGGTGTCGACATCGTCCGCGGCCGGGGGCGGTTCACGTCGACGGGCAGTGTCGCCGTGACGCGGGATGACGGCACCGAGCAGGCCCTCCCCTTCGACTCCGCCCTGGTGTCGACCGGCGCCAACCCGTGGGTCCCCGACTGGGCGGCTGTCGACGGCGAGCGCATCCTCACCACACGCCACGCCTACGGGCTGCCCGAGTTGCCCGAGCACATCATCGTCATCGGCTCGGGGGTCACCGGCGTGGAGATGGTTCACATCTTCTCCAGCCTGGGATCCCGGGTGACGCTCCTGGTGAGCCGCCATCATGTCCTCCCGCACCGCGATCCCGAGGTGGCGATGGTGCTGGAGGAGGACTTCATCGAGCGGGGTGTGCAGTTGCTCAAGGGCTCGCGGGGGAGCGCCGCCCGCCGCACCGAGGCAGGCGTCGAGGTCGAGACCGCCGACGGCCGCATCGTGCAAGGCTCACACATACTGCTGGCTGTGGGGTCGGTGCCCAACACCACCGGGCTCGGCCTGGAGGAGATCGGCGTCGAGACGTCCCGCGGGTTCGTCGACGTCGACGAGTACCAGCGCACCTCGGTGCCCAACGTCTACGCCGCCGGCGACGTCACCGGGCAGATGCCGCTGTCGTCGGTGGCGGCGATGCAGGGCCGCAAGATCGCCCGGCACGTCACCGGGCACGAGGTGGTGCCGCTCGACTACCGCAAGGTGGCGCAGGCGATCTTCACCGAACCGGAGATCGCCTCGGTGGGTCTGGAGGAGGTCGACGCCGCCGCCGAGGGCCGCAAGGTGCGCATCACCAAGGTTCCCTTCGCCGCCAACCCCAGGGCGCTGATCCAGGGCCAGCCCCGCGGCTTCCTCAAGGTGATCTACGACCCGGCGACCCGCGTCGTCCTCGGCGGCACCGTCGTCGGCCATCACGCCTCCGAGCTCATCGCCGGCATCGCCATCGCCGTCCAGGCCCGCCTTCAGGTGGAGGTCCTCGCCGAGACCCTCATGGTCCACCCCAGCCTGGTGGAGAGCATCTCCGAAGCGGCAGAATAGCGTACTACGTACTACGTACTACGTACTACCTCTAGCGGGAGTACGCGGCTTCCGCGATTTCCGGAGGCTCTTCTCCGTCGGAACCCGGCTCGACATGACAGGTGCCTGTCATGTCGTGAGCTCCCTCCGCATCGTTTGACATCGAACATGTGTTCGTGTATGGTGGTGGGTATGGCTGATGTGATGTCCGTGTTCGATGACCT
>CAZOGW010000109.1:0-10047 GCA_964579415.1 uncultured Acidimicrobiaceae bacterium | reverse complement strand
CGGGTTGTTCGTCTCCCCCCGGGCTTTGGCGGGGGGAGTGGGCCCGGCGGAGCGCCAGCGGAGGCGGGGTCGAGGGGGGTCTTCATGGCGCGCCCTCCTTCGGCTCGCGGCAAGCTCAACGCCGACCTGGGGCGAAGACCCCCTCCGTCCGATCGGTTTGCTCCAAGGCTGCGGACGCGATGAAGTCTGATTGCGCCAGGTGAGCCGATCGGACACCTCCCCCGCCGAAGCGGCGGGGGAGGATGAAACCCGACCCGTCGAAGCGGCGGGGGAGGATGAAAACCAGCCAAGCGGCGGGGGCAAACGGCGGAGGTCCGGCTAGAGCGACTCGGCCCAGGCCTGCCAGAGGGGAGCGTCGCGGGTGGAGGCTTCTGAGGCATCGTCGCCGTACAGGGAGAGCCACAGGCTCACCGCCAGGAGGTCGCCCTTGCCCTCGGCGGCGAGAAAGCCGGTCCCGGGCATCGGTTCGTCGAGCACGAAAGCGAGAGCGCGTTCGCCACGGAGGGTGATGTCCGCCGCCAGCGCCGCGGGGACTCCCTCTCCGGCGACGAGGCGGTCGCCGTCGAGCTCGAACTCGGCGAGGAGCCTTGACCACAGGGAATCGGCTCCGTCGGGGGCGGGGACCATGGCCATCGCCTGCACCCGGTGGGCCGGTTGGCCGGCGAAGCGGGCCAGGTGCAGGGAGAGGACATGGAGGAAGATGCGCCAGCCGTTCTCGGTGGCGTCGTATTCGTCGTCCCACTCGGCGCCTTGGCCGAAGCCGCTTTGGACGAGTCGGACGATGCAGGTACCTCCGTCGCGAGCCTCGACGAGGAACTCGAACGCCATGCCGCCTGCTGCGGGGTCGGGGTGCTGACCGTAGGCGAAGCGGCGGGGCGGGTCCCAGGCCTGCACGTGGCCGCGCACCAGCATCTCCTCGCCGGGACCGAAGGCCTGCTCGACGGCTCCGCCGGGGTGCTCTTCGACCGTGGTGGGCACGAACCAGGCCGAGATGCCCGGCCCGGTGGCGATCGCGGCCCACACCTGCTCGGGTGTGCCGGCGACCTCGATCTCGAGGCTGATGGAACGGGTCGTGTCATCTGGGTCGCTCATGGGGGCCGGTTCCTTTCAGGAGGCAGGTCGGGGATGGACGAGGACGACGAGCCGGTGGCGGCGGCCACCCGGGGCAGACTCGTCGTGGTAGCGGGAAGCGAGAGCGGCCACGGCCCGGGCAACGTCGTCTGCGAAGGCGGCTCGCTCGGCGGCGCTGCGGAAGCGGATCTCCGTGTCGATGGTGAGCGAGGGCAGGGCGCGGCCGGCCCTGTCGGCCCGGCGCAACAGGTCGCCGACCTCGCCGACGGCCCGTGCTGCGACGGCGGCGAGGTAATGCGCCGAGAGCCGGTGCTCGGCGGGCACAGTCTCGGGGTCGGCAGCGGCGTCACCGAGGGCGCCGGGGGAGACCAGGTAGACCGATGCCGAGGCGCGCAGGACCCTCTCGGTGACGCCGCGGCGGGGGCGCTCCTCGGCCAACTCGACCAGCCCGTGGCGCTCCAGCGCCCGCAGGTGGTAGTTGACCTTCTGGCGCGGCATCTCCAGCACGTTGGCGAGCTGGGTCGCCGATGCCGGCTGGGAGGCCAGTAGCGCCAGCAGCCGGCTCCGGATCGGCCCCATGGCGACGATCGCCGCCTGCGGCTCCTTGATGACCTCGACGGTGTACACCGGGGCATCATAGAAATCGACAAAGATTCCTGTCAATAAGTGATCGGAGATGTGTATGTAGGTCGGATGAGTCCCATGGGTGGGAATCTCGTCCGGTAGTTGCCCAAGAAATCTGTGACGGTTCCAGGCGTCTTGTCGAGCGGTGGCGGGCCGATCGGGGCAGCCGGGCACAACAATGCGCCGCCCCCGACACCGTCCCTGTCCGAGGAAGCGATGCAACCACCTCGGCGAAGTCATGTTCGCCCACCTCGGCGGCAGTGGGAGATGAGGAGCCGTACTTTCATCGCCCCCCGGCACGAAGTACGGAGATCGCCGGGTGAGCCGTTGCCGGGACGCCTATAGTCACTCGTAGTCAAGGTGACTCTTGTGCTGATGCTGCAGCGGCGCGGCTGCCCGGCACAGGCGATGCTCAGGGAGGGATGGAGGTTCACCCGTGACCAGGCGTGTATTGCACATTGTGGCCACCCCGCGAGGACTTGCTTCGAACACAGGCCGAATCTCGAGCGTGCTGCTCGAGGCGCTCCTGGAAAGGCACGACGACCTGAACGTCACGACGCTCGATCTGTTCAGTGCGGATCTTCCGGCGGTGGCAGGCGTCAACATCAAGTCGAAGTACGCCCTCATGACCGGGCAACCCCTCGACGAGCCGGCCCGCAACTCATGGCGCGAGATCGAGAAGACCATCGAAGGGTTCCTGGCGGCGGACCTCTACCTGCTGACCGTGCCGATGTGGAACTTCGCGATCCCATACGCGCTCAAGTACTACATCGACGCCATCGTCCAGCCCGGGTACCTGTTCCGCTACAACGAGTTCGGACAGCCGGAGGGAATGGTCGAGGGCAGGCAGATGGTGTGCGTGACATCGCGGGGAGGGGACTACACGCAGGAGCCGCTCGCGTCGTTCGACTTCGTCGAGAGCTACCTGCGGACGATCTTCGGGTTCGTCGGCATCACTGATATCAAGTTCTTCAACGTACAGCCCACGGACTCCGAGGAGCATCGCCGGGCGGCGTTCAGGACAGCCATCGCCGATGTCCGTTCGTGGGTCGGCGAAGGGGCCTGGGACCCGGTGCCGAGCGCACCGCCGGAGATCAGATCCGCCGTATGACCCTCAGCCCGGGTGGATCTCGGCGCCGGTCGGGGTAGTCCTCCGGCGCCGCCGCCCAGCCGGTGGGGGTCGCCCAGACCTCGTCGCCCTTCTCGAACCCGAACGCTGCGGGCGGCGTGGGGTGAGGATGGGGACCTGCAGAGCCACGCAGTAGGCGTACAGCGCCCCGGCGCGGCGAAACGGCCTACGTTGCCGATGGGGAGGCCGCTTCCCTGATCGCGTCGTGGAAGGCGGACGCGGCGGGGTCTTCGAGCGCCGCTCCCACCAGGGCGGCGGCGCCGTCGCGATCGACGGCGTCGGTGACGATCTGAAGTGCCACCCCTCGCAGCGGCTGGGACCAGTCGATGGCCTCGACGTCGCCACCTGCTCTGGTCGCCAGCAGGTGGAGCAGCGTCGTTTCGTGATAGGCGCCAACCAGGGCTTCGACGAGTCGTGCCGACTGGTGGCCCGTGACGGGGCTTGCCGCCTCACCGCCATCACCCGGACCGGGACCGGAGTCGGGGAATGCCGTGTCCTGCGGGTCGAGGCCCCACCACAGGTAGAAGGCGCGCAGCGCCTCGGACACGTCGCGTGGCGGTGTGCCCCGACTTACGATCCGGTCGACGAAGCGGGGTGCGTCCGAGCCCCAGCTGGCGACGCTCCGGAACCACGCCTCTCGCAAATCCGACGATGAGCTGCTGTCCACAGACAGGTTCAGATCGTGCGCCAGCGCACCGCCGTGGTCCATCAAGTCCCAGTCCGCCAGCACCGTGGCCAGATTGTGGAAGTGGGTCGAGTAGGTAGTGGTACCGAGCCCGATGGTGCGGGCGGCGTCGAGCACCAGTCTGGGTTCGTCCCTTCCCAGCGTCGCCGCCAGCAGCCTCACCAGGGCCGGGTTGCTCGCCACCTCGGTGGGGGGAAGGCGTTGCAGGAGGCTGCGGGCGTCGAGTTCGCCCACCCACCGGTCGGTGCGGTCGCGCCCCCGCTCCAGCGCTGCCAGCGCGTTGAGTTGCAGCTCCAGCCTGACGGCGGTGTGGGGACGGAGCCACGAGGTCGCCTCGGCGGCGTACAACACCGGGGCGGCGGCGGCGCCGCCGGAAGCCCGCTCCAGCAGCCGGGCATGGCCGACAGCGGCGGCCCCGAGGCGCTCCGGGTCCTCGCTGAGCCGGGCGGCCTCGACGTCGCAGGCGGCGGCGTCGATCGCACCGGCGACGTCTCCGCGTGCCTCGTGCAACCTGGCGACGAGCTCATGCAGGGCGGTCGTGTCCCGCCACGTGGTGGGATCGGCCAGCAACTCTGCGGCGTCGTCGACCCTCCCATCGTCGAGAGCGGTGGCGGCGCCGGCGTAGATGCGGTCCTCGAGAGGCCCGCGACCGGCCAGGGCGTCGAGAGTGGCGTGATCAAGCGCCTCCTCCAGGGTGCGCCGGCCCGAATGCGGCAGCCCCGCCAGCGATCTGTCGCCGACGCGTCGCAGGCTCTCCGGATCGGTGCCGGCGGGATCGGGGTGCGAACCGGAGGCGAGCTGGTGGTAGAGGAGCTCCACCTCGGCGCCGGGGAGGTCGGCATGGTCGCGGTAGTACTCGGCGGCGGCGCGATGGACGGTGCCGACCAGGTCGGGGTCCTCCAGGCTCAGCGCCTGGAGTGCCGGGGCACGCAGCTCGTCGCGCAACCTCAACCCGGCCGCCGAGTCCTGGGCCACGAATCCGGTCTCGCGCCTGACTGCCTCCAGCAACTCGTCGGGATCCGCCTCGGGGCTGCCGATGGCGGGGAACAGAACCGTCCGGATCAGGTCTGAGGTCACGAACCGGAGCGGCAGCGATGCCCGAGCCATGTCCCGCAAGGTCTGGGTCAACTCGCGGCGGGGAGCGACCATGTGGCCCAGGATCCTCCGGTAGAGGAATCCCTGGACGAACTCGTCACGGACGCGATCGACCGTGTGGTGCGGGCTGACGCCGGTGAGCGGGGTTGCGCCGGTCTCGTCGGCGACGACACGGGCGACGAGCTTCAAGGTCAGAGGGCTGCCGCCGAACTCCTCGACGAGCCGGCGGGCAAGGTCGGGGTCCATCTCGGCGGCGCCTTCGCGCTGGGCACGGCGTCCCACCTCGGCCCGGTGGAGCTTCCTCAGAACGTCGACGGCGGTCTCGGTCTCGAATGCCCGTACCTGGAGTTGGTAATGCTCGCTGGCCGAGCTGGAGACTCGCGATCGGTCAGGTGCGAACACCCCGGTCGGTGCCCGGCCCGACACCACGAGGCGAAACCAGCCGACCGCATCCGACAGCGTGGTGAACATCCTGGCGAGATCGACGCTCATCTCGGCGCCGGCGTCGCGACGCTCCATCTCCTCGAAGGTGTCGACGATCACGACGAGGCGACCGTCGAGCGCCCGGTTCACCAGATCGGCGAGCCTCCGTATCCCGTCGAACCACCCCTGGTCGCCCCTC
Organism: uncultured Acidimicrobiaceae bacterium; assembly: GCA_964579415.1. Lineage (GTDB taxonomy): Bacteria > Actinomycetota > Acidimicrobiia > Spongiisociales > UBA5794 > CAZOGW01. The sequence goes on along the minus strand of CAZOGW010000109.1, from coordinate 4,821 downwards.
CGGGACTCGAGGCCCCTGCCCTTGGTGATGTACTGGGCCTGTTCCGATTGGTAGCGGAGGGAGCGGGCGCCCTCGGGAAGCTGCGTTCCCACCTGGCGGAGGATGTCGCGGCACAGGGTTTCCGGTGTGAAGGCGGAGAGCGACGGCCGGTCGAGGTCGAGGTAGGCCCAGGCCCACCTCTCGCTCCGGCTCTCGGCGATGTCGAGCACGAACCGGGCCACCAGCGTCGACTTGCCGACCCCGCCGATGCCGTAGACCGACATCGCCGGGTGCTGGTGCAGTGTGACGCCGCGCCCGGGGCCTTCGAGGTGCTGGTGAAGCTGCTGGAGTTCCGGCTCGCGTCCGAAGCACCCGTCGGCGGTGGCGGCGCGGACCGGCTGCAGCGTCTCCAGCAGGCGCAACCGTGCCTCGATGACGTCGGTACGGAACCGGCCGGAGCCGCCGGTCGGAACGCCCGTCACCGCCTCCAATGCCCGGAACCAGCGTCCCACCCGCAGCACGGCAATCAAGGAGTCCTCGTCGAGGTGCTCGACAGGTGTGTCCTCATCGGATAGGGCACGGTCCAGCGCGTCCTGGAGGGCGCTCGATGCGACTGCACCCAGTTGGCGGCGTGCCCCGAGCAACGCCTCCGGGCCGCCCCGCCGGATCATCCGCGCCAGGTGGTCGACCCGTACCTGTTCCTTGAGGATGCGCTCCGGCTCCACGGGCAGGCCAGGTGCCGGGGCCGCGCCCACGAGTCGGTCGCTGACGATGTCGAGCACGTCGTCGCCGACGGGGGTTTCGAGAATGTCGCGGCGGAAGGTCGCCGACACCGCCAGGCGGTCCATCTCCCCCGACGTCAGCAGCGCTTCGAGGCCCGCTCGGCGCGCCCGGGTCGGGCCGTCACCGCCGATGACGGGGCGGTGGGAGTGCTCGGGTGGCTCTCGGGTGTCCGTCACGACAGAGCCCTCACCTGCTCGGCGATCGCCAGCTCCAGCTCCGACGGTCGCAGGGTCGCCTTACCGTCGGGAAACCAGTCGGCGAGGCAGCCGGCGATGCGGGCCTGGCGGTCGGCGTCCGTCGTGGTGATCCGGCGCCGCAGCCATGCCTCCACTTCGGCGCGGGAAAGTCCCGGGGCGCGGTCGTCGGCGGCCAGGGCGAGGAGGTCGATCATGCTCCGCAGGCTGTCGGCCTTCTGGCCGCCGAAGATCACCCGCAGCGGTAGCTGCGGGTCGTCGGCGAGTTGCACCAGCGCCAGCAGGACCTCGCTGATGCCGTGCTGGGTGACCTCGACCTCGGAGTCGATGCTGTCGACGAAGATCCACCATTCATGGTCGCTGTCACGAAGCTTGCCTTCACACCAGGTCTTGAACTCCACCACCTCGCGCGCCGCCTGCGCCAGTGTCGCCGGAGCGACGTCGTACGTGATCCCGCGGCAGATGGCGCGGACGAGCCGGTCGCGCCATTCAGAGGAAGGCAGCCCGACGTATTCCCGCAGGTCGGCCTTCACCACCTTGAGCCCGCCGGGACGTGAAGCGATCCCCGGTTGGGCGGTGGAGCTGCCCGCCAGGTGTGCCATCAGGCGGTACGAGTAGCTCACCCCGCAGCCGGCGTCCCCGGAGATGAGCAGGAGCCTCCGGTCGTGGGTCACCATGTCCTTGAATGTGGAGCGCAGCGACTGCCGGTTCACGAACGGCCGCGATCCGATCTCGAGCACCTCGAACGGGTCCGCCGCCGGCGCCGCGGCCGCCACGGGTGCGGCGGGCGGCCGGTCGGGTGGGAGTGGCGTTTCCAACTCGGCGGTGTACCCGGCGGCGTGCAGCGCGACGGCGATCTTGGCGGTGGGGACGGCCTGGTTGCGGCGCCACTGCGAGTAGTGATGGATCCCCACCAGCCGGCCGGTGTGGTCGATCAGGGGGGCACCCGACGAGCCGCTTCCTGTGTTGGCCCGGTACCGCACCCGCGTGGCGGCGCCGTTCTTGTCGAACCCTTTCAAGGCATAGGCGATCGACAGGGGGGTGCCGATCATGTGCTGCGGGATGCGGATGAGGAAGTCCCCGTCGAAGGTGTACTCGGTGTCGCGCAACGTGTAGAAGCCGCGGGGGCGGCCGTCGCCGGCCACGTCGTCGCCCATCGGCCTGGACAACCTCACCAGCGCGTAGTCGAGTTTATCCGCCGGCGCCTCCCAGTCGTCGGAGCCGCCCAGCCTCTCGGCATCGGTCGGTGGGCTCCACGAGAGGAGTTCCGTCACCTCAACGGGGACCCCCACCTCGCTGGGAGCCCGCGCCGAGCCGTCGAAGTCGAAGACCGCCTCGACGCCGGCAACCGGAGGTGGGGTCTGTTTCAGGTCGAGTACGTGGGCGGCCGTCAGTAGAAGGTCCATGCCCACCAGGAAGCCTGTCCCCCGGGCACGACCCCCCGACCGTATCAATGCCACCCTGCGCATGGCGTCGAAGGCCATCTGGACCTCCTGCATCGGGTTCGCCAGACCCAGTCCGGGCACGTTGAGGGCCTGCAGGTGGCCGCCACCGTCACCTGCATTGGTGATGGCCCGCGCCCGGGCCACGTCGACCCACTCTCCGAGGACCTCGGTCAGTGGCGTCGTGAAGGCATCGCAGCCCGGGTCGAGGAGGGCGTGGCCGGCGAGATCGAGTACCCGACCCGCCCCAGCCGCCGCCGTCAGCAGCACGTCCCACGTCTGGAGGGCGGTGGGCGCCTTGGCCGGTGGCGTCAGGTCGAGGCCGACCCTCCCCGCCAGCTCCTCGATGGCATCCATGTCGCAGTACGCCCTGACGAACACCTCCTTGGCGCGCAAGCCGTCACCGGTGGACCAATCTGCCGACGGATCGTCCCAGATGCCCATGCGCGGCCTATCCGTGCCGCTCGACCAGGTCGGCGACGACGGATGCCTGGACTGCGTAGTTGCGGTCTCCCTCGCTGCCTCCGAAGTGGAGACCGACGGCCTTTCCGGTAGCGAGATCCACCACGACCGACCCGGAGTTGCCCCCCAGCGTGGTGGCGTCGTGTGTGAGCAGGCCGTCGGGCGACACCGACAAGATCCGGCCGGGGGAGAGGCGTTTCACGTTGTAGATGCCGTCGTAGATGCGTTGCTGATCGGCACGATCGTTGCGGGAGTCGAACGCCGGATAGCCGATCACCGCGGTCCAGGCGTCGACGCTGCCGCCGATCTCCACCTCGTCCATCAACGTCAGCGGCTGCGGTGGGGGCTGTCCGGCCAGGTCGGTCGCACCGATCCGGAGCAGGGCGACATCGGGCCCCTTGTCGTCCTCGATCCATGCCACGCCGGTGACCGGTGTGAGCGACTCCTCGCCCCGCTGGTGTTCTCGACGCCAGTCGATCGATGCGCCGACCATGCGGCCGTACCCGGCGTCCCTGAAGGCGAAACCGCCGCCGGTCCTGGTGGCGAACTCCTCGGCCACGTGACGGTTGGTGACGGCGATCCCGGGGGCCACCACCCAGCCGGTGCCGGCATACTCCAGGCGGTGATTCTTCAGGTCGATTCGGCCGACGCCGGCGATGGCGGTCTCGAGCTGTGAACGGGCGGTGGTGAGCAGGTCGGTGACGATCCGGCTCTCGGGGAAGCCGTCGACGACGGGCTTGAACGTCTCGTCCTGCACGAGGAGCACGGGCCGCGCGAAGCGGAGGATGATGGCCTCCAGCGACGAGTCGGTGCCTTCCTGCCAGGAGCCCGCCGCCATGCTCTCCAGGCCGCCGGCGAGCGCGTCGTGCGCCATGCGCGAGTCGATACTCTCAAGGCCCCCGGGCAAGGCATCGGCTATCTCGTCGATGCGATCGAGGATTTCCGCGCGTAGGGCCTCGTCGCCTACCAGATATCGGAAGTCCACGCTCTCCCTCCCCGTCCGCCTGCGGCAAATTATGCCTGACGGCGATCATCGATGCATCGCTGTCGCTCGTCGCCGACCTCTTCGAGTCGAGCGTGATCACCAACCTGAGATACCAAAGACAGCGGCGGCCCGCACTGCGTTCGCGATCCAATCTCCGCCGTCGACCCTCGGTGGCGCGGCCGCGGAGGCTCGGCCGAGCCAGGGTTCAGGCCGTTGCGAGGACCTGCACGCCCCAGTGAGACCCGGCGGTCCGTGCCCCGGCCATCGCGACTCCGACCCCGGGGGATCCGGCGTGGCTAGAGGGTCACGGCCTTCTTGGTGATCGCGATGTAGATGCCGACAAGTCCGTTGATCAGCAGGAGGATGGCGAGCAATGTCACCGTCGCCGACGCCGAGCTCATCGGGTTGAAGATGAAGATGAGGCCGATGATGGCGCTGACGACACCGAACACGAGGGCTCCGAGCCCACCACCCTGGAAGGCGCCCCAGATGGCGCCGACGCCGATGACGAGACCGAGCGCCCCCAGCACCAGGGCGATTCCCGCTCCGAGCACCTGGGCCGTCTCGACCGGCTGGCTCAGTGTCACCAGGCCGGCACCGACCCCGAGCGCTCCTAGGAAGAGGTGCCAGCCACCCTCTGCCCGGTCGATGAACACCGAGAAGAGCATGAACGCCCCGTAGACCAGCCACCACAAGCCGAGGAGCACCATGATGAGCCCGACGGCCTCTTCGCGCTTGATGAGCAGGACGATTCCGAAGACGGCGGCGGTGATGCCGCCGTAGAGGTAGGCGTAGTTCAGGTTCCGGGTGATTGCCGACTCGGTGGTCATGGCGCTCCTCTCGCGACGACGCGGACCAATGAGGTCCCCTTGCTGGTGACCGGCCGCGCGGGTGGGCACACCCGGCTTCGGTCCCGGAGAGAATCTACCGCCGGAGAACCCGCAGACCGTGTCTTTCCGGGAATGGCCCCGGGCGA
>CAZOGW010000108.1:0-10199 GCA_964579415.1 uncultured Acidimicrobiaceae bacterium | reverse complement strand
GGGTTGTGTCGCCAGTCCTAGTACCTACTAGGTGAAGAGTGGGCGGGGCTTGGGTGGAAGGGGATCCGATCCGGTCGCCGGAGTCTTGAGCAGCACCGGTGGCGGGTTGTGTCGCCAGTCCTAGTACCTACTAGGTGAAGAGTGGGCGGGGCTTGGGTGGAAGGGGATCCGATCCGGTCGCCGGAGTCTTGAGCAGCACCGGTGGCGGGTTGTGTCGCCAGTCCTAGTACCTAGTACTTAGTACTTAGTACCATTCTGTGACCACGCTGATAGCTCCCGACAGGAAACCTCGTGACCGCGCCACCTGAGACCACACCACCACAGATCCAGTACGAGCCGGAACGTCCCCGGATCGGTATCACGCTGGGCAAGTTCATCGCCGGCCTGGCCGTCATCGGGCTCGGGTTCGCCGCCATCGTCAACGTGGCGCCGCGGCTGGCGGACGTGGTCGCAGCCGACAACGTGGCCGCCGGGCCCAGCCTGCCCGCCGGCGAGGAGGTGGAGGTCGAGGTGGCTTCCGGTTCCAGCGCCACCGGGATCGCCCGCCAGCTCGAGGACGAAGGCCTCATCGTCGCCGCCGGTGACTTCGAACGGGCGGTGCGTGTCGGAGGTGTCGCCGATCAGCTCAAGGCCGGCACCTACACACTCATCGGTGGCATGTCGGTGCCGCAGATCATCGAGGTCCTCGTACTGGGCCCACCGCCGATGGAGACCTACCGGGTGACCGTGATCGAAGGCCTGCGAATGTCCGAGGTGCTCGAATCGCTCGCCGAGCAGACGCCCTACACCGAGGAGGAACTGACCGAGGCGCTCCTCGACGGGGACGTGACGTCGCCCTACCTCCCCGACAGCCTCCCCGCCGGCACCGACCCGATCATCGCCTGGGAAGGTTTGCTCTTCCCGGCCACCTACGACTTCGTCGAGGACGCCTCCGCCGAGACGATCCTGCAGCGCCTCAGCGACGAAATGTCCACCCGCATCGGGCGGGTCGACTGGACCGAGCTCGAGGCCAAGGGCCTGTCGATCTACGAGGGCCTCATCATCGCCTCACTCATCGAGGACGAGGCCAAGATCGAGGAGGAGCGGCCCGTCATCTCGTCGGTGATCCACAACCGCCTCGCCGAGGAGATGCTGCTCCAGATCGACGCCACGGTGATCTTCGCCCTGGGCGAGAACCCGGGCCGGGTGCTCAACGAGCACCTCGAGATCGACTCGCCGTGGAACACCTACCGCAACGCCGGCCTGCCGCCGACGCCGATCGGCGGGGTGCGTGACACCTCGATGATCGCCGCCGCCCAGCCCGACGACACCGGCTACTTCTACTACGTGCTGGTCGACACCGACGGCACCCACGGGTTCTCCGAGACCCTCGACGAACACAACGCCAAGGTGGAGCAGGCACGCCAGGACGGGGTTCTCGAGCAATGAGGCTGGTCGTGCTCGGCGACCCCGTCGAGCACTCGCTGTCCCCGGCGATCCACACCGCCGCCCTGGCCGAAGTCGGCATACCGGGCAGCTACCGCGCCCGCCGGGTGGACGCTGCCGGGATGAGCGAGGCGGTCGAGCAGATCCGCGCCGGTGACCTCGACGGCGCCAACGTCACCATGCCCCACAAGGGCCGTGCTGCCGCCCTGTGCGACCGTCTCTCCTCGGACGCCGCCCTCACCGGGGCCGTCAACACCCTGGTACGTGTCGGCGACGAGGTGGTGGGCCACAACACCGATATCGCCGGCGTCCGCAACGCCTGGCGATGGGGCGGCCTCCCCGGGAACGCCCCCGTGCTGATCCTCGGGGCGGGTGGTGCCGCCGCCGCGGCGCTGGTGGCGCTGTCGGGACGGGACCTGCATGTGACGGCGCGCCGTCACGAGTCCGCCACGGCGGCTGTCGACCTGACGGGGGCGTCTGCCCACGTCGTCGCCTGGGGGGAGCCGGTCGGCGGTGCCGTCATCGTCAACGCCACCCCCCTGGGTATGCGGGGCGAGAAGCTGCCCGCCGCCTATATCGAAGCCGCCTCCGGCCTGCTCGACATGGCATACGGCAACGGGCCCACCCCGGCGGAGGTGACAGTTGCCGGCCGGGGCCTTCCGGTGGCCGGGGGCCCGACGATGTTGCTGGGTCAGGCGGTCGAATCGTTCCGGCTGTGGACCGGACGCCCCGCTCCGGTCGGCGTGATGCGTGCGGCGCTGCGTCCCCGCCGAGGGGGAACGGCCGCCGAGTGAGCCTGTCCCTCGCCGCCGCCATGGTCGCCTCCGGGATCCCCGCCGGCTGGCTCGCCGGCCACATGGCCCGACTTTCTCTGGAGGGACGCGCCGACGTCTCGGCGCCCCTCTCGCCGAGGACGCCGACGCTGCTGGCGATGGCGACACCGGCCATGTTCCTGCTCGTCGGCTGGGCGCTGGGGGAAACCTGGGTGCTGGCCGCCTTCCTCGTCTTCACCGCGGTCACCATGGCGCTCGCCGTCACCGACCTCCATGCCAGGCTCATCCCCGATGCCCTCAACCTTCCCGGAACCGCCGTAGCCGCGGTGTTGCTCGGTGCCGGCGCCATCCTCGACGGCGACGCCGATCACCTGGTCCGGGCCGTCATCGGGGGCGCGGTCTATTACGGATTCCTCCTGCTGGTGTGGCTCGTCACCCGGGGGCGCAGCATGGGTGGCGGGGACGTCAAGCTGGCTTTCGCCCTCGGTCTGTTCACCGCCTACCTGGGCTGGGACATCCTCATCCTGGCCATCTTCCTCGGCATCCTGACCGGCGGGATCACCGGTATCGTCCTGGTGGCCGCCCGCCTCCGCCGCCTCCAGGAGCATTTCGCCTACGGCCCCGCGCTGGTCTTAGGGGCATACGTGGCGGTGATCTGGGGCGGGGACATCATGAGGTGGTATCTGCGCTGAGAAGTACTTGGTACTTGGTATTACGCGATACCAAGTACCAAGGACCTCCCCGACCCGAGGAGCACCCCTCAGATCCTGCACAAGTACCATCCACCCCTATGTTCCGCTTTCTCACCGCCGGGGAGTCACACGGTCCCGGGCTAGTGACGATCGTCGAGGGGCTGCCGGCGGGGATCCCTGTCTCCGCCGAGGGCATCGCCGACGAATTGGCGCGGCGCCGCCTCGGATTCGGGCGAGGCCGTCGTATGCGCCTGGAGCGCGACGAGCTGGAGATCCTGGGCGGGGTCCGCTTCGGGATGACCCTGGGGAGCCCGGTGGCGGTCGTCGTCCGCAACACCGAGTGGCCCAAGTGGGAGCAGGAGATGTCGGCGGGACCGGGCGAGTCCCGGCGGCCGCTGACCACGCCGCGCCCCGGGCATGCCGACCTGGTGGGGATGCAGAAGTACGGCACCCATGACGCCCGCGACATCCTGGAGCGGGCTTCGGCCCGGGAGACGGCGGCACGCACCGTGGCCGGCTACCTGGCCAAGGCGCTGCTGGCGCAGATCGGCGTCGCCGTCCTCAGCCACGTCGTCGCCATCGGGTCTGCCCGCGCCGAGAGTGCGGCACTCCCCACACCCGCCGACCTTCCCCGCATCGACGATTCCCCGGTGCGGGCCTTCGATCCCGCCGCCGAGGCGGCGATGATCGCCGAGATCGAGGCGGCCAAGGCCGACCGCAACACCCTCGGCGGTGTCGTCGAGGTCATCGCCTACCAGGTGCCGGTGGGCCTGGGCAGCCATGTCCACTGGGACCGTAAGCTCGACGGGCTTCTCGCCGGGGCGCTCATGTCGATCCACGCCATCAAGGCGGTGGAGATCGGCGACGGCTGGGAGGGGGCCACCCGCCGCGGCTCGGTGGCCCACGACGAGATCTACCACGACGGCACCGGATTCACCCGACGGACACTGCGCGCCGGCGGCACCGAGGGCGGTATGTCCATCGGCGGCCCGCTCCTGGTGCGGGCGGCGATGAAGCCGATATCGACGGTGATGCGCCCCCTCGACACGGTCAACGTGGTGACCAAGCAGCCGGAGAAGGCGTTCCGGGAGCGCAGCGACGTGTGTGCCGTGCCCGCCGCCGGAGTGGTGGCCGAGCAGATGGTGGCCATCGTCCTGGCGCAGGAGGTGCAGCGGAAGTTCGGGGGCGACACCGCCCGGGAGTTGGTGGAAAGCGTCGCCGCCCACAACGAGCGGCTGGCGTCGTTCTGAATGTCATGGCCGGCCACCTCTGGCTCGTCGGGATGATGGGATCCGGTAAGACCACCGTGGGACGTCTGGTGGCGCAACACCGCGGCGCCGCCTTCGTCGACACCGACGACGCCGTGGTGCAACGGGCCGGGCGCGACATCCCGACCCTTTTTGCCGAGGGCGAGGAAGTGTTCCGCGCCGAAGAGCGGGCCGTCGTCGCCGAGGCGGCGGCAGTAGCCGTACCTGCGGTGGTGGCCACCGGTGGGGGAGCGGTGCTCGACGACGCCAGCGTGACCCTGATGAGGGACAGCGGGACCGTGATATGGCTGGTAGCCCCGCCGGGCACCCTGGCGGAACGGGTCGGCAAGGGGACCGGCAGGCCGCTGGCCGGCGACGGGGGAGCGGAGCACCTCGCCGGCATCCTGGCGCGGCGGGAGGCCCGCTACGGAGCCGCAGCACACGCCGCCGTCGGCACCGACGGCATCGTCCCGGAGCGGGTCGCGGCGGCAGTGGAGGCGCTGTGGCCCGCCACCTGATCACCGAGGCCGGCACCGTCCGCTCCGTGGTGGAGGTCCACCCCGGGGTGGTCGGCTCGGCGCTGCTCGCCGGGCTGCTCCTCGGGGAGGCGGAGGCGCCGCCCCGGGTCGCCGTCCTCACCCAGCCCGGTGCTCACCACGTCGCCGCCGAGGTGGCCCGCAGCCTGCGCACCGCAGGCTCCGACACCGGCATCGAGGTGCTCCCCGATCGGGAGGCCGGCAAGACACTTGCCGTGGTGGAGCAGTGCTACCTGTGGCTCAACGCGATGCGCCTCACCCGTGGCGACCTTGTCGTCGGCGTCGGCGGCGGGGCACTCACCGACGTCGCCGGCTTCGTCGCCGCCACCTACCTTCGCGGAGTCGGCGCCAGCCTGGTGCCGACGACGCTGCTCGGCGCCGTCGACGCCTCCATCGGCGGCAAGACCGGGATCAACGTCGGCGGTAAGAACCTGGCCGGCGCCTTCAGCCACCCTCGCCGGGTCGTCATCGACACCGACCTGCTGGAGGGCATCCCCCGCCCGCTCATCCGCGAGGGATCCGCCGAGGCGGTCAAGGCCGGCCTGATCGGCGACCTCGCCCTGGTGGAACTGTACGAGGAGAGGGGCCTCGACGCGCCTCTCGACGAGGTGGTGGACCGTGCCGTGGCGGTGAAGGCCCGCATCGTGTCCGCCGACTTCACCGAGCAGGACCAGCGGGCCTGGCTCAACTACGGCCACACCGTGGGCCACGCCGTAGAGGTGGCCCTCGGCATCCCCCACGGCGAGGCCGTGTCCGTGGGCATGGTGGCCGCCGCCGAGGCCTCCCGCCTCGTCACCGGTTTCGGTGACTCCGAGCGCCAGCGCCATGTCATCGAGCGGCTGCGCCTCCCCACCGACGCCGGCGCGGCGGCGCGGGAGCGCATCGTCGAGCTGATGGCCCTGGACAAGAAGCGCGACCGCACCGGGCTGCGCATGACGCTGCTGCGCGAGATCGCCGACCCCGTCCTCATGCCCGTCGACGCCGCTACCGTTGACGCCGCGCTCCGGGCCATAGCCGTCCGCTGAGCGCACCCCATCAAGCCGAGATCCGAGGAGACCCATGGACCACGCCGGCCGCATCGAGCGGCTGATGAAGGAGCGGGAGACGCCGCTGCTGGTCACGTCACTCGTCAACATCCGTTACCTCACCGGGTTCACCGGCTCGAACGCCTTCCTCTTCGTGGGACCGGACCGCAACGTGCTGGTCACCGACGGTCGATACGGGGAGATGGCAGAGCCCCTGGCGGCGGCCATTCCGGCCACCTCGCTGCGCGTCTACATCGGCCAGCTCGGCGACAACCTCGCCGCCGCCGCCGGAGACGTTGCCGACCTCGACGTGGAGGCGGCGCACGTCTCGTGGGAGTTCTCCCGCACGCTGCGCGACATGTTCGAGGCGGAGATCCACCCCACCTCGGGGATCGTCGAGGAACACCGCCGCATCAAGGACGCCGACGAGGTCGCCGCCCTCCGCGCCGCCGCCGCCGCCGGTGACGTCGCCTTCTCCCGCCTCGCCGAACTGGCCGCGGCAGCTCCCGACGAGATCTCCCTGGGCGAGGCGCTGGTCGACGCGATGCGTACGGCCGGGGCCGATTCCGCCGATTGGGAGCCCATCGTCGCCGCCGGCGCCAACGCATCCCGCCCCCACCACGAGAGCGGCGCCACGCCCGTCGGCGACGGTCCGCTGCTCGTCGACTACGGGTGTGTCGTCGACGGGTACCACTCCGACATGACCCGCACCGTCTGGATCGGAGACAATGGCGACCCTGAGATGGAGGCGGTCTACGCCGCCGTCCTCGCCTCGAACCTGGCGGGCATTGCCGCGGTTCGTCCCGGAGTGGTCGCCGGCGACGTCGACGAGGCGTGCCGCGCCGTGCTGCGCACCGCCGGTTACGACGAGTTCTTCGTCCACTCCACCGGCCACGGGGTCGGCCTGGAGATCCACGAGGCCCCGTGGCTGCGGGCCGGGGGAGAGCAGGTGCTCCAGCCCGGCGACGTGGTCACCGTCGAGCCCGGGGTGTACATCCCCGGCCGGGGCGGGGCCCGAGTCGAGGACATGGTGCTCGTCACCGAGCACGGCGCCGAGGTCCTCACCCACGCGAGCAAGGAGCTACACATCCGATGATCTCCACCAACGACGTGCGCCCGGGGATGGCGCTCAACCTCGACGACGGCCTCTTCACCGTGGTCGAGTACCAGCACGTCAAGCCGGGCAAGGGCAAGGCGTTCGTCAAGATGAAGATCAAGAACCTGGAGACGGGCGCCGTGCTGGAGCGCACCTTCCGCGCCGACGAGAACATCGGGCTGGCCCGCATCGACCGGCGCGACTTCCAGCTCCTCTTCCGCGACGACCTCGGGTTCCACTTCATGGACAACGAGACCTACGAGCAGCTCCGGGTGAGCGAGACGATCATCGGCGACGCCGGCAACTTCCTGGTCGACGGGATGACGGCGCAACTCTCCATGTTCGAGGGCAACCCCATCGGGGTGGATCTCCCCGCCTCCGTCGAGCTGGCGGTTACCTACGCCGAGCCGGGGGTGAAGGGCGACCGGGTATCGGGTGCCACCAAGCCGGTGACGCTGAGCACCGGCCTGGTGGTGCAGGCCCCGCTCTTCGTCGACCAGGGCGACGTGGTCAAGGTGGACACCCGCACCGGGGACTACATCACCCGCGTCACGTGAGTACCAAGGAGGCCCGTGAAGCCGCCCTGGAGGCGCTGTACGCCGCCGACCTCACCGGCAGCGCTGAACCCGAGCTGGCCGGGCTCAGCGCCCGCGCCGGCCGGCTCGTCACCGGCGTGTGGGACCGGCGCGAGGCGCTCGACGCCACCATCGCCACCCTCGCCGAGGGCTGGCGCATCGAGCGCATGCCGCCGGTCGATCGCAACCTCCTCCGCCTCGGCGCCTACGAGCTGCTCCACACCGAGACCCCCACCGGCGTAGTCATCGACGAGGCCGTCGAACTGGCCAAGCGCTTCTCCACCTCCCGCAGCGGAGCGTTCGTCAATGGGGTGTTGGCGAGGCTTGCGGAGGAGCGCAAGTAATCCTGGCGAAGGGCAGTACTCCCCGCGCCGCCGAGGGCCCATGCTCCTGTGCTACCGTCCCTCCAACACCTTTAAACCGGTCCTGTGAGGCCGGGAAGGAAAGGAGACGGCCAGAATGATCGCATGCCGCGCCACCCTGAAGGGGTGGCGTTTCTTTGTGGGGGCGCCAACGTGCGCCCGGTGATGGGACCTGACGACATCGGGAGGGCGCTGCGGCGCATCGCCCACGAGATTGTGGAACGCAACTCGGGGGCCGGGGATGTGGTGCTGGTGGGAATCCACACCCGTGGCGTGCCGCTCGCCGCCCGCATCGGTGACATCCTCGGCCAGGTCGAGGACCACCGCGTCCCGGTCGGCGCCCTCGACATCGCCCTGTACCGCGACGACCTCGACAGCCGGCCCACCACGCCGCTGGGCCCGACCGAGATCCCGCACGCCATCGACGGCCACACCGTGGTGCTCGTCGACGACGTGTTGTTCACCGGCCGCACCATCCGCGCCGCCCTCGACGCCCTCGCCGATCTGGGCCGCCCCGGAAGGGTCCAGCTCGCCGTCCTGGTCGACCGGGGACACCGGGAGCTGCCCATCCGCGCCGACTACGTCGGCAAGAACATGCCGACGTCGCGTGATGAGCGGGTCACGGTGCACCTGACCGAGACCGACGGCGCCGACGAGGTGACGCTGGAGAACGCCGTCACCCTTCGGAGAGGAGAATGATGCGCCACCTGCTCACCACCGAAGGCATGGAGCGCACCGCTCTGGAGAGCCTGCTCGACGACGCCGATGCCTTCACCGAGGTACTGCGCCGCCCCATCCCCAAGGTCCCCGCCCTCCGGGGCAAGACAGTGGCGACACTCTTCTTCGAGGCCTCCACCCGCACCCGCATGTCGTTCGAGAAGGCGGCCAAAGCCCTCTCCGCCGACACCATGTCCTTCTCCCCGGGCGTCTCGGCGCTGAAGAAGGGCGAGAGCCTAAAGGACACGGTGCTCACCATCTGCGCCATGGGCGTCGACGCCCTGGTGGTGCGCCACGCCGCCACCGGGGCGCCGTGGCGGGTGGCGGAATGGTCCGGCGTGCCCGTCCTCAACGGCGGCGACGGCGCCAACCAGCACCCCACCCAGGCGCTCCTCGACTGCCTCACCCTGCGGCAACGCTTCGGCGGCCTCGACGGCCTGCGGGTCGGGATCGTCGGCGACATCCGCCACTCCCGGGTGGCCCGCAGCAACGTGTTCGCCATGGCCACCCTCGGCGCCGACGTCACCCTGGTGGGACCGCCGACGCTCCTCCCGCTGGACACCACCGGCTGGCCGGTGCGCACCGCCAGCGACCTCGACAGCCACCTCACCGAACTCGACGCCGTCTACCTCCTGCGGGTGCAGGCGGAGCGGGGAGGTTCGTCGGTGTTCCCCTCCTACGCCGAGTACCGGCAGCGTTTCGGCATGACCGCCGAGCGGCTCGCCGTGCTCAAGCCGGACACCGTAGTGCTCCATCCGGGGCCGATGATCCGCGGTATCGAGATCGACGCCGCCGTCGCCGACGACCCCCGCTGCCTGGTCCTCGACCAGGTGGCCAACGGGGTGGCGGTTCGGATGGCGGCCCTCTTCCAGCTTCTCGGTGGTGAGATCGATGCCTGAGATGCTCATCACCGGAGGCACCGTGCTCACCACCGACGGGCCGGTGACGGCCGACGTCCATGTGGCCGGCGGTGTGGTCACCGCCATCGGTAGCGGCCTGGAGGCTCCGGACGCCGAGGTCCTCGACGCCTCCGGCTGCTGGGTCGGCCCCGGGCTGGTCGACCTCCACGTCCACTTCCGCGAGCCCGGCGACGAGCACAAGGAGGACATCGCCTCCGGATCGGCGGCGGCCGCAGCCGGCGGCTACACCGCCGTGGTCGCCATGCCCAACACTGATCCTCCCGTCGACGCCGGGCATCTGGCCCGCTTCGTGACCGACCGGGGCGCCCAGGCAGGCAAGGTCGACGTGGCCTCCGCCGGGTGCATCAGCGCCGGACGCCGCGGCGAGCGCCTCGCCCACCTCGACGACCTGTGGTCCGCAGGGGTGCGCATCTTCAGCGACGACGGTGACACCGTGGCCGACGCCGGGTTGCTGCGCCGGGCCATGGAGTACGTCGCCCAACTGGGTGGGGTCATCGCCCAGCACGCCGTGGACCCCGGCCTCGCCTCCGGTGGGCACATGCACGAAGGCCCGCTCTCGTCCCGGCTCGGCATGCAGGGGATCCCGTCGCTGGCCGAGGAGGTCATCGTCGCCCGCGACCTGGCCCTGGTGCGCCTCACCGGTGCCCGCTACCACGTCCAGCATGTCAGCACCGCCGGCACTGTGGAGATGGTCGCCGCCGCCAAGGCGGAAGGGCTCCCGGTGACGTGCGAGGTGACGCCGCACCATCTCGCCTTCGACGACAGCTATGTCGCCGGCACCGACCCGGTGTTCAAGATGATGCCGCCGCTGCGCTCGGCTCACGACGTGGC
>CAZOGW010000107.1:6278-10272 GCA_964579415.1 uncultured Acidimicrobiaceae bacterium | reverse complement strand
GCGGAGTGTCCCGATCTCGGTGTGCATCTCGGTGCGGAGTGTCCCGATCTCGGTGCGTGTCTCGGTGCGGAGTGTCCCGATCTCGGTGCGGAGTGTCCCGATCTCCGTGCGGAGCGTCCCGATCTCGGTTTGCGTCTCATTCCGGGCATTGCCGAGACCCTTGCTCAGTGCCCTGTTGAAGTCAGCCGTCAGTTCCGCACGAAGAACCGCGAGGTCACGCTTGGTGGCAACCTCGTCGAGGTCGTGCAGCGGTATCGCTCTCATCAGCGTCTCCGCTCTGGTGACTCCGAGTACTTCTCGGAGGCCAGTGTACAGAT
Organism: uncultured Acidimicrobiaceae bacterium; assembly: GCA_964579415.1. Taxonomy (GTDB): domain Bacteria; phylum Actinomycetota; class Acidimicrobiia; order Spongiisociales; family UBA5794; genus CAZOGW01. The sequence continues at coordinate 9,955 of CAZOGW010000107.1, read as the reverse complement.
CGCTCCGCTCCGCTTCAGTGATGATCGGCATCGACATAACATTACATTATCTGAGATGCCCTTCAAGAGGTCTGGCGATCCCATACCGCCCCGCTACCATCCAGCTTGATGTCATTGGAAGCTCTCCAGGGCCGGGGGTACGGGCCGGCCTCGTTGCGGATCTCGCCGGAGAAGGTGGGGGAGTATGTCGCCGCCACCGGTGACGACGCCGCTCGCTGGACGGCGAGTGCTCCGCCCAGCTTCGCCGGGGCGCTGCTTTTTGCCATCGCTCCCGCCTTCCTGCACTCCGAGGACGTCGGGGAAAGCATTCGGGTCCTGGTGCACACCGACCAGACCTTCACCTGGCATGGGCCGCTGACGATCGGCGCCGCCGTGGAAGTGACGGCAACCGTGACCAGGGTGAGGAGTCGGGGCGGTGTGAGTTTCGTCGGCTTCGACGCCTCAGTCACAGCCGCCGGCCTGCCGTTGCTGGACTCGTCGTCCACGTTCCTCATGGGTGCCGGTCCCGCGGCGGAGCCCGGACCGGACGGAGGCGAACCGGTGGTGACGCGGCGCGCCGGGACATCTCCGCCACCCACCGTCGGGCCCGCCACCGAAGGGCTGGTGCTGGGCCCGTTGCCGAGGAGTGCCAGCCGCCTCGACCTGGTGCGCTACGCCGCCGCCTCCGGGGACTTCAACCCGATCCACTTCGACCACGCCGCGGCCCGCGCCGCCGGCCTCGACGGGATCGTGGTCCACGGCCTGCTCATGTCGGCGTGGCTCTCGCAGATGGGAGCAGCATTCGGTTCCGCTGAGGACCCGCTGACGGAGATGAAGGTGCGTTTCCGCAACGCTCTCCGCCCCGCAGCCGCCGCCGAGATGACGGCGACCGTGACCTCCTTCGACGAACCCGGCGTCGGCCTGGCAGCTTCGTTGAGCGCCGGCGGGGTCGACCTGGTCACCGCCACGATGAAGGTGCGCAGGTGACGCCCCTCGACGACGGGCACACGGCGCGTAACGCGCGGCGCCGCGGCGAGGTCGCATCCATAGATGGAGGCGCAACTGTACGTGAACCGGCCGGGAGCGACGGTGATGGCCGCTCCGATCTCGTCTCCCGCGCCCGGATGGGGGAGGAGGCCGCCATCACCGAGTTGCTGGCCGCCCACCAGGACTCTGTCTATACCCTCGCCCTCCGCCTCGTCGGAGACCGCGACCTTGCCGCCGATGTCGCCCAGGAGGCCCTGCTCCGTGCCTGGCGAGGACTGCCGGCGTTCCGCGGCGACTCCCGCTTCTCCACCTGGCTGTACCGCATCACCGTCAACACGGCGCGCAGCTTCCACAAGCGTTGGGTCCGGTTTCCCGTCACCGACCTCGAGGGTGCCGGCGAGCCCGAGGCAGGCCCCGCCACCGACCCCGAGACCCTGGGTCTCGACGCCGACTTCGCCCGGCGCATCTCCTCGGCCCTGGCACGGATCTCGCCACGACTCCGGGCGGTGGTCGTGTTGAAGGACATGTACGACTGGACCCACCCCGAGATCGCCGAGCACCTCGGCATCACCGTCACCGCCGCCAAGGTGAGGCTGCACCGCGGGCGGGCGGCGCTGCGCGGCGTCCTGGAGGAAGAGCAGGTGGACGGGTGAGCGGCCTGCCCTGCACCTCGGTCCGCCGAATCAGCCGCTTCGGTATGGAGCCCCCGGCGCTGCTGTCCGGCCACGTGTCGCGCTGCCTCACCTGCCAGGCCGAGGCCGCCCGCTCCCGCCGCGTCACCCGGGTGATGGCCCTGATGGGAGTGACCACCGTCCCGGCACCCCCCGAACTCATGCCCCGCGTCGAGGTGGCCGCCGCGGTGCCCCGCCGCCCCCGGCGCCGCTCCGAGGCGCTGGTCCCGGCCATCGCGGCCGCCTCCGCCACCGCGGTGGCCGGCGCCATCGCCGTCCTGGTGGCCCTCCGTCGCCGCGCCCACGCCACCTAGTACCTCGTACCAAGTACCAAGTGCCTCCCCGCGTCGAACTCATCTTGCGGAGCCCGCCGGAGCCTCACGCCCACCCCCAGGTTTACACTGTCGGCGGCAGGGCCATATACTCAGGTGCAACCGGGCCCAAGCCTCCCACAGGGGTGTAGCTCTAATTGGCAGAGCGCCGGTCTCCAAAACCGGAGGTTGTGGGTTCGAGTCCCGCCACCCCTGCCATCCCAGTCTGTGACCGCGGTGCAGGTGTGCCCGGGAGCCAGGCCAACCGATCGTTGAAGGGATCGACGTGAACCGAGAGCAGCGCCGCCTCCAGGAAAAGTCGGAGGAGAGCGCCCGCAAGCGACGCAAGGGCGTGCCGCGCCAGCGCACCCGGGAGCGCACCAGCTTCCGGCAGTATGTGCGCGAGGTGCGCCAGGAACTGCGCAAGGTCGCCTGGCCGACGCCGCAGCAGACCGTCACCTACACCGTCGTCGTGCTCAGTGTCACGCTGATCGTGACCGGCCTCACCTTCGGCCTCGACCTGGTGCTCAAGACTGCGGTCCTGCAGTTGCTGGGGGTCAATTGATCGTGGAGATCACCGAGGACATCGACGTCGAGGCGGAGGAGACCCGTCCCCCGGTCGAGGAGCCGCGCAGCCCGCACGACCTGCCCGGAGACTGGTACGTCATCAACTCGTACTCCGGCTACGAGAACAAGGTGAAGGCGAACCTGCAGACCCGCATCAAGTCGATGCACCTGGAGGAGAAGATCTTCGATGTCGTGATCCCGATGGAAGAAGTCGTGGCGTTCAAGGGCGGCAAGAAGGTCAATGTCACGCAGAAGAAGTTCCCGGGCTACATCCTGGTGCGCCTCTACATGGACGACGACTCGTGGTACGCCGTCCGCAACACCCCGGGTGTGACCGGGTTCGTCGGCTCCGGCACCAAGCCGACGCCGCTCAGCCGCCGCGAGGTGGAGCGCATCCTCGGCGTCCGCAAGGACGAGGAGAAGAAGGAACCCCGCTTCAAGCCGGCCTGGGAGGTGGGCGAGACCGTCCGCGTGGTGGAGGGCCCTTTCGCCGACTTCAACGGCGTCATCGAGGACATCAACGTCGACCAGTCCAAGGTGCGGGTGCTGGTGGACATCTTCGGCCGCGAGACCCCCGTCGAGCTCAACTTCGATCAGATTCTGAAGCTGTGAGCGAGGTTTCGCAGGGGCTGAAAGCAGCTTCGCTTCGGGTGGTACTTAGTACTTAGTACTTGGTACTCAGTACCTACCGAATACCAAGTACCAAGTACCAAGTACCCGTCTCACAAGATTCCGCTGTAAGAACACAGGAAGAACCCATGCCCCGCAAACGCCTAGTCACCGTGCTCAAGCTGCAGATCCCGGCGGGGCAGGCCAGCCCGGCCTACCCGGTGGGTCCTGCGCTGGGTCAGCACGGTGTCAACATCATGGAGTTCGTCAAGGCGTACAACGACGCCACGGCGAGCCAGACCGGCACCATCGTTCCGGTCGAGATCTCGGTCTTCGAGGACCGGTCCTTCACCTTCGTGACCAAGACCCCGCCGGCGGCGGTGATGCTGCGGCAGGCGGCCAAGATCGAGAAGGGCTCGGCCGAGCCGCACAAGGAGAAGGTGGCATCGGTGACCCGGAGCCAGCTCGAGGAGATCGCCCAGGTCAAGATGGCCGACCTGAACGCCAACGATCTCGACGCCGCGGTGAAGATCATCGAAGGCACCGCGAGGTC
>CAZOGW010000107.1:3670-6178 GCA_964579415.1 uncultured Acidimicrobiaceae bacterium | reverse complement strand
CCCATGCCCAAGTCCAAGGCTCAGGTGGACATCGGCCGGCGCTTTGACCGGCACACCATGTACACACCCCAGGATGCCATCGACCTCGTCCGATCCCTGGCATACGCCAAGTTCGACGAGAGCATCGATGTCGCCTTCCTCCTCGGTATCGACCCCCGCAAGGCGGACCAACTCGTCCGCGGCACGGTGTCGCTGCCGCACGGCACCGGCAAGTCGGTGCGGGTATTGGTGTTCGCCGAGAGCGACAACGCCCGGGCGGCCGAGGAGGCCGGCGCCGACGTGGTCGGTGGCGCCGAGCTCGTCGAGGAGCTCCAGAAGGGAAGGGCGCTCGACTTCGACATCGCCATCGCCACACCGGACCTGATGCCCCAGGTGGGCAAGCTGGGTCCGGTGCTCGGGCCCCGCGGCCTCATGCCCAATCCCAAGTCGGGAACGGTGACCACCGACGTCGGCAAGGCCGTCTCGGAGTTCAAGGCGGGCCGGGTCGAGTACCGCAACGACCGCTACGGCAACGTCCACATCCCGGTGGGCCGGGTCTCGTTCGAGCCGGACCTGTTGCTGGCCAACATCGCCGCCATCGGCGACGAGCTGATCCGCAACCGTCCCCCGGCAGCCAAAGGTCGCTTCATCCGCAAGGTCGGCCTCTCCTCCACGATGGGCCCCGGCGTGAGGATCGATCCCTCCGAATTGGAGGACCTGGTCAAGGCCTCGAGGTAGATCTCACCAGCCGAGTGCTTGGTACTTGGTACTTGGTATCCGCGACTTACCAGGTACCAGGTACCAAGTACCTCCCCGCTTCGACATCAGCTCCGAGGACTGCGCGACGCCCCGCGACATTTCTCTTGACCAGCCCAAGGGCGGCGTAGCTAAGATGCCCCCGTCGCAAGAATCTCAGATCACGGGGATCGCGCATACGGTCAACGGACGATCCACCACCGTCCAGAGGGTGATCATTCGGCCACCGTGGCGTTGAGACCGGCCCCTACCCCGGTCGCCATGTGTGGAGCGTGTAGATGGCTTCCTGGCCCGCCGTCTGCCCGAATCCTCAAGAGCGAATCACTCTCCCGCATGCCGGTCCCCGTACCTGTGAAGGAGCCCCCCCACCGGGGGGCTTCTTCGTAGGCCGAGTTGGCCTTTCCGGTGGTGGGCACCTAACCTCCCGGACACAACCTCACAACTCGGCCCCAGACCGCAGGTGTCCAGTACGGACGTAAAGCTCGCCATGGCGACGCCGGCGCAGGTCGTCTTCCCGGGAGCGGATCCAGCACCCGGACCGAAGACCCCGCGTCACGTCGATGCGGGGTTTCCTGATTCCGGGGCCGGCTGAGGATACGACAACCCTGGAGGAACCCAGATGCCGAGACCCGAGAAGGTCGAAGCCGTCGCCGACATCAAGGAGCGCATCGAACGCGCCCAGGCGGTGTTCCTTGCCGAGTACGCAGGTCTGTCCGTCGCCGCCCAGCAGCGGCTCCGGCGCGGTCTCCGGGAGAAGGACGCCGAGTTCAAGGTCGTCAAGATGACGCTGGCGCGCCGCGCCGTCGCCGATCTCGACCTGTCCGAGCTCGACGAACTTCTCGTCGGGCCCACCGGGGTCACCTTCGCCGACGGCGATCCCGTTGCCACCGCCAAGGTGCTCAAGGAGTTCTCCACCGCTCACGAGGTGTTCGTCGTCAAGGGCGGCCTACTGGGGCGGGACCGCCTCACCCCGGAGCGGGTCAGGGAGCTGGCCGATATCGAGCCCCGAGAGGTCCTGCTGGCCAAGCTGGCCGGCGCGATGAAGGCACCGATGGCCCGGCTCGCCGGCGTGCTGTCCGCGCTGCCACGCAACACGGCCTCCGTGCTGGGGCAGCTCCTGGACAAGAAGGAGTCGGAGGAAGTCCCGGCACCGTCCGGTGCTGTCGATGAGGGGTCCGTCGCCGACGAGGCCCCGGCACCTGCGGAGTCCGCCGAGAGCCCGGAAAGTCCGGACAGCCCTGAGAGCCCGGACTCTCCGGAGAGCCCTGACACTCCGGACACGGCCGACACCCCCGACGACGGCGGCGAGAAGAGCACCGTGGACGCCGACGAGGCTCCTGCCGAAGAGTCTGCGGCCGTGGAGGAGCCTGCGACCGACGATGCGCCTGCCGAGGAGGTGCCTGCGGCCGACGATGAGCCTGTGGCCGAGGACGTGCCCGACGAAGAGGACGCCGCGGCCGAGACAGAGCCCGCCGAGGCGACGGTTGCCGAGGAGGCAGCCACCGGAGATCCCGATGAAGACGATGACCAGGCCGCGACGGCCGAGGAGGAATGACCATGGCTACCCCTACCACTGAAGAGCTGCTCGGCATCTTCGAGAGCATGTCGGTTCTCGAGCTGTCCGAGTTCGTGAAGGCGTTCGAGGACAAGTTCGAGGTCACCGCGGCCGCCCCGGTCGCCATGGCTGCCGTCGCCGGCGGCGGCGCCGATGCCGCCGCACCCGCCGGCTGAGAGGAGGACGACGTCGAACTCGTCCTTCTCCTCCTCGGCGGG
>CAZOGW010000107.1:0-3660 GCA_964579415.1 uncultured Acidimicrobiaceae bacterium | reverse complement strand
GAGTTCGACGTCGTCCTCCTCTCAGCCGGCGAGAAGAAGATCCAGGTCATCAAGGAGGTGCGCGGCCTCACCAGCCTCGGCCTCAAGGAGGCCAAGGACCTCGTCGACGGTGCCCCGCAGGCGGTCCTCGAGGCCGTCGACAAGGATGCCGCCGAGAAGGCCAAGGGGACTCTCGAAGCCGCCGGCGCCACAGTCGAACTTAGGTAGTTCAGAGTCTGCAAGGCATCGCTCCGGCGGGGGGTACTTGGTACTTGGTACTTGGTATCCCGCGCCGGGGCGTCGCAGACCTCAGACGTCTGTTCAGTGAGGGCTTCGGCGGAAAGGCGCCTGCAGTGGCGCCAGCTACCAAGTACTGAGTACCAAGTACCTCCCCGCCGCGAGCGGACCTTGACTAGGTCCGAGCCTCCCTGTATCTTCCCTCCTGCCAGTTGAAGATGTCAGCGCGACTCTCGCCGTGTCGAGCCAGGATGGTGGTGTGCTATCCTGGTCTTTCTGCTGTCTGCCCACAGGACCGTCTCTGACACGTTCCGCCCTGCCCGTCCGCCCATTCTCGCCTTCGCCCAGCCCCATTTGACTCGCTAGAGGAGGATCCCCTCTTGGCCCGTGCGCGTAGCCCACGTCTCTCGTTCGCAAAGATTCCCGAGGTTCAGGCGCTCCCGAACCTGCTGTCGGTTCAGCATGACTCGTTCCAGCGCTTCCTCGACCACGGCCTGAAGCAGATCTTCGGTGAGGTGTCCCCCATCGAGGACTTCACCGGCAACCTGGCACTCGAGCTCACCGACCACCGCTTCGAGGATCCGCCGATGTCCATCGAGGAGGCCAAGGAGCAGGACGCCAACTACTACAAGCCGCTGTTCGTGACCGCCCGGTTCATCAACAAGGAGACCGGCGAGATCAAGGAGCAGCAGGTCTTCCTCGGCGACTTCCCGGTGATGACGCCGAACGGCACCTTCATCATCAACGGTACCGAGCGGGTGGTGGTGTCCCAACTGGTGCGCTCGCCGGGCGTCTACTTCGACGTCACCCGCGACAAGACCGCCATCGACCGTGAGATCTACTCGGCCAAGGTCATCCCGGGCCGCGGTGCCTGGCTCGAGTTCGACATCGACAAGAAGGACACCGTGGGCGTCCGGGTCGACCGCAAGCGCCGCCAGTACGTCACCACGTTCCTGCGCGCCCTCGGGTTCGCCGAGAGTGACGAGGACATCCTGGCGCTGTTCGGCGGGTCCGAGCTGATCCGCAACACCCTGGAGAAGGACCCCACCAGCGCCAAGGACGAGGCCCTGCTCGACCTGTACCGGAAGCTGCGCCCCGGTGAGCTGACCACGGTGGAGTCCGCCCGCGGTCTCATCAACACCCTCTTCTACAACCCGAAGCGCTACGACCTCACCCAGGTCGGCCGCTACAAGCTGGACCAGAAGTTCGGGCGGGAGTCGGGCAATCTCGAGGACGAGTACACCATCGACGCCCATGGGTTGCTGTCGCACGACGACATGCTGACCACCATCCAGTACCTCATCGAGCTGCACAACGGCACCGAGGGCTATCGGGTGGACGACATCGACAACTTCGCCAACCGGCGCATCCGCACGGTTGGCGAGCTGATCCAGAACCAGATCAGGGTGGGGCTCAGCCGTCTCGAGCGTGTCGTGCGCGAGCGCATGACCACGCAGGATCCCGAGGCGATCACACCGCAGAGCCTCATCAACATCCGGCCCGTCGTCGCCTCCATCAAGGAGTTCTTCGGCACCAGCCAGTTGAGCCAGTTCATGGATCAGCCCAACCCGCTCGCCAGCCTCACCCACCGGCGCCGCCTCTCGGCGCTGGGCCCGGGCGGGCTGTCGCGCGAGCGGGCAGGTTTCGAGGTGCGCGACGTGCACCCCTCCCACTACGGCCGCATGTGCCCCATCGAGACGCCGGAAGGCCCGAACATCGGCCTCATCGGCTCGCTGGCCAGCTACGCCAACGTCAACCGCTACGGCTTCATCGAGACTCCGTACCGCAGGGTAGTCGACGGCAAGGTCACCAACGAGGTGGAGTACCTGACGGCGCTGATGGAGGAGACCCACGTCATCGCCCAGGCCAACGCATCGCTCAACGACGACGGCTCGTTCGTCAACGAGCGGGTGCTGGTGCGCATGACGGGCGGTGAGGTCGACTACGTCTCGCCCGCCGAGGTGGACTACATGGACGTCTCCCCCAAGCAGGTGGTGTCGGTGTCGACCTCGCTCATCCCGTTCCTGGAGCACGACGACGCCAACCGGGCGCTGATGGGCTCCAACATGCAGCGTCAGGCGGTACCGCTGCTCCAGGCCGACGCCCCGCTGGTGGGTACCGGCGTCGAGGCACGGGCCGCCCAGGACAGCGGTGACGTCATCCTGGCCCCAGTGGCCGGAGAGGTCGTCGAGGTGACCGGTGACCACATCGTCATCAAGGGCTCCGCCGACAACCGCAAGTACACCTCCAAGCTGCGCAAGTTCGAGCGCTCCAACCAGGGCACCTGCATCAACCAGAAGCCGGTGGTGGCCGAGGGCGACAAGGTCGAGGCGGGTGCCGTCATCGCCGACGGGCCATCCACCGACCAGGGCGAGCTGGCGCTTGGCCGCAACCTGCTGGTGGCGTTCATGCCGTGGGAGGGCCACAACTTCGAGGACGCCATCGTGCTCTCGGAGCGCCTGGTCAAGGACGACCTGCTCACCTCGATCCACATCGAGGAGCACGAGATCGAAGCCCGGGACACCAAGCTCGGCGCCGAGGAGATCACCCGTGACATCCCCAACGTCGCCGAGGAGGTGCTGCGCGATCTCGACGACCGCGGCATCATCCGTATCGGCGCCGAGGTGGGCGCCGGCGACTACCTGGTGGGCAAGGTCACGCCCAAGGGCGAGACCGAGCTGACGCCGGAGGAGCGCCTGCTGCGTGCCATCTTCGGTGAGAAGGCGCGCGAGGTCCGTGACGTGTCGCTCAAGGTTCCGCACGGTGAGTCGGGCAAGGCCATCGCCGTCAAGGAGTTCCGCCGCGAGGACGGCTTCGACCTGCCGCCTGGCATGAACGAACTGGTTCGGGTGTACGTCGCCAAGCAGCGCAAGATCTCCGAGGGCGACAAGCTGGCCGGGCGCCACGGCAACAAGGGTGTTATCGCCAAGATCCTCCCCGAGGAGGACATGCCCTTCCTCGCCGACGGCACGCCCGTCGACATCGTGCTGTCGCCGCTGGGCGTGCCCAGCCGCATGAATCTGGGGCAGATTCTGGAGACCCACCTGGGGTGGGCGGCGGCGCAGGGTTGGAAGCCGTTCGACGACCTGGAGAGCCCCGCTTCCGGGGGCGCCGATCCGTGGCAGACCGTGGCCACCCCGGTGTTCGACGGCGCCCGCGAGGACGAGATCCTCAAGCTGCTCGAGCTGTCCAAGCCGAACCGGGACGGCCTGGATCTGATCAACCCCGAGGGCAAGGCGAGGCTGTTCGACGGCCGCAACGGCGAGCCTTTCGATTCGCCCATCACCGTCGGCTACATCTACATCCTCAAGCTGGTCCACCTGGTGGACGACAAGATCCACGCCCGGTCCACCGGCCCGTACTCGATGATCACCCAGCAGCCGCTGGGCGGCAAGGCGCAGTTCGGCGGTCAGCGCTTCGGTGAGATGGAGGTGTGGGCCCTCG
>CAZOGW010000106.1:0-10532 GCA_964579415.1 uncultured Acidimicrobiaceae bacterium | reverse complement strand
CTTGAAGCCCTTGCGCCAGTCGAACTTCTCCACCGCCCGGATCAGGCCCAGGTTGCCTTCCTGGATGAGGTCGAGGAGGTCGAGCCCGCGTCCGGTGTACCGCTTGGCGATGGAGATGACCAGCCGCAGGTTGGACCGGATGAAGATCGCCTTGGCTTCGTCACCGGCGTCGATCGCCGCGGTGAGAGCCTCCAACTCCTCCGGTTCCAGGGCGCCCGTGGCGGATTGCAGGGTGACGGCGGCCCGCCGGCCGGCCTCCATGGTGCGAGCGAGGCGGATCTCGTCCTCGGCTTCCAGCAGGTCGTGTGTGGAAACCTCTTCGAGATACATCCCGATCGGGTCGGGCATCGACGGTGAGCTCGCCTGTGCCATGGCTCCCTTTTCTGCCGCCCGGTGGCCGGATTGCAGGCGCCCCGCCAGCCGAAGTTATCACCAGGCACGTCTCGCTGCAATGGGTTGTCGGGGCAGGGGCTCCCGGCCCGTCGATAACGCCGACTTGCACCGCCACCCCGCTACCCTCTTGCTATCCCCGGTCCACCGGTGACCTCAGCGCTGTGGTCTGAAGGACTATGAGACGCATCCTCATCCTCATCTCCGCGTCCGCACTCGCCCTCGGCGCCTGTGCCGGTCCCGGCATGGTCGGCGGCGGCGCCATGCTCAACCCCGAGCCGGGCGCTCCTCTGGTCGCAGTGACCGTCGTCGCCGCCGACGACGATTCGCAGGTCACCCAGAGCGAGATCACCGTCGACGAGGGCGTTGTGGCTCAGGACGAGACCGGCGTCGCCTACATCCAGTGGAACGACGAACCGATCCAGCTCGCCGTCGCCGCCCCCGGATTCGAGGCGGCGGCGGTGACGGTGGCCACTTACCCGGAAGAGACCGAAGGTGCCTACGAGGTGGTGCTCGAGCCGCTGGTGCTGGAAGGAACGGTCGTCGGCCCCGACGACCGCGCCCTGCCCGGGACCACGGTGGAGCTCAACGGCCGTACCGCGGTCACCGATGCCGCCGGCGACTTCGTGCTCACCCGGGCCCTGCCCGGGACGATCAGCGCGTCACGACCGGCCTGGGACGACGCCACGGTGGATTGGGACGGCTCCGTGCCCACCGTAGAGGTCGCCATGGTCCCGCTCGACATCAGGGGCCTCCGCGTGTCGGGGGACAAGGCAGCCGACCCCGAGGTGTGGGCACACCTGCTGGAACTGGCCGACGAGTCGGTGATCAACGCCTTCGTGATCGACACCAAGGACGAGACGGGATGGGTGTTCCGCGAGTCCCAGGTCCCCGAGGTGGCCGAGATCGGTGCTTTCAACCAGCCCTACGCCTACGACGTCGAGAAGGTCATCGCCGATATGGACGCCCACGGGCTCTACAAGATCACCCGGGTCACCGCCTTCCAGGACAACTTCTACGCGCCGGTCAACCCGGGCCTGGCGGTGCGCAACGAGAGCACCGGTGAGGTGTGGCGCAACGAGAAGGGCATCGCCTGGCTCGACGCCAGCGATCACGGCTCCTGGGAGTACCCGCTGGCGCTGGCCATGGAGTCCTGCGAGCTCGGGTTCGACGAGATCCAGTTCGACTACGTCCGCTTCCCCTCCGACGGCGACATCACCACCGTTGTGGTCGACGGCGGCTACAACGAGGAGACCCGGACGGCGAGCATCGAGGCCTTCCTCACCGAGGCCCGCAGCCGCCTCAACCCGATGGGCTGTGCCGTCGCCGCCGACATATTCGCCATCACCATGACCAGCGACTGGGACGAGGGCATCGGGCAGCGGCCCGAGATACTCTCCCACGTCGCCGATGTCCTCAGCCCGATGATGTACACCTACACCTACGGGCGGGGATGGGGCGGCATCGAGGACCCCAACGAGGTGCCCGTCCAGATCACCGAGATGGCCCTGGAGGCCGGCATCCCCCGCCTGGAGGGGCCGGCCATCTACCGACCCTGGATCCAGACCTGGCAGCTCAACGCCGCCGAGATCCTCTCCGTCCAGGACGTGGTCGAGGAGCGGGGGCTGGGCTGGATGATCTGGAGCGCCAACACCCAGTACGACCTGAGCTTCCTCCCCCCCGAGTGAGCAGCCCGCCGGCAGTGCCTCGGTGGGCGCCGGGTGTCAGGGAACAGACCGGGTCACCTGCCCGGAGGGCGGGCTTGCATGTGCGGCGGGCTCGGGGTTGAGGGGCGTGATGCTGACCGGGTCCTGAAGGGGTTCGAACAGCGAGTCCGGCACGCAGGACCGGTTCGGGTCGGTGTTGAGGGCAGCCCGTGCCGTGGCCAGTTCCTCGGTGTCGAGGCCGTGCCACGTGCTCGTCGCCAGGGCGGCGATGGTTTCGACGAAGGAGGTGTTGCGCTCCTCGACATCGACGACGTAGCGGTACGGGTTGACCGCGCTGCCCCCGATGTGCAGTTCGAAGTGGGTGTGCGGGGACGTGCCCTCGGCGTTCCCGGAGTCGCCGACGTAGCCGATCACATCGCCGGCGGCCACTTCCATGCCCTCGACGAGGCCCGGTGCGAAGGCGTTCTCCGGCCCGCCGTTGCCGTCGTCGGTGCCGGGTGTGTCGTTGTTGAGGTGGAGGTAGTGACTCTCCCAACCGCCATGGTCGATGACGATCCCGTAGCCGCTGAGGCCGCCGTCGCCCCGCATCCGGGTGATGGTGCCGCCGGCTACGGCGAGGATCTCGATGCCCTTTTCGGCGAGCATGTCGGTGCCCTGGTGGCGGCGGCCACCGGAGCGGCCGGCGCCCCACGAGTCGCTGTAGTTGGTGGCCTGCCGGCCATGGGGGAAGCAGGTGAGGACGGGTTCGGTGGCGCCGTCGTCGGCGAGAGCAGCGCTCCCGGGGAGCGGGAGCAGCGCCAGGCCCGTTGTCAGGGCGAGCGCGATCAGGGGTCGGGTGAGCTTCATCGAGATTGCCCTTTCGTCAGGGCGACGGCCTCGGTCCGTCGCGATGTCTTGGGGCGACGAGCGGATCCCTCAAGCGATCGTCGCTGATGGCCGGCGGCAAGCTACCGGTGGTCGCGTTTTAAGCAAACTCGCCGGCTCTGAACTCCGCGTGGGCCCGACCGGTAGGCCCGTGGGCACCGTTATCCTGGTGGCGACCCCGAGCCGAGCAGGTTTCCTTGACACCGCTGGACCCGTCAGCAATCGAACGCGTCACCGGCCACGAGCCGCAGTGGCGCCAGGAGGAGCGCCGCGAGGCGCTGGCCCTGGTGGAGAAGCTGGGTATGCCGTCGCCCGTCGAGGAGATGTGGCGCTACATCGAGCTCGGCTTCGACCTCGACGACTACGGCCTGGTCGAGGCCCCCGGAGAACCCGGTGATGCCTCCCTCGACGGACTGGTTCCGGCGGGCCGTGTCGTCCTCGTCGACGGCGCCGCGGTGAGCTCCGAACCCGTCGACAGTGGCGGTGTCAGCTTCGGGACGCTGGCGGCGGCCCTCGCCGAGCGCCCCGACGAGGTGCAGGCGTTGCAGGGCAGGGGAGTGGCCGCCGACACCGACATCTTCGCCGCCGCCCACCGCGCCTTCGGCACCGACGGCGCCTTCCTCGCGGTGGCCCGCGGCGTCACCGCCCCGCCGGTCCTGGTGGAGATCCACGCCGCAACGGCCGGGGCGATCAGCTTCCCCCGCGTCGCGGTGGTCACCGAGGCTGCAGCGCACGCCTCCATCGTCATCCATGCCACCTCGCCCGACGGGGTCGATGCCGTCGTCGTACCCCAACTCGAGATCGTCGCCGGGCCTGCCTCCCGGGTGGATGTGACGCTGATCCAGAATCACGGCAAGGCGACGCGCTCCATCGCACACGGGCGAGCCGTGGTCGACAGGGACGCTACCGTCACCCTCGCCGAGGCCGGCCTGGGGGCGGCGCTGTCCCGCCTCCATCTCAGCGTGGACCTCGAGGGCCAGGGGTCCAACACCGAACTGGTGGGCGCCTACTTCGGCGACCACGATCAGGTGCTCGACTACCGCTACTTCATGCACCACGTCGGGCCGCGCACCGCGTCGAACATGTTCCTCAAGGGCGCCGTCGAGGACACCGCCCTCTCGGTGTTCACCGGGCTCATCCGCATCGAGGAGACCGGGCAGGGCACCGACGCCTACCAGACCAACCGCAACCTCATCCTCTCCGAGGGAGCCGCCGCCCAGTCCGTCCCCAACCTGGAGATCCTGGCCAACGACGTCCGCTGCGGGCACGGCTCCACCGTGGGCCCGCTCGACGAGGAGCAGCGCTACTACCTGATGAGCCGCGGGCTCGACGCCGAGCGCGCCGACCGGCTCCAGGTGCGCGGGTTCTTCGAGGAGGCGCTGCAGCGGTTCCCCCACCCGCAGGTACTCGACCCGCTGCGCCGCTGGATGCGGGCCAAGTTCGAGGCGGCCCAGGAGGAGGGAAGGGTATGAGCGGGTACGGGAGCCTGATCGAGGTGGCGCCCCTGGCCAGCCTCCCCGAGGGCCGCGGCGTGCGCGTCGAGGTCGACGCCGAACGCATCGCCCTGTTCCGCATCGGCGACGACGTCTACGCCGTCGGCGACCGCTGCTCGCACGCCGAGGCGTCCCTCGCCGAAGGAAATGTGTACGGCGTCGAGGTCGAGTGCCCCCGCCACGGATCGGAGTTCGACCTGCGCACCGGGAAGCCGGCGTCGCTGCCCGCCACCAAACCGGTGCCTGTCTATGACGTCCATGTCGTCGACGGCGTCGTCTTCGTCGACCCGACCCCGAATCTTGCCGGTGAGGAGGTAAGGCGATGAGCGCCGCACTCAAGGTGACAGGCCTGGAGGCACGTCTCGGCGATCTCGAGATCCTGCGGGGCGTCGACCTCGAGGTTCCCTTCGGCGAGATCAACGTCCTGATGGGCCCCAACGGGTCGGGGAAATCCACCCTGGCTCACACGCTGATGGGAAAGCCGGAGTACACCACGACCGGGTCGGCCCGGGTCGACGGTGTCGAGATCCTCGGTCTCCCCGTGGACGAGAGGGCCCGTCTCGGGCTGTTCCAGACGTTCCAGTACCCGGTGGTGGTGCCGGGTGTCAGCCTCGACGACCTCGTCGCCGAGATGGCGGATGCCTCCGGAAACGGCGACTCCTTCGCCGGGCGGGTGACGCAGGCCGCCGAGTTCCTGCGGATGGAGCCGTTCCGGGAGCGGGCCATCAACGACGGGCTCTCCGGGGGCGAGAAGAAGCGCTCGGAGATGTTCCAACTCGCCATCCGCAATCCCAAGGTCGCCATCCTCGACGAGATCGACAGCGGTCTCGACATCGACGCGGTGCGGGAGGTGGCTCAACTGGTGGAGTCGCTGCGCAGCGACTCGCTGGGTGTGCTGATCATCACCCACTACTCACGCATCCTGCGCTACATGAAGCCCGACAAGGTCCACATCATGCTGGCGGGACGCATCGTCGACAGCGGCGGGCCCGAGATCGCCGAAGCGCTCGAGGCCGAGGGCTACGCCGAACTGCGACGCCGGCACGGCATCGGCGGGCCGGTGGAGAAGGCGCCGGATCCCTTCGCGGATCTGTAGTCAGTACTAGGTACTAAGTACTAGGTACTAGGTATGTGATGGCGCAACCAGAGGTGGAGCGGTTGACCGGTTTGATCCGGGAAGCTTCGCGGATCCTGGTGTTCACCGGGGCGGGGATCTCGACCGCCAGCGGGATACCCGACTACCGGGGACCACAGGGGGTGTGGCACACCCGGACTCCGGTCTACTACGACGACTTCATGCGCTCCGACGAGGCGCGGCGGCGCTACTGGCGCCAGAAGATGGAGGACCGGGACCAGTTCGGGACTGCGGTCCCCAACACCGCCCATCTCGCGGTGGCGGCCCTGGAGCGGTCGGGCAAGGTGCGCATGGTGGTGACACAGAACATCGACGGCCTGCACGCCGCCGCCGGCACCTCACCGGATCTGCTGGTGGAGATACACGGCACCGTGCGCCTCGTCGAGTGCCAGACCTGCGGCGAGAGGACCGACCCCGAAGCGCACTTTGCCACGTTCGCCGTCACCGGCGAGCCGCCGCGGTGCCACTGCGGTGGCTGGCTGAAGTCGGCCACCGTCAGCTTCGGGCAGAGCCTGCGTCCCGGCGACCTGGCACGGGCCCAGGCGGCGGCCCGTGAAGCCGACCTGGTGCTGGCGCTGGGTTCCACCCTCTCGGTGTACCCGGCGGCAGACGTCCCCGTCGTCGCCGCAGCCGCCGGAGCGCCCTACGTGATCGTCAACCGCGGGCCCACCGACCACGACCGCCACCCGCTGGTCACCCTCCGCATCGAAGGTGACGTCACCGACGTCCTCCCCGCCGCGGTCACCGCCGCACTGTCTCCCCCTTTGGGGGAGGGTGACGTAGTACGTAGTACGTAGTACGTAGTACGACCCTATACTGCGACCCGGTACGCGCTCGAGTGGAGGTTCATTGCGTATGCGGATCGAACGCGACTCGATGGGAGAGGTCTCGGTACCCGACGACGCCTATTACGGGGCGTCGACGCAGCGGGCCGTGGACAACTTCCCCATCTCGGGGCTCCGGTTTCCCCGCCGATTCATCTGGGGACTGGGCCTGCTCAAGGGGTCGGCGGCGCGGGTGGCGGGCCCGGAGGGCCACGTCGACAGCGACGTCGCCGCGGCCATCGCCGCCGCCGCCGACGAGGTGCGTGACGGGTTGCTCGATGCCCAGTTCGTCCTCGACATCTTCCAGACCGGATCGGGCACCTCCACCAACACCAACGCCAACGAGGTCATCGCCAACCGGGCCACCGAGCTGCTCGGCGGTGCCCGGGACCAGCACCTGGTCCACCCCAACGACCACGTCAACTTCGGGCAGTCGTCCAACGACGTCATCCCCAGCGTGATCCACGTCGCCGCCGTCGCCGCCATCCGCGAGGACCTCATTCCCGCCCTGGGCGCTCTCGCCGTGGCGCTGCGGGCCAAGGAGGCCGAGTTCGAGGACGTGGTCAAGTCGGGGCGCACCCACCTGATGGATGCCACCCCGGTCACGCTGGGGCAGGAGTTCGGCGGCTACGCCACCCAGGTGGAGAAGGGTGTCGCCCGCCTCGGGGCGGTACTCTCCGAACTGGAGGAGCTGGCGCTGGGCGGGACCGCGGTCGGCACCGGGCTCAACGCACCCGACGGCTTTCCCGCCAAGGTGATTGCCGACATGGCGGCGGTGAGCGGCTTCCCGTTCCGCGAGGCCGACGACCATTTCGAGGCTCAGGCGGCCAAGGACGCCGCCGTCAATGCCTCCGGAGCGCTCAAGACGGTGGCCCAGTCGCTCTTCAAGATCGCCAACGACCTGCGATGGCTGGGGAGCGGTCCCCGTACCGGCATCGCCGAGATCCGGCTGCCTTCCCTCCAGCCCGGCTCGTCGATCATGCCGGGCAAGGTGAACCCGGTGATGTCGGAGATGATGATGCAGGTGGCCGCTCAAGTCATCGGCAACGACACCACCATCACCTGGGCCGGCGCCAACGGCAACTTCGAGCTCAACGTGATGATGCCGGTCATGGCCCACAACCTGCTGGAGTCGATCGCCCTGCTGGCGTCGGCGACGACCACGTTCCGGGAGCGCTGCGTGGAGGGGATCGAGGCCGACGTGGCGCACGCCCGGGCACTGGCGGAGCGCAACATCATCGTCGTCACCGCCCTCAACCCGCATATCGGCTACGACAAGGGCGCCATCGCCGCCAAGGAGGCGTTCGCCTCCGGCCGCAACGTCGGCGACGTCGTCATCGAGAAGGGCTGGCTCACCGCCGAGCAGGTGGCCGAACTCCTCGATATCAAGCGCATGACCGAGGGTGGGGTTATCGATTAGTGCTAGGTACTAAGTACTAGGTACTACGCGTGTCTTATTACCTAGTACTTAGTACTTAGTACCTATCCTGTCCGGATGCGCCGGTCACGGGATTCGCTGCCCCATCTCGTCGTCCTCTTCTTCCTGGCCAAGCTGTTCGTCAACACGGCGGCGCGGTTCGTCTACGCCTTCCTGCCCGACGTGGCGCGCGGGCTCGGGGTGTCGGAGCAGCGGGTGGGAACGCTGCTAGGCGTGCGCTGGATAGCAGGGGTGACGACACCCCTGGCCGCCCGGCTGGCGGGAGGGGAGCGGCGCCGCACCGTCGTTCTCGCCGGCCTGGTGCTGTTCGTCGTCGGCGCTGCCGTGACTGCAGCCACGGGCGCCTTCGCCGGGGCGGTTGTCGGCTTCGCCCTCATGGGCGTTGCCACGCCGCTGTTCAACACCGGGTCCCAGGCCGAGGTCGCCGACCGCACCGACTACTCCCGGCGGGGTCGCACCCTGGGCATCCTCGAGGCGACCTGGTCACTGTCGCTCCTGGTGGGGGCGCCGTTCGCCGGCTGGCTGATCGGGCAGGGGAGCTGGTCGACACCCTTCTGGGTGTCTGCGCTGCTGGTGGCCGTACTGCTGGTTCCCATCGCCAGGTCTGTCGGCGCGGCCACGGACCGCCGACCCACTGCCGGGCGCATCGTCTGGAACCGAGCCACGGTCGCCTTCCTGGCCGTCACGGTGCTCATCATCGGCAGTGTCGAGCTGGTGTTCGTCAGCTATGCCACCTGGCTTGAGGAGTTCCACGGTCTGGGTGTCGAGGGTCTGGCGGTAGCGGCGGTGGCGATCGGCTTCGGTGAGCTGGTGGGGGAGACCGGCGTGGTCGCCGTCGCCGACAGGTTCGGGAAGCGGCGCACCATCGCCGCCGGGCTCGCGGTGGCTGCCGTCGCCTACGGCTCCCTCGGTCTCGGCCTCGGCGTCGCCGGCGCGATAGCAGGGCTGGCGGTGGGCGTCGCCGGGTTCGAGCTGGCCTTCGTGTCGTCCATCCTGGTGGGGACCGAGATGCAACCACAGGCTCGCATCCGCTTCCTGTCCCGGGTCGTGGTGGTGCAGGGCGTCGGCCGCGGCGTCGCCGCCGTGTCCGGGATCACCCTGTACCGGGCCGCCGGTATCGGTGCCGTCGGTGCGGTGGCGGCGGTGGCGTCGGTGACGGCGGCGGTGGTGATGCTGTCGCTGGTGCGCGAGCATGCCCAGGATGGATGACGCGGAGCGGCGTATCGCCGAGGGTGCCCTGTTCACCGACCAGTACCAGCTCTCGATGGCACAGGTGTACTTCCGGCGCGGCATCCACCGCCGGCGAGCCCTCTTCGACTACTACTTCCGGCGCTACCCCGACTACGGCACCCACCAGGCCGGCTACTGCATCGCCGCCGGCCTGGAGGATCTGCTCGGCTGGATGGAGACCACCCGGTTCACCGCCACCGATCTCGATCTGATGCGCCGGCACCGCACCTCCACCGGGACCCCGATGTTCGACGACGACTTCCTCGGTTGGCTGGAAGTGGACGGTCACTTCGGGGACCTGGAGATCCGGGCGGTCCCCGAGGGAAGGGTGGTGCACCCCAACGCCCCGGTGGCGGTGGTGTCGGGGCCGCTGGCGATGGCGCAGATCCTGGAGACGTCGCTGCTCAACCACCTCAACTACGCCACGCTCATCGCAACCAAGGCGTCGCGGGTGGTCGAGAGCGCAGACGGCGCCACCGTTCTCGAGTTCGGGATGCGCCGCGGCCCGGGCCGCGGAGTCGTCGCCGGAGCGCGGGCCGCCCTCGTCGGCGGGGCCGCCTCCACTTCCAACGTGGGCATCTCCCACGTCCTCGGCATCCCCCCGAAGGGGACGCACGCCCACAGCTTCGTCCAGGTGGAGATGGCGCTTCACCCGCACTCTCCCTCGGACGGGGAGCTGGCCGCCTTCCGCGCCTTCGCCGAGACCTATCCCGACGACTGCGTGCTGCTCGTCGACACCATCGACACGCTGCACAGCGGCGTCCCCAACGCCATCGCGGTGTTCCGGGATCTGGTGGACGCCGGGCACACCCCCGCCGGCATCCGGCTCGACTCCGGCGATCTGGCCCACCTGGCGGTTCGCTCCGCCGAGATGCTCGACGCCGCCGGGCTCACCCAGGTGCCCATCGTGCTGTCGTCGAATCTCGACGAGCTGGCGATATGGCAGATCCGCACCCAGATAGCCGGGGAGGCGCCCCGCTACGGCCTCGACCCGGGTTCGGTCACCGGACGGCTCGTCTACGGGGTGGGCACCCGCCTCATCTCCTCGCACGGCTACAGCGCACTCGACGGCGTCTACAAGCTGGTCGCGGTGCAGGACGATGCCGGGGCCATGGTGCCTGCGATCAAGGTCTCGGACACCCCGGAGAAGACCCCGATCCCGGGGGAGAAGCGGCTGTGGCGGGTGTACGACCGCCGCGGTCTGGCGACGGTCGACGTCGTCGCCGCCCCGGAGGAGCAGATCGGCGGCTCGGCGTTGCGGCTCCACCATCCGTTCAAGCCCGAGGTGGGTCGCACTCTCGACCAGGCCGAGATCGGTGGCGCCGAGGAGTTGCTGGTGCCGGTCTGGGACGGTGGCCGGGTGGACGATCCGGGTACGGTCGAAGCGGCCCGCCGGCGCCGCCAGCCCGACCTCGACCGCCTCGATCCCGGAGTCCGCCGCCTCGTCAACCCCCACGTCTACCACGTGTCGCTGACGGACGAAATGGCGAG
>CAZOGW010000105.1:0-10631 GCA_964579415.1 uncultured Acidimicrobiaceae bacterium | reverse complement strand
AACAGGCCGATCGGTGGATCCAGGCTAAGTACTAGGTACTAAGTACTAGGTACTACGCGGTGCGTTGGGGATTGGCAGAGAGCTCATACGTGATCGGCGGCGAGGAGCGTGTGCCAGGCCCCCGGGTCATGGGGGCCTGGATCGGGGTCAGGGTGGCGGCGGGCGAAGTCGATGGCGAGTTCGCCGGCGCCGGCGCCGGCCAGCAGATCCGCCCCGCGCTCACCGTGGCGGCGGTAGGCGGCCAGACCGCTCGGCATCGGGATGCGGAGTGCTTCGAAGACCGTGGCGAAGGAGCGGGCGAATGCTCCCGACGGCGTACCGGCCTTGCCTACGTCATGGACCAGCGCCGCCACCAGTATCTCCGGGTCGGCGGTGCGCTCGGCCGCCCGCCGCATCACCTGGTAGCCATGCCTCTGGTCCACCGGAGCCTGCCGCCAGAACAGCTCCGCCTTCGGACCGTGGACCAGCGCAGCCACCTCGTCCTGCTCATGAGGCGCCAACGGACGCGCCCAAAGAGCACCAACGAAGCGCCGAGCCAGATGCCCAACCGGAAACGCCACGCCCCTGCTCCATAGTCCGTATCAAGTAGTACCTAGTACTTAGTACCTAGTACTTAGTACCTCTGGCTATTCGAGCCGACCGCGCGCCCAAGACGACCTACCGCAACGCCTTACACTCCACGCAGTACCGGGAGGTGGGTCGGTACTCCATGCGGTCGGGATCGATGGTCTTGCCGCAACGCTCGCAGATGCCGTACGTGCCCTGCTCGACCTTGGAGAGAGCCCTGTCGACGTTGCGGAGCAGCTCGACCAGGTTCTCGGCGATACCGAGCCGTTCGGCACGCCCCGCGGTGGCGGAGGCGGCGTCGGCGAACCCGTCGCCGAAGTCCTGATCGGTACGCAGCTCGCCCTCCTCGGTGACCCCGAGATCATCGAGCTGGCCCACCAGCCGGGCACGTTCTCCCTGCAGGCCGGCAACGATTGCGTCGGTTTCCACGAAGTCACCTCCTCGGTCGTCGGAATCCCCCCGGATGACCCGTCAGCGTCCTCTCGGGTGTGTCGTGACGAACACCTCGTACAGGTATCCCGGAGACACGCGGGTGTAGATCTGTGTGGTCGAGATACTAGCGTGACCCAACATTTCTTGGACGGTGCGAAGGTCCGCTCCCCCCTCCACCATGTGAGTGGCCGCCGAATGTCGCAGCACATGCGGAGACACTCTTGCCGGATCGATGCCCGCCGTAGCGGCGTGGCGGCGGATGACCAGGAACACTCCCTGACGGGTCAGCCGGCCTCCTCGGTGGTTGAGGAAGAGCCAGCCGCTGTCATCCCGGCCCCCTTTCATCTCGAGCCGCACCGGAAGGTATTTCTCGATGGCGGAGATGGCGTGGCTGCCCAGCGGGACCACCCTCTGCTTGTCGCCCTTGCCGGTGACGAGCGCGGTGCGGGTTTCCAGGTCGATGTCGGTGGTCTGGAGACCGACGGTCTCGGCGACGCGGGCGCCGCTGGCATACATCACTTCGAGAATGGCGCGGTCCCGTATGCCGAGCTTCGTCGCCGGGTCGGGGGCATCGAGGAGAGCGAACACCTCGTCGACGCCGAGCGCCTTGGGGAGCGAGTCCGGCTGGCGCACCGCGTCGACGCGGGCGGTGGGGTCGTGGTCGACGATGCCCTCCGCCACGAGGAAGCGGTGCAGGCCCCTGACCGCCGCCAGCTTCCGCTTGGCCGTGGCCGGTGCCGCGCCTGCGGCGACCACCCCGGCGACGAAGCCTTCCGCGTCCGGCGTGGACACCGCGTCGATGTCGTCGATACCGCCGGCGCCGAGGAACGCCACGTACTGTGCCAGGTCACGCCGGTAGGCGGCCACCGTGTTGGGGGAAAGGCCCCGCTCCGACGACAGCGACACCAGGTAGTCGGAGGCGGCCGCCGCCGGCTCCATCAGCCGCGGCGCAGGAACGCCAGGAGCCCCACCAGCGACTTGGCGTCGGTGACGGCTCCGGAGTCGACGAGGGCAGCCAACTCGTTGAGCGGCACCCGGACGATCTCGGCCTGCTCCTCTTCAGGCCCGTCGGGCTCGAAAGGCACCGGGGTGCAGCCGGTGGCGAGGAACACGGTGATGCGCTCGTCGGTGAACCCGGGTCCGGTGTAGAAGGAAGCGAGTTGTTCCAGGTTCCCGGCGGCGAGGCCGACCTCCTCGGCCAGCTCCCGGTGGGCGCATTCCTCCACGCTCTCGGCGTCGCCCCGGTCGAGCTTGCCGGCCGGGATCTCGAGGACGGCGGCGTCCACCGGCGCCCGGTACTGGCGGATCAGCACCACGTCGTCGCCGACTACCGGCACCACCGCCACCGCCCCTGGGTGGCGCACCGTCTCACGGCGCACCCCGTGCCCGCCGGGGCCGGCAACGTGGAGGCGGTCGAGGGTGAGGAATCCGGTCTCTGCCACCCTGCGGTAACCGACTATCCGGAAGGGGTGCGCCCCGGCGGCACCCACCGCGTCAGGCTTCGACACCGGCGTCGACGGCCCTGGGGAGTCCGCTCCGGGCGCCGTCGCCCCGGTCGTTCGTGCCGGACTCCCGGCTCCGCTTCGCCGCGGCGGACACCAGCCCTGCGAACAGCGGGTGCGGGCGGTCGGGCCGGGACTTGAACTCGGGGTGGAACTGGGAGGCGATGAAGAACGGGTGACCGGGCAACTCGATCATCTCGACGAGGCGATCGTCGGGGGACAGTCCGCTGAGGCGCATGCCGGCCGCGGCCATCTCTTTGCGATAGCGATTGTTGACCTCCCAGCGGTGACGGTGCCGCTCGTAGATCAGCGGCTCGCCGTACAGTTCCAAGGCCAGCGACCCCGGCTCCAGCTTGGCCGGGTACACCCCGAGCCGCATGGTGCCGCCCTTGTCCTCGACGTCCTGCTGGTCCGCCATCAGGTCGATGACCGGATGGGTGCAGGTCGGATCGAACTCGGAGCTGCTGGCGTCGTTGTAGCCGAGCACGGAGCGGGCGAATTCGATGACGGCGCACTGCAGGCCGAGACACAGTCCGAGGAAGGGGACGCCCTCCTCACGGGCGTGGCGGATGGCCTGGATCTTGCCCTCAACGCCCCGGTAGCCGAACCCGCCGGGGACGACGAGGCCGTCCACGCCGGCCAGGTGCGACGGACCCAGCAGACCGTCCACCTCCTCGGCGGGGATCCAGCGCAGATCGAGCTTGACATCGTTGTGGGCGGCGGCGTGGCGCAGCGATTCCACCACCGACAGGTAGGCGTCCGGGAGGTCGACGTATTTGCCCACCACCCCTATGGTCACCTCCTCGGTGGCACGGTCCATACGCTCCACCATCTGCCGCCACGGGCCCAGGTCCGGTTCGGCCGTCTCCAGGCGGAGCGTGCGGCACACCACGTCGTCGAGGCCCTGGGCATGGAGTTCCAGTGGCACGGCATAGATGTTGGGTACGTCGACGGCGTTGATGACGGCGTCGTCGTCTACGTCGCAGAAGAGAGCGATCTTGCGGCGGGAACTCTCGTCGATCTCCCGGTCGGAACGCACCACGATGACCTCGGGGTGGATACCCCTCCCCCGCAGCTCGGCGACCGAGTGCTGGGTGGGTTTGGTCTTCAGCTCGTCGCTGGTGGGCAGGTACGGCACGAGCGTGACGTGGATGTAGCAGGTGTTGCCCTCGCCGACGTCCTTGCGCACCTGGCGGATAGCTTCGAGGAAGGGGAGGCTCTCGATGTCGCCGACGGTGCCGCCGACCTCGGTGATGACCACGTCGACGGAGTCGTTGTTTCCCAGCTTGCGGATGCGGGACTTGATCTCGTTGGTGATGTGGGGGATGACCTGGACGGTGGCGCCCAGGTAGTCGCCGCGGCGCTCCTTGCGGATCACCGACTGGTAGATCGACCCCGTGGTGACGTTGGAGTCCCGTCGCAGGCTCTCCCCGAGGAACCGCTCGTAGTGACCCAGATCGAGGTCGGTCTCTCCCCCGTCGTCGGTGACGAACACCTCGCCGTGCTCGAACGGGTTCATGGTGCCCGGGTCGACGTTGATGTAGGGGTCCAGCTTCTGGCTGACGACGCGCAGTCCCCGGGTCTTGAGGAGGCGGGCCAGCGAGGAGGCGGTGATTCCCTTGCCGAGACTGGATGTCACTCCACCGGTGACGAACACATACTTGGCCAAAGACAACTCCCTGGTAAAACGGCAGAGTAGCACCGGCTCGGTGATCTCAAAGGACCCGGGGAGCCAGGGAGTACTTGGTACTTGGTACTTGGTATTCTGGCGACCGCTGTGAGGCCCTCCGACTATGTGTACCTAGTACTAAGTACCAAGTACTAAGTACCTCCCCGCGCCGCGAGAGCGAGCAGTTCCGCGGCGTGCTGCTTTCCCCGCTCGCTTCCCGGCATGCCTGCCAGCATGCGGGAGAGCTCTTCGAGGCGTTCTTCTCCGGTGGCCTGGCGGACCGTGGTGACGTTGCCGCGGCGGTCCACCACGTAGTGGGTGTCGGCATGGGCGGCCACCTGGGGAAGGTGGGTGACGCAGAGGACCTGGCAGCTCCGGGCCAGGCCGGCCAGCTTGCGGCCCAGCGCCAGGGCCACCGCCCCGCCGACGCCGGCGTCGATCTCGTCGAAGGCGGCGACGGTGGCGTCGGCAGCGCCCGATGCCAGCCGCAGGGCCAGCACCAGCCGGCTCAGCTCACCGCCCGAAGCGGTGCGTCCCACCGGTCCCGGTTCGAGGGAGGAGTCGGAGGCGAAGCGAAGCTCGATGCCGTCGGCGCCGGCGGCGCCTGGCGGGCGGGCGGTGAAGGCGAAGCCGACCACCGGGGAGGAGAAGCCGAGGTCGGTGAGATGCTCGACGCTGCACCGGGTCAGCACGTCCGCGGCCCTCCGCCGGGCGGCGCTGAGAGTGGCGGCGGCGGCATGCACCTCCTCCTCGGCGCGCCGGTGCTCCTTGTCGATGGTGTCCGCCTCGGCGAGGAGTTGGGTCAGGTCGGCGCTACGGCGGGTCGCTTCGTCGCCGAAGGCGAGCACCTCGTCGAGGGTGGCTCCGTAGCGGCGTCGCAGGTCGCCGAGAAGCGCCATGCGCTGCTCCAGCGACTCGAGTTGTGCAGGGTCGAGATCCATATCGGCGGTTGCCGCCGCCTCGCCCCGGAGCTCCGATGCCAGCGACGCCAGGTCGGATGCCTGGGCGGCGAGCCCGGCCAGGGTCGGGTCCAGTGCGGCGACACGCTCCAGGGCGATCACCGCGGTGTCGAGCGGCCCTTCGGCGCCCTCCTCCCCCAGCGCAGCCGACGCCGCCTGCAGGCCGTCGACGATCTCGCGGGCGTGGCGTAGGCGGGACAGCGTTGCCTCCAGGTCGGCGTCGTCTCCGGTGGAGAACCCGGCGGCGGCGATCTCGGCGGCCTGGTGCCTCACCGTGGCCAGCTCACGCTCCAGGGCACGACGGTCGCCGCCGAGAGTGTTCCGCTTGGCGGTGACCTCGGCCAGAGCCTCCCATGCCGCGGCGTATGCCTCAGCGGCATTGCGACCCTCCTCGTCGAGGGCGCCGTCGAGCATCTGGCGCAGGTGGGCGCTGCGTGTCAGCCGCAGGTGGTCGTGCTGGGACACGATCTCGACCGCGCCGGCGGTCGCTTCCTCGACCGCCTTCACCGGCGTCACCATCCCGTCGACGTAGGTGCGGCTGCGGCCGGTGGTGGTGATGCGGCGCACCACGGTGGTCTCCCCCTCCTCGGTGCGGAAACGGGCCTGCACCGAAGCCTCGTCGCCCGCCGGGCCGACGAGGTCTCGCCGGGCCTGGCCTCCGGCGAGGAGCCGGAGCGCCCCGAGCAGCAGCGTCTTGCCGGCGCCGGTCTCTCCGGTTACGACCACCAGGCCCGGCCCCGGCTCCAGGTGCGCCTCCTCGATGAGGCCCAGGTTGGTGACGATGAGCTCGTCAAGCATGATCGATCCCGAACTGCTTGCGGACGCCTTGAGGGAAGGGGTTGGCGCCGAGGGACACGAAGTGCACCGGGCGCTCCCCGCGGCGGACCCGGAGCTGCTCTCCTCCCTGCAGCGTGCACGCCTCGCGCCCGTCCACGCTCACCTGGACCTCCCGCTCACCGTCGACGGTGAGTGTGACCACCGTGCCCGGATGGAGCACCAGAGAGCGGGACAGCAAGCTGTGCGGGGCGACCGGGGTGAGTACCAGCGCCTCCAGTTCGGGCGCCACCACCGGTCCTCCGGCCGACAGCGAGTAGGCGGTCGACCCGAGCGGGGTGGCGACGATGACCCCGTCGGCGCGGTAGGTGGCGAAGTGGTGGTCATCGATGGCGACGGCGAGGCGCACGATGCGTGAGGCGATGGCCTTCTCCACCACGACCTCGTTGATGCCGTGCCAGACCCTGCCGTCGGCGGTGGCGGCGGCGACGGTCATGCGGGGAGTCAGCGGCGGGTTGGGCAGCGCCAGCGTGTCGAGAAGCGACTCCAACTCCTCCGGCTCGAACTCGGTGAGGTAGCCCACCGTGCCCAGGTTCACGCCCACCACCGGCACGCCGGCGCGGTGGGCTGCCAGGGCGGCCTGGAGCAGGGTGCCGTCACCGCCGATGCCGACCACGTAATCGACCCTCCCCGCCGCGGTGGCGTCGGCCTCCGTCTCCAGGCGCCGGACGCTCAGACCGCGGTCGGCTGCCAGATCGTGGAGCCGGTCGGCCACCTCGTGGGCGCCGGAGAGATCACGGTGCACGACGAGCCCGAGGCTGAGAGGTTGGTTCGCGGTCACGGCGCAATCATGTCCCTGCGGTGTGACAAGTTGAGGACTCGAGCCGGAATCTAACGCGCCCACCCGGTTGCTAGTGGCGTTGCCGCAGCCACGCCAGAACCTCGCGGTTGCCCGAGTCCCCCGCCACCGGCGACGGGACGGTGCCCTGCACGGCGAGGCCGGCCGCCTCCAGCACCTGCAAAGCCCGGTCCACCGCGGCGGCTGCATCGGCAGCGTCGCGTACCACGCCGTCCTTGCGCAGGGCCTCCCGGCCCACCTCGAACTGCGGTTTCACCAGCACCACGTAGTCGGTGTCGGTGTCGCCGCAGGCCACCAGCGCCGGGGCGACGTACCCCAGGGAGATGAACGACACGTCCACCACCACCACGTCGAAGGGTGCTCCCGCCTCGGCAGGGTCGAGTGCGCGGATGTCGGTGCCCTCCCGCGACACCACGCGGGGATCGGCGGCCAGCGAGGGGTGGAGTTGGCCGGTGCCGACGTCGACCGCCAGCACCGATGCTGCGCCGTGCTGGAGCAGGCAGTCGGTGAAGCCCCCCGTCGAGGCTCCCACATCGAGCGTTCTCCGCCCCGCCACGGGAACCGCGAATGTGTCCAGTGCGCCGTCCAGCTTGGCCCCGGACCGGCTGACGAAGCGCAGCGCGGCAGGGGCCACCGCCACCTCGGCGCCCTCGGGCACGGTCGCCCCGGGCCGGGTAATCACCTGCCCGTCGATGCTCACCCAGCCGGCGCGGATGGCGTGGCGGGCCGCCGAGCGTGTCGGCGCCAGGCCACGCCTCGCCATCTCGATGTCGAGCCGCCGCTGGGTCACCGCGGCGGTGCGTCGATCCGCTCCCGGTCGAGGGCCTCGCCCAGGGCGTCCGCCAGGCGCTCGGCGATGCCGGGGGCGTCCCCGGGATCCGCCTCGGCCAGTACCTGCAGGTCGTCGGCCACCGACTCGTCGTCGGTGGGCGTGGTGTCTCCGGGGACCGGCTGCGTATCATCCATGGGGCCATTATCCCCGACAGGAGCCGCCGAGCACGTGTTCCCCATCCGGGACATCAACCCGAGCCGTATCAAGCCGGTCGCCACAATCGTCCTGATCGCGGTCAACGTGCTCGTCTTCCTGCTCTGGCAGCCGCAGGGATCGGAGATCGATGCCCAGGAGTTCGCCTTCGAGCGGGCGGCCATCGCCTGCGAGATCACCACGGGCGCTCCGCTCACCATCGACGAGATCCGTTCCGATGTGTGCAACGACGATCCCTCGGAAGCTCCGCTGTTCCCTGACAAGGGGATCTACCTCGCCATCCTGGTCTCGATGTTCCTCCACGCCGGATTCGTCCACCTAGCCAGCAACATGTGGTTCCTGTGGGTCTTCGGGAACAACGTCGAGGAGGCGTTCGGCACGCTGCGCTACGTGGCGTTCTACCTGGCAACCGGCGTGGTGGCCACGCTGGCGTTCGTCCTCTCCAACCCGGACACCACCACACCCCTGGTGGGTGCCTCGGGCGCCATCGCCGGCGTGCTCGGCTCGTACCTGGTGCTCTACCCCGCCCACCGGGTCTTGTCGCTGGTGGTATTCCTGTTCGTGCCGGTCCCGGCGGTGATCTTCCTCGGACTGTGGTTCCTCAGCCAGTTCGC
Organism: uncultured Acidimicrobiaceae bacterium; assembly: GCA_964579415.1. Lineage (GTDB taxonomy): Bacteria > Actinomycetota > Acidimicrobiia > Spongiisociales > UBA5794 > CAZOGW01. Next base: position 2,270 of record CAZOGW010000105.1, on the reverse strand, counting down.
CGTGCCCGATCCCGGCGTTGCCTGGGAGGCCCACGTCGCCGGGTTCGTCGCCGGCGTGCTGCTGACCCTGCCCTTCCGCAGGACCCTGCTGGCGCGGGTGGAGGGTTTGCACCATCCGTACGCTCTTCCGCGCCTGTAGCTACCTGGTATCTCTGGCCGCCAGATACCAAGTACCAAGTACTCCTCAAACCCCGAGCACGTCAGGAAGCTCCGCGATCGACCCGACCACAAAGTCAGCTCCCGATGCGCTTGCCTCGGACGCGAGCGTGACACCCGACAGAACCAGTGCTGTCTGCCAGCCCTGGTTGCGGCCGAAGTCGATGTCGGTGTCGATCCTGTCCCCCACCATGAGGACGCCGGCGCCGGCGACGAGAGCGTCGAGCATCGCGCCCATGGGCCGGTGAGGCTTGCCGCACACCTCGGCGCGGCGGCCCACCGCCCGCTCCAGCGCGGCCACGATGGCGCCGGCGCCGGGCAGGAGGCCGTCTGCGGTGGGAAGGGTCGGGTCGTCGTTGGTGGCGACGAAGCGCGCCCCGCGCAGGAGCGGCCGCATCGCCTGTCCCAGCCGGGCATAGGTCAGTTGCGGGTCGATCCCCACCACCACCACGTCGGCGGCGTCGGGGTCCTCGACCACCTCTATCCCGACCGCCCACAGCGCCAGGGGCACCCCCTCGCCGCCGATGGTGAAGGCGGCGCCCACCGAGCCGGCGAGGTGGTGGGCCGCCGCCATCGACGAGGTGACCACGGCGCCCTCGGCGGGACGGAACCCGGTCCGCTCGGCGATGTTGGCCGCGACCTTGCCGGGGGGCAGGGCGGCGTTGTTGGTGGCGAACAGGAGCTGGAGGCCGGCATCCGCCATCCGGCGCAGGGCGGTACCGGCACCCGGTACCCCGTGGGTACCGTGGTACAGAACCCCATCGAGATCGCATACGATCGTGCCCGGATTGCCGATTCGGTCACCGCCCATTACATACTCACCGGCACGGCAACGTAGCAGCGGAGGCGGCACCTTGGATCAGACCATCGTGGTGAGCATCACCGGGAAGGACCATCCCGGCATCACCGCCGGCGTCCTCGGCATCCTCGCCGGTGCCGGCGCCGAGGTGCTCGACATGGAGCAGGTGGTGGTTCGGGGCCGCCTCACCCTGCAGATGCTGGTGCGCATCGACGAGAGCCGCGCCCCGCTCAAGGACCTGCTCCTCTTCGGCTGGGAGGGGAAGCTGCACATCGACTTCCAGCCGGTGGATCCCGAGGAGGCCGAGCCGGAGCCGTCGCCTGCCCGGTTCGCCGTCACCGTCGTGGGAACCCGCCTCGGCCCGGCCACGCTGGGTCGCGTCGCCGAGGCCATCGCCGGCGCCGGCGCCAACATCGAGCGGATCGTGCGCCTCTCCCGCTACCCCGTTCTCAGCTACGAGCTGGTCGTCGACGGTGGCGATATTCAGGAGCTGCGGTCGGGCCTGCTGCGGGCCTCCAGCGCCCACGGGGTCGACGTCTCCGTGCAGCGTGAGGGTCTGGAACGCCGTGCCAAGCGCCTCGTCGTCATCGACATGGACTCGACACTGATCACCGACGAGATCATCGACCTGCTTGCCGCCGAGGCGGGAGTCGCCGGCGACGTGGCCGCCATCACCGCGGCGACGATGGCGGGCTCGGGTGAGTTCTCGGAATCCCTTGCCCGGCGGGTGGCGATGCTGGAAGGGCTGCCCGAGGACCGGCTGGAGGAGGTGGCCCGCCGGGTCCGGCTGACGCCGGGGGCACGCACCTTCGCCCGGACCTTGCGCCGCCTCGGCTACCACACCACCATCGTCAGCGGCGGGTTCGACGTCTTCGCCGAACGGGTGCGCCGGGATCTGGGGATGGACCTCGCCTTCGCCAACACCCTCGAAGTCGTCGAGGGGAGGCTCACCGGGAGGCTCGTCGGCGATGTGGTCGACGGTGCGGCCAAGGCCCGCCTCCTTCGCCGCGTCGCCGCCCAGGAGCAGGTGCCCATGGAGCAGGTGGTGGCCGTGGGCGACGGCGCCAACGACCTGGAGATGCTTTCGGCCGCCGGCCTCGGCATCGCATTCAACGCCAAGCCCGTCGTCGACGCCGCGGCGGATACGACGTTGAAGGTGCCGTATCTCGACGCGGTGCTGTTCCTTCTGGGGATAAGCCGGGCGGACATCGAAGCGGCAGACCGGGCCGATGGTGTGTGACAGGCAACTCCGGGGATGTGACAGGCAAGCTCCCGGGATTAATGACTAGCTCGTCGCAAGGAAGTACTTGGTACT
>CAZOGW010000104.1:387-10690 GCA_964579415.1 uncultured Acidimicrobiaceae bacterium | reverse complement strand
GTGCTTTGTCTCCCCCCGGCTTTGCGGGGGGAGTGGCCCCGCCGGAGGCTTTGCGGAGGCGGGGTCGAGGGGGGTCTTCATCGCGTACCCTGCACAGCCTCGCGGCAAGCTCAACACGAACCTCAGACGAAGACCCCCTCCGACCGATCGGCCCACGAAGACTGCGCCACGCGATCAGGCCTCACCGCGCCAGGCCAGCCGATCGGCCACCTCCCCCACCGAAGCGGCGGGGGAGGACGAAAACAGCCCGACAGCCGATCGGCCACCTCCCCCGCAAAGCCGGGGGAGGACGAAACCCGACCCGACGAAGCGGCGGGCGAGGATGGGCGTGAACTTGAGTCAACACTCAAAATGCGGCAGCATTCTGACGATACGCTGAGAGGAGCAATGCAGCCATGAAGATCGCCGTCTGCGTCAAGCAGATACCCGATCCGGCGACCCCGTACCGCCTCGATCCCACCACCCACCGGTTGGTGCGGCCCGCGTCACAGGTCCTCGACGACACCGACCGCTACGGCATCGAGGTGGGCCTGCAGCTCGCCGAGGCCGCCGGCGACGGATCGACCGTCACCGTGTTCTCGATGACGCCCTCCGGCGACCTCCAGGGGATCCGCCAGGCGCTGGCGATGGGAGCCGACAAGGCCGTCATCGTCGACGACGAGTCACTGGGTGGCGCCGACTCCCTCGTCACGTCACGGGTCCTCGCCGCCGCCATCTCCGCCGCCGGCTTCGACGTCGTCGTCGCCGGCACCGAGTCCACCGACGGCTACAGCGGCGTGGTGCCGCAGCAGATCGCCGAGCTGCTCGGCGTCCCCTCGCTGACGTTCGCCCGCAAGGTGGAACTGGCCGGCGACGTGATCCGGGTCGAGCGGCAGACCGCCACCGGCTACGACGTGGTCGAGTCCGCCACTCCGGTGCTGCTGTCGGTGACCGCCGGCGCCGTCGAGCCCCGCTACCCCAACTTCAAGGGGATCATGCAGGCCAAGTCGAAGCCGGTCGACCGCCCCACGCTGGACGACCTCGCCGTCGACATCACCGTCGGCCAGCAGGTGGTGGCGGTGGAGCCGGTCCCCGCCCGCCAGGCGGGTGAGAAGGTCCACGACGAGGGCGACGCCCACCTCAAGATCGTCGCCCTCCTCGAGCAAGTGAAGGTGATCTGACATGGCATCCCTGGTCTTCGCCGACGGGACCGGCCCCGAGCTCCCCGTCTCCGCCCTGGAGGCTCTCACCAAGGCACGCACCTGGGGGGACGCCGACGTGTTCTACGCCGGCCCCGCCGCCGACGCCGCCTTCGCCGCATTGGGCGCCCATGGAGCGGGCACCATCCACCATCTCGACACGTCCGATCCCCTCCCCTCCGCAGGGGCAGCCGCCGCGCTCGCCGGGCTCGCCGGCGGCTACGGCGTCGTCCTCTTCGGGTCGGGCAACCTCGACCGCGACGTGGCCGGGCGCCTCAGCGCCCGCCTCGGGCTGGCGGTGGTGGCCAACGCCACCGACGTCGACGTCGACGGGGACGCCGTCACCGTCACCAACGAGATCCTGGGAGGCACCACCCGGGTGCGCACCGCGGTCACCGGCGGCCCACCCGCCCTGGTCATAACCCGGCCCAAGGCCTTCGCCGCCGAGCCCTCCGGCGACGGCGCCGCAGCGGTCTCGCCGGTGGCGGTGCCCGACACCGGACATGCCGGCGCCGCCACCGTCGTCGAGCGCCACGCCGAGCAGAGCGAGGGGCCCGACCTGGAGAAGGCTCCGGTCGTCGTCGCCGGCGGCCGCGGCCTGGGAGGCGCCGAACACTTCGCCATGCTCGACGAGCTGGCCGGGTTGCTCGGCGGTGCCGTCGGCGGCACCCGCGCCGTCGTCGACGCCGGCTGGGTGCCCTACTCGTACCAGGTGGGCCAGACCGGCCGTACCGTCAAACCCGGCGTCTACATCGCCTGTGGCATCTCGGGCGCCATGCAGCACCTGGTGGGCATGAAGGACTCCGCCACCATCATCGCCGTCAACAAGGACGAGGACGCCCCCATCTTCTCCGTCGCCGACCTCGGCATCGTCGGTGACGTCCACAAGGTGATACCGGCGCTGATCGGGGCTCTCAAGGAGCGGTAGCCAGTATCCGGTAGCTTCGGATAGGAACCCCTAGCGGCCTCCAAGAGGGTTCCTAACTCGCTGCTAGGCGCTGCCTCCAAGGTGGTGGCAACAGCCGGGGATCACCCCGGCATCCATCTCACCGAGGAGACAGCAATGCTGTTCACACCCACATCACGCAAGTCGACCACCACCGCCCTCGCCGCGACACTGGTCGCCGTGAGCCTGCTGGCAGGCGCCTGCGCCACCAGCGAGGCGGCGACTCCCGACGAGCCCGGGATCGTGGAGGTCACGCTGGCGGACTACAAGTTCGAGAGCGTACCGGCATCGGTCCCCGCCGGCACCAAGTTCACCGTCGCCAACGAGTCTGTGGCCGAACTCCACGAGATGGTGGTGGTGCCGCTCGCCGACGACGAGACCCGAACCCTCGCCGAGCTCAAGGAACTCCCCATGGAGGAGTTGTTCGGCATCGTCGGCGAACCGGCTGCCGTCCTGCTGGCCCCTCCCGGCGGTGAGCAGATCGCGGCGGTCGGTGACGGCACCGTCACCGAACCGGGCCGCTACCTCGTCGTCTGCGTCATCCCCACCGGGGTCGAGCCCCAGGTGTACCTGGAGGCGGCCGCCAAGAGCAACGGCGCTCCCCCGCAGGTCGAGGGCGGCCCCCCGCACCTGATGAACGGGATGATGACCGAGGTGGTCGTGGAGTAGATCCGTACTACGTACTATGTACTACGTACTACGTACTCCGCCCAGAAGGACCCGCTCCGGACGACTGCTTACGGCCGCCCCCTGGGGTGGCCGTGAGCGCGTCGGTGGGTCAGCTCGGGAAGATGATCCGGGTCGCCGCGGCGAAGGTACCGCCGTTGCCCACCGGTTTCCGGGAAGTTCACGTAGCGGACGCCCTCACTACACTGCCGCCGGCGCGACGACGGCCCCCCACCGGACGAGGCGACCCCCCCTCGAGAAGGACCACAGTTGAGGCTCGACGCCGATCCCTACACCGGCCACCTCCTACACCTGCCGTCGACGCGGCGGTCCCGCTGATGGCGGGACCGGCCACCGCCACGGCCGACCCCGTCGAGGCCGCTGCCGGCACCGCCCCGAGCGCCTTCGACGTCGTGGCGTCGACGGCTGCGCTCTTCGCTCTCGCCGTGGCCCAGCCCCTCCTGTCGCTGCTGGGAGGAAGCCCGGAGTTCTTCGTCGCCCGGGACTCACCGATCTCCGACATCGTGGGCCTGGCCCTCCTGCTCACCGTCGTCGTGCCGTTGCTCCTCGGCGCCGCAATCGTCGTGGTGGTTCGCTTGCACCGCGGCGCCGGAGTGGTGCTGCACGGCTCCGTCCTCGCCCTTCTCGGTGCCGTCCTGGCAGTCCAGGTGATGGGCAACACCCCGCTCGGAAGCCTGCCCGGCGTGGTGCAGATCGCCGCCGGCCTCGCCGCCGGCGCCGCCCTGGCGATGTTCTACCGGCGCTCGCCGACCTTCCGGTCCGTGATGCGCTGGGGGATCCTGGCCCCGGTGCTGGTGCTGGGGTCGTTCCTTGTCGCCTCCCCCACCTCGGACCTCATCTTCGCCTCGGCTCCCCCGCCGGCCGCCACCGTCGCTGTCGACGACCCGGCGCCGGTGGTCTTCCTCATCCTCGACGAGTTCCCGGTGTCGTCGCTGATGGACGCCGCCGGGAACCTCCAGGAGGACCTCTACCCCAACTTCGCCCGGCTCGCCGAGGACGGCACCTGGTACCGCAACGCGGTCACCGTGCACCACATGACCCAGTTCGCCTCGCCCGCCATCCTCACCGGGTTGGAACCGGAGGGCGACGAGCTGCCCACCCTGGCCGACTACCCGGACAACCTGTTCACCCTCCTCGCCGGCACCTACGACATCGACTCCACCGAGATCGTCACCCGGCTCTGCCCCGACACCTGCCGGAGCCATGACGTGGCGGCACCGGTGCGGATGCGCTGGCGGGCGCTCGCCGACGACCTTGCCGTGGTCGCCGGCCACGTGTTCCTCCCCGAGGACATGGCTTCAGGCCTGCCGTCGATCGACAGCGGCTGGGGCAACTTCGCCGCCGGAGCCGAGGGGGGAGAGATGGGCTCCGGCGCCTTCGACGAGTGGTTCTCCGGGACGGTCCGGGCCGACCGCCGGCAGCCGGTCGAGGCGTTCCTGGAGCGGCTCGACGACGAGACCGGGCGGCCCACCCTCCACTTCATGCACGCCCTGCTCCCCCACTCGCCATGGACCTACCTCCCCAGCGGCCAGCGGCTGGAGGTCCCCGACCGCAGCCCCGCCCGTGCCCAGACGGGCTGGGTGGAGGACGAATGGCTCGTCGACCAGGCCTACCAACTCCACCTACTCCAGGTGCAATACGCCGACACCGTCGTCGGGGATGTCATCGAGCGCCTCGAAGAGATGGGCACCTACGACGACACCCTGCTCGTCGTGGTGGCCGACCACGGCATCGTGGTGCGCCCCGGTCCCCTGCGCCGCGCCGCCACCGAGGACAACCTGGGCGAGATACCGCCGGTGCCGCTCTTCATCAAGGCCCCGCACCAGGACGCAGGCGGCGTGGACGACTACCGGGTCCACACCACCGACATCGTGCCCACCGTCGCCGACATCCTCGGCATCGACCTGCCGTGGGAGCCGGACGGGACCTCACTGGTCGCCGCCGAGCGACCCGAGCGCAGCGGCAGCGCCATCATGGGTGACGCGGGGCCTATCCAGTTCGGGGCCGACTGGGAAGGCGCCCGGCTGCGCGCCGCCGCCAAGGTGGCCCGCTTCGGAGACGAGGGCCCGTTCGGCCTCGCTCCCCAGGGCTACGCCGATCTGCTCGGCCAACCACTCGGCTCACTCCCGGTGGGAGATGCCGCGTCGATCCGGGCCCGGGTCGAGACACCGGCGGACCTCGACGACGTCGACACCAGCGCCGCCGTGCTGCCCGCCTACGTCCAGGGCCGCCTCGAAGGCGCCGAAGGTCCGGCGATCATCGCCGTCGCCGTCAACGGCGAGATCGTCGCCGTGACCCGCTCTTACACCAACCGCCGCGGCGTCGACCGGTTCGACGCGGTGATACCCCCGGAGTCCCTCGTCGACGGAGCCAACGACCTGCGACTCGTCCTTGTGGCCGGTGAGGGCGAGAACCGCCTACTGCACCCTGCTGCCACTACATAGAGCCGGCCCGGACCGCCGCCTCCTGGGCGAGGCGCAGGGCCAGGACAGGGATGTCGCTGGATTCGGTGACCGCTTCGACCACGTCGACGTCGAGACCGTCGTCATGCAACGGGACCGCCACCACCAGCAGCGCCACTTCGTCGAATGCCGCCTTCACCGCCTCGGGATCGGTGCCGGCAGGCAACTCGACCAGGCCACCCACCGAACCGGCTGCCTCGGCACCGGCGACGGCCACGGCCCGCAACGGCCGGTCGAGGCCGCGAGCCAGGCTGGTAGCCAGGTCGAGCACGGCCGGATCGGCCGGGCCACCGGGTAGCCATACGCCCACGGGACCATCTCCGGGGGCGAGCAGCTTGTCGGCGTTCACCGCCACCACCACGTCGGTGGGAGCGGTGCGCAGCAACTCCTCGACGAGGCCGGCAAGCGGCCGGTTGCGCAGGTAGGACTGGTGGGACCCGACCACGACGAGGTCGATCGCCTGCTGGTCGATGAGGAGCCGCAACTCCTCTCCCCGATCCGTCCCGATGCGGGTCACCACCTCCGCCCCCACGCCCTGACGGTCGAGCTCGTTGGCCACCACTGCCAGGTTGGCCGCGGCGGCGGCACTGGTCTCGGCGAAATCACCGATGTTGGCCCGCACGTGCTCGTGGCCCGGCGGAGCGATCACCGACGCCAGCACCACCGTGGACGGCCGCCCATCGTCGCCGCGCAACCAGCCGGCGACCTTCACCAACGGGCGGGCGGTGTCCGGGTCCGTCACCCCCACCATGACGCGCCGCTCGGCGTAGTCACGGTGGGCCACGCTGCGCCGCTGCTCGACCAGCACGTCGCGCTCGACAGCCTCCCGCGGGTAGAGGCGCGACAGGATCGGCGTAGTCATGAACGTCGTGGTCAGCGCCATCAGCACCATGATGGTGAACAGGGCCGGCGAGATGACCCCCAGCTCCATGCCGATGGTGAGGATGACGATCTCGGTGATGCCGCGGGCATTCATCAGCACCCCGATGATCGTGGACGACCGCAATGTCTCCCCGGCGGCCAGCCCGGCGATGACGGACCCCCCGATCTTGCCCACGATGGCGATGACGATGACCAGGCCGGTCAGCAGCCACAGCTCGCCGCCGGAGACGAGCCCTATCTGCGTGGACAGCCCGACGACGGCGAAGAACACCGGGAGCAGGAACAGGACGGTCACATCCTCGAGGCGCTCCACTATCTGCGTCGCCACGCCGCGGTCCCGGGGCAGCACGGCACCGAACATGAATGCACCGAAGATGGCATGGATACCGATCATCTCCGTCGTCCAGGCGGAGAGGAAGAGCCCGGCGATGAGGAACGACATCACGGTGGCGTTGAACGGCCCCCGTCGGGCCGCCATCAGCCGCACGGCCAGAGGCCGCACCACCCGCAACATCACCACGATGAACAGGACCGACAGGCCGATGGTGGTGAGTGCGTCGGCGGGCCCGCCCGCCCGCACGATGGCGACCACGATGGCGAGGACGCACCAGGCCGTGACGTCGTCGACGGCGGCGCACGTGATCGCCAGGGCGCCGAGGCGGGTGCGGTGCACGCCGGTGTCGGTGAGAATCCGCGCCAGCACCGGGAAGGCGGTAATGGCCATCGCCGCTCCCATGAAGAGGGCGAAGCCGGTGAACTGGCCGCTGGCGACCATGGGGTACAAGAGCAGGGCGGCACCCATCCCCAGGCCCAGGGGGACGACGATCGAATAGTGGCTGATGAGCACCGCGGTGTGGCCGGAGCCGCGGATCAGGCTGTGGTCCAGCTCGAGCCCGATGAGGAACATGAAGAAGATCAGGCCGAACTGGGCCAGGACCGCCATGACGTCGGTCACCGCCGCCGGGAACAAATAGTCCGTGATCTCGGGGAAGAACAGGCCGAGCAGGCTGGGGCCGAGCAGGATCCCGGCGGTGATCTCACCGATGACGCGAGGCTGCCCGATGCGGCGGAAGGCGGTGCCCAGCACCCTGGCGGCGGCGATGATGATGGCCACCGCCAGCAGCACCCGGGAGAGCAGCTCCCCACCGTGCAGCTCCTCCATCTCCTCCCCGGAGGCCACGGAGAGGTCGGCGGGCACGATCTCGAGACCCATGGTGGCCGCCCCGGCCACCAGCTCGCCGCCGAGGCCCTCTGCGTCGATGACCACGGCCGTCGCCGACGCGGCCACGGCGCCCAGGTCGGATTCGGGGGCGCACGTGCCTGTCATCTCTACGGCGCCGGTGAGTCTCTCGATGCGCCCGCCGAGGAGCTTCGGGCCCAGATCGCGATCACCCGAGCCGCTGGACCCGACCACGTGGATGTCGAGGAAGACGCCCGACTGCACCGCGGCCACACGATCCCCCAGGCAGGCCTCGGCACCGCCGCCGACGTCGCCCACGACCGGCATCTGGGGAGCCGCCTGGATGCGGTTGCCCGCCGGGATCGTGACGGCGAGGCCGATGGCGAGCAGCACGAAGATGCTGCTGTAGGCGGCGATCGGGACCCAACGCGGGCGACTTCTCGTCATCGTCGCGTCGAGGAGATGACGTCGAGCGCAAGCTTCACCGGTTCCGTCTTCCTCTCTCGCCTACGGGGTTAGCTGTCGGGCTCGGGCTGGGAAGGTGCCCTACCCGGACCAGTATCCGGGACTCGCCCCATGGATTGGGTCCCCCGTCCCGGGTCCTCCGGGCTCGGCGTGTGCGTGGGCCAGACCATAGTGCGACACCGGCTTGGTGCACGCCGCTGCCGGATCCGGTCGTGAGGCTCATTGCAAGCGGCGTCGGGCAGATCTATTCTCGCCGGCATACCGCCGAGCTCGACAGGAGTTCGAGGCGGGGGACCCAAATCGAGGAGCACCTCGAGGGGGCGAATCCCGGTTCCGACCGGGTAGGGACACTTTCCAGCCCGAGCCCGACAGCTAACCCCGTAGGCGACAGAGGAAAGGAAACTCACGATGACTGTCGTGACGCTGTCCCCTACCCGGGCCGTCTCACGCCGCCATGACGGGGAACCCGCCGGCATGTCGCGCCCGGCGCACCTGCACCTGCGACTCTCTCCCGTGGCCGGCTGGTTGCGGCGGAACTGCTCATGAACGCCAACGACTTCGTTCTGGTGGCGCTGCAACTGGCGACGATGCTGGCGTTCGCGCTGGCACTGGGCCAGCTGATGCGCCGCTTCCGCCAACCGGCCGTCCTCGGCGAGATGATCGGCGGCATCATCGTCGGGCCTACCGTCTTCGGCGCCGTCGCCCCCGATCTGTACCTGTGGCTGTTCGGCTCCTCGGTCAACGCCGCTCTGGTGCGGGACTCGGCTGTGAAGCTGGGGATGCTCTTCTTCCTCTACATCGCCGGCTCCGAGATCGACCTGAGCGACCTGCGCCGCTCCGGTCCCAAGGCCCTGTCGATCGGGCTGGTAGGCACCCTCATCCCCATCGCCGTCGGCGTCGGCCTGGTGTATGCCATCCCGGCGAGCTACTGGGGTGACACCGCGGCGGCGAACCTGCTGCCGTTCGGCTTGTTCATCGGCATGAACCTGGCCAACTCCGCCAACCCGGTGCTCGCCAGGATCCTGATGGACCTGGGACTGATGCGCACCAGGTTGGGGACTCTGTCGATGGCGGCCACCGTGGTCGACGACCTGGTCAACTGGACGCTGTTCGCCGTGGTGCTGTCCACCATGAGCATCACCGTGGGTGGAGCCCCGGCGGCAGGAAGCGGTGGCAGCGACCTGTGGGTGAGCATCGCCCTGGTGCTCCTCCTCTTCGCGGTGACGCTCGGCGGCCTGCGTGCGATCGCGCCGAAACTGGTCCACTTCGCCCGGACCAAGTTGACCTGGCCCAGCGGCTTCATCGCCTTCACGGCCCTCCTCATCCTGGGGGCGGCGGCCGTCTCCGACGGTGTCGGCGTCCACGCCTTCCTCGGAGCCTTCCTCGTCGGAGCCGCCATGGGCGGTCACGGCAAGGAGCAGGAGGAGGCCCACGAGGTCATCACCCAGTTCTCGCTGAGCTTCTTCGCTCCGATCTTCTTCGTCTCGATGGGGATGGCGGCGAACTTCATCACCAACTTCGATCTGGGGCTGGTGGTGATCGTCACCGTGGTCGCCTTCACCAGCAAGCTGGGGGCGGTGCTGCTGGGAGCTCGCATCGTCAACATGCCGCTCGACCGCAACACATGGGCGATCGGGTTCGGTCTCAACGCCAGGGGCGCCACCGGGATCATCCTCGCCGGTGTCGGGCTCACCGCCGGCGTCATCGACGAGCGCGTCTTCGTCGGCATCGTCGTCATGGCGCTCATCACATCGATCGTGGCAGGACCGGCGATGAACGCGCTGCTCGACGTGCGCCATGCCGGCGCAGCGAGCGGTGCTCTCGACATCGACGGGTACCGGAGTGCCGACGACCTTGCGGCAGTGAGGCCACAGAGCTGACCTCGTCGACCGAGACGAGGAAGGCTCCCGACAGCAGTATCCAGTATCCAGCACCGGGGTCCTACCAGGTACTGGATACTGGATACCGGCTACCGGATACTGTCCTCAGACCGAGGTGCTCGCCGGCAGCTCCTCGGTGCCGATGGCTTCGGTGCTCCGCTTGGAGTAGACGATGGCGGCGACGAGGACCACGCCGGCGACCACGGCGATGACGATGCCGGCCGGCTTGGGCGACGACACCACCGCGTTGTCCGGGTCGATGTTGGAGAGATTGATGACGGCGGGCAGGATGAGCAGCGAGACCAGGTTCATCACCTTGATGAGCGGGTTGAGCGCCGGCCCGGCGGTGTCCTTGAAGGGATCGCCGACGGTGTCGGCGATGACGGCCGCCTTGTGCGGGTCCGATCCCTTGCCGCCCTCGTGGCCGTCCTCGATGTACTTCTTGGCGTTGTCCCAGGCCCCACCCGAGTTGGACAGGTAGTTGGCCATGAGCTGGCCGGTGAGGATGACCGCGGCCAGGAAGGCACCCAGCGCCAGGTAGCCGATACCGAACCCGATGATCACCGGGGTGAGGACCGCAAGCAGGGCCGGCGTGACCAGCTCCCGGAGCGAGGCGGCGGTGC
>CAZOGW010000104.1:0-377 GCA_964579415.1 uncultured Acidimicrobiaceae bacterium | reverse complement strand
GTGCAGATGTCGATGACGGGGCCGTAGTCGGGCTTGCGGGTGCCCGCCATGATGGCGCCGTAGGCGAACTGGCGCCGCACCTCCTGCACCACGACACCGGCGGTGCGGCCCACCGCACGGATGGCCAGCGCCGAGAACAGGAAGCTCACCGAGCCGCCGATGAGGAGGCCGATGAACACCTTCGGATCGGCCACGTTGATCGGGATGGCGTCGAACACGCCGCGTGCCGTTTGCATCAGGCCCTCGACGACCTCACGGGGAAGCGTCTCGTTGGCGGCGGTCTCGATGAAGCTGGCGAAGAGCGCCACGGCGGCGATCACCGCCGAGCCGATGGCGAAGCCCTTGGTCACCGCCTTGGTGGTGTTGCCCACCGCATC
>CAZOGW010000103.1:0-10845 GCA_964579415.1 uncultured Acidimicrobiaceae bacterium | reverse complement strand
CGACGGCATCGCTGAGAGATTCACCTACTTACACCACACCGCGGGACGCGATCCTCCCCCCGGGCTTTGACGGGGGGAGTGGGCCCGCCGGAGCGCTCGCGGAGGCGGGGTCGAGGGGGGTCTTCATGGCGCACTCTCCACAACCTCGCGGCAAGCTCAACGAGGACCTGGGACGAAGACCCCCTCCGTCCGATCGGCTTGCTACGGGAACTGCGGACGCGATGCGGTCTGATCGCGCCAGGTGAGCCGATCGGACACCTCCCCCACCGAAGCGGCGGGGGAGGATGAAAACAGTCCACCGAAGCGGCGGGGGAGGACGACCCAGCCTCGGCACCGCAGCTACTGGATACTGAATACTGTCCCCAAGGCCCACCTACGTTGACAGAAGTTGGCCGCCCGGAGGTCTTGCGGAGGGCGGGTCGAGGGGCGCCTTCTTCATCTCCCCCCGGCTTTGCGGGGGGAGTGGGCCCGCCGGAGCGCTAGCGGAGGCGGGGTCGAGGGGGGTCTTCATTGCGCACTCTCCACAACCTCGCGGCAAGCTCAACGAGGACCTGGGACGAAGACCCCCTCCGTCCGATCGGCTTGCTACGGGAACTGCGGACGCGATGCGGTCTGATCGCGCCAGGTGAGCCGATCGGACACCTCCCCCACCGAAGCGGCGGGGGAGGATGAAAACAGTCCACCGAAGCGGCGGGGGAGGACGGACCAGCCTCGGCACAGCAGCTACTGGATACTGGATACCGAATACTGTTCCCCCATGCCAACCTACGTGGCCCTCCTCCGGGGCATCGGGCCGATGAACCCGAACATGCGCAACGAGCACCTGCGCCGGGTCTTCGAGGGACTCGGCTTCGAGCGGGTGCGGTCGGTGATCTCCAGCGGCAACATCGTCTTCGAGAGCGCCGACACCGACACCGCCGCCATGGAGTCCCGCCTGGAGGAGGCATGGCCCCGGGAGCTGGGATTCCGCAGCACCACCATCATCCGCAGCGAGGAGCAACTCGCCGCTCTCGTGGACGCCGACCCCTTCGAAGGCCTCGAACATGGTCCCGAGACCTACTTGCTGATGACGTTCTTCAAGCACCCTCCCGACATCGATCTCACGTTCCCCCACGACCCGCCGGGCGTGGCGTACCGGCTCGTCGGCTACCCCGAGGGCACCCTGGCGACAGTCACCGACACCACTGCCGGTCCGACCCCGGACGTCATGGCGTGGGTGGAGAAGCAGTTCGGCAAGGAGATCTCGTCCCGCACCTGGCTGACCGTCCATCGGATACTCAAGAGGATGACGTAGGACGGCAGCGGCCGCGTCCCCGAATCAGACTGCGGCTATGTCGAACACGCCGTACGTGGCGAACTCCCGCCAGTCGGTGGCGGCGAGCATGGTGTCGAGCAGGCGCTTCCGCCCCAGACGTAGATCGTGCATCCAGGTGAGGAAGAGCAGTCCAGCCTCGGTGTCCGCGGGCACCGGCCGGCACTCTCGGGAACCCCACCATTGCTCGCACAAGGTGAGGGCATCGGTCATGTCGAGCGGTCGCTCGAACCGGCGTGGGTCGGTGACCACGTGGCAGAACTCGGCCAGAACCTGTGGAGCGATGGCCATCGTGGCGGTTCCGCCCAGGATCTCGCTCTCGAAGAGGTCCCAGCATCGGGCGTGTGACGGGTGCTCGCGGATGGCGAGGCCCACCAGGAAGCTGGTGTCGACACCGATCATGAGTCTGTGTCGAGCATCTCGCCGAGGAGGTCGTCGTCACCAGCCAGCGGTGCGTAGACCTCTCCGACCGATCGGGGGCGGAAGTTGTGGAGATCGTCCCGCTTGCGGAGGAACTGCCGCCGGTAGTGCTCCATGGCCTCCCGGATCATCTCCGACGTCGGACGTCCCGCGGCCTTGGCAGCTCGCCGGAAGTCGTCGTAGACCGGCTCGCTTACATTGATCGTAATGGTCTTCATACATCGACCGTACTGTATCCGCGGTCGATCGGTCAACCTTCGCTCAGGCACGTAATACGTTCTAGATCTTGGGCAGCCGGTAGCCGGACTTCTCGATGACGTGGTCCCGGGCTTCGGCGGCCTGGCGCTTGACGGACTGCCAGTCGACGTGAAGGAGTTTGCCGTGGCGCTTCATCACGCGGCCGTTGACGAGGACGGTGTCGACGTTGCCGGTGTCCATCCCGGCGACCACGGCCGTCACCGGGTCGTTGAGGGGGGTGACGTTGATGCGGTCGGTGCGGAGGAGGACCACGTCTGCCTTCTTGCCCGGGGTGAGCGAGCCCACCTTGTGGTCGAGCCCGTTGGCGCGGGCGCCCTCGACTGTGGCGTACTCCAGCACCTCCTTCGCCCCGATAGGCGCCTTGCCCTGCGTGGCGGCGAGGGCACGCTGCAGGGCGAGCACGGAGCGCATCTGGTTGAACATGTCGGCGGGGACGTTGGTCTCGACGTCGACGCTGAGGCTCGGCTTGAGGCCCCGATCGAGGAACTTCTGGATGGGGGGCATGCCGTGGCCCATCATCATCTCCACCGGCGACGCCAGCGAGACGGTTCCCCCGGTGTCGACGATCATCTGGATCTCGGTGTCGTTGAGCGTGGTGCAGTGGATGTAGGTGGTGTCGGGCCCGAGCAGGCCGGCCCGTCCGAACGCCTCCACCTTGGCGTCCTGCCCGTAGCTGCCGACCCCGACGTGGGTGGTGATGCGGGCCTCGGTCTCCCTGGCCAGCTTCCAGTGGTCGCGTGAGACCTCGAATTCGGTGAACTCCGGGCCGGGTGCGGCCAGCGCCAGGGTGAGGAGCTGGTCCTTGGTGGCGAAGTGCTCGGTGGCGCAGCGGACGAACCAGCTCGGCTGGCGCTCCTCCCACTTGCCCCACCAGGGGAATCCGTAGGCGAACACCGCCCGCAGTCCGGAGTCCTCCAGCGACTGGATGACGGCGTCGGTGTGGGCCGGGGAGCCCTGGATGTGGGACCAGTCGAGGAGGGTGGTGACACCGGCGTCGATGGCTCCCAGCGCCGAGACCAGGTTGCCCACGTAGGCATCCTCGGGTCGGAACGCCGGTGCCAGCTTGTGCAGCACGAACGAGATGTAGCTGGTGCGGCCCTCCAGAGGCACGTCGGTGCCGATGTTGCGCAGCAGACCCTCCCAGATGTGGCGGTGGGTGTCGACGAAGCCGGGCATCACGATCATCTCGGCGGCGTCGATCACCTCGGCGTCGCCTGCCTCGAGACCGGGGCCGACGGCGACGATCTCGTCTCCCTCGATGAGCACGTCGGCGGCGGAGAAGTCCCCGACGGCGGGATCCATGCTGAGCACGGTGCCTCCCCGGATCAGCTTGCGGTCGGTGGGGGCCACCGCGAAGTCGATGTCCTCGGGGTAGAAGGCGGGCAGTTCCACCGCCTTGGGGGGCCGGCTTCCCTCCATGAGGCGGCGAGCCTTCTTGTAGTTGCGCTTCACCAGTTCCTTGATGTCGCCGACCTGGAAGAGGAGTATCCCGACGAGGACCAGGACGCCGATGATCATCAGGCCGTCGCTGTTGGAGAGGCCCAGGTAGGGGAGCACGGTGAGGATGAGTGCCAGCAGCACTGCGGCCACGGTCCCTCCGAGGAACGTGGCCCGCCCGCCGGCGAGGGACGCCCCGCCGAGGACGGCGGCGGTGATGGAGCTGAGGGCGAAGGTGGAGCCGATCTGAGCGTTGCCGATCGGGGAGCGGGCCATCACCAGGAACGACGCCACCGCCGCCAGCACCGAAGCGAGGATGAGGGCCCGCACCCGGAGCCAGTTGGTGCGGATGCCGCCCCTCTTGGCGGACCGCTCGTCGAAGCCGACGGCCCGCACCTGGAGACCGGAGCCGGAGCCGTGGAGCCACACGTCGAGCAGGGCGGCGCCGGCGACCACGACGAGGAAGGCGACCGGGATGGGTCCGACGGTGGTCTTGAGGAAGTTGGCCAGGTCGGCGCTGATGACGCCCTGGGCGCTGGGTCGCAATGTGAGCGAGATGCCGTCGAGGATGCTCATCGTGGCCAGCGTGGCGATGATGGAGGTGATCTTGGCTCCCCGGATGAGCCCGGCGTTCACCAGGCCGAGGACCACACCGCACAGCAGGATGACCGCGACGCCGCCGAGGATGCGCGGCAGGGAGGCGTCGGCGCCGATGAGGAAGGAGGCGAGCACGACGCCGAAGCTGATCATCGCCCCCACCGACAGGTCGAGGTAGCCGACGAGGAGGGCATGGGTCTGGGCGAAGGTGACCACGATGAGCGGCAGCGCCAGGATGAGGACTTGCGAGATGTTGGTGGCGCTGATGAATCCGGGGAAGCGGGTCTCGGTGTACCAGAGGAGCCCGACCACGAGCAGCACCTGGAGGACGACCGGCATCCACAGCCGCACCTTGACGATCTTGCGCCAGCGGTTCTTGTCACGGGCTTCGCGCAGGCCCTTGCGCAGCAGTTGGCGCCCGCGGTCCATGCGCAAGGTCACGGCGCCGTCTCCGTGGAACTCGACGCCTTGGGCATGGCGACCCCGTACGGCGACCGGCCCGATCGGGACAGGCCAGGCCCGCGGACGATGGCCTCGGTGATGCGCTCCTCGTCGAGCTCGTCGCCGGGGATCTCCTCGACGATGGTGCCCCGGGACATGACCAGCACCCGGTCGCACAGGCCGGACAGCTCCAGCGGGTCCGAGGACTTGACGAGGAGGGCGGCACCGCGGTCGGTGCGGGTTCGCAGCGCCTGGTAGATGTCGAAGCGGGAACCGACGTCGACGCCCTGGGTGGGCTCGTAGGCAATGATGACCGACGGCTCGCGCAGGAACGAGCGCGACACCACCACCTTCTGCTGGTTGCCCCCGGAGAGGAACTCGACCGGCTGCTCCAGCGACGGGGTGCGGATCTCCAGCTCGTCGATGAGGCTGCTCACCGCCTTGCGCTCGGCGCCGCGGCGCAAGAACGCCAGCATGCTGAACCGGCGCAGCGACTGGACGGTGGCGTTCACCCTGACGCCGAGTACGGGCATGAGCGCCTCCCGCTTGCGGTCGCCGGGGAGCAGCATCAGCCCGGCCCGGACCGCCTCGGTGGTGGAGACCAGGGAGAGGTCCCTGCCGTCGCAGGTCACCCGACCCGCCTTGGGGGGGACCCGGCCGGCGAGGCAGTCGAAGAGCTGCGTTTGGCCGTTGCCCTCGGCGCCGGCGATGCCGACGATCTCGCCGCTCTCCAGCGTGAAGCTGACCGGTCCGAAAGCCTGGCCCTGCAGGCCGTCCACCACCAGGACGTCACGTTTCTCGGTGGTGACGGGGTGGGCCCGGGGGAAGGCCAGCTCGAAGGGCCGGCCGACGATGAGCTCCACCAGTTGCGCCTCGGAGGTGGCGCCGGCGTCGAAGGTTCCCTGGCTGCGGCCATCGCGCAGCACGGTGATGCGGTCGGCGATCTCGAGGATCTCGGGGAGCCGGTGGCTCACATAGACCACCCCGACGCCGCGCCGCCGGCAGGCGGCGATGGTGCGGTGCAGCGCTTCCACCTCGTCAGGCCCCAGAGCCGTGGTCGGCTCGTCGAGCAGCAGCACCCGGGGATCGGTGACCAGGGCTTTGGCTACCTCGAAGAGTTGCCGGTCCGCCATCGACAGTGCCCCGGCAGGGGCGTCGGGAAACAGCTCCAGGTCGAGGTCGAAGTCGCTGAGCAGGCCACGCGCCCACTTCTTGCGCTTCCAGTACGGCGGGCGCTGGTCGGGTGGCGCCGCCAGGAATAGGTTGTTCTTCACCGGCTCGGGCTGGACCAGCGACGTGTCCTGGTAGGCCATCGCCAATCCCAGCTTCCGTGCCAGCGCCGGTGAGTCGGTGCGCAGCGGCCTACCCCCGATGAGGACGGTGCCGCGGTCGGGTTCGACGAAGCCGGAGGCGATCCCGAGGAGAGTCGACTTGCCCGAGCCGTTCTCGCCGACGAGGGCGTGGACCTCGCCGGCGCGGCAATCGAAGCTGACGTCGCTCAGCGCCCGGACGGCCCCGAACTGGCGGGACACGCCCGCCAGTTCGAGGACCAGCTCGGGAGCCGATTCTCCTCGGAGACCGCCCTGGTTCATCTGCTTCCGATCAGCCTGTCGAGAACATCTGGCCCAGGACCTCGCCCGGCACCAGCGACGTGCCCGACACCACCGGGTTGGCCCGGTTGGGGTCGCAGTCGGCCGCGGTCACCTCACGCATCACGTGCGGTACGAAGAGCACTGGCGGGATGACTGCGTCTTTGGAGTTCAACACGCCCACGGTGACGCCGATCCGCGACTGGAAGTTGCCGCCGGCCGAGTAGAAGATCTTGTACGTCGGCTCGTTGCGCTCCACCCAGTCGCAGAACAGGCTCTGTTCGTCGGTGCGCAGCGCCAGCGTCAGGTTCGCCACCGGGATCCCCAACTCCTCGTAGGCCTGCAAGCCGGTGTAGACACCGTCGGCGTACTCGTAGGCGTAGCCGGCGATGTCGGGATCGGCGGTGAGCAGGCCACGGAAGATGTCGGGGATGATGGGGTTGTACCAGTTCGTGTCGCCGGTGGTGGTGTCGGAGTTGGCCGGCGGGTTCACCAGGGTTACCTCGTCCGAGAGTTCCTCGACGGTGCACCGCTGCCAGCCCAGCGACAGGGCGTTGTTGGGCGTGCCGCCCAGCAGAGCCGCCTTACCGGTGCCGATGCCCGTGTTGAGGATCTCGGCGAAGCTGGTGCCCAGGGCGCACAGGTCCTCGCCGATGACCGTCAGGTAGTCCTCGCCGGGGATGAGGGCGCCGTCCTGGTCGGGGAGACCCACCCAGCCCGCCGAGAACGAGATGTAGGGGATCCCTGCCGCCTCGGCCTCGAGGATGGCGTCGGCGATGGCCACGCCTTGGTCGGGGTAGCCGACGATGAAGTCAACGTCGCTGTTGATGAGGAACCGGATGTCGTTGGCGGCGACCGCCGGGTCCGGGTCGAAGTTGGCCGCGGTGGAGATGATCTTGCCGATCTCCGGGTAGGTGAGCGCCTGCAGGACCGCCTCCATGTGGCTCACCGACCGCCACACGTTGACGTCGTTGCCGCCGCCGTCGGCGTAGCCGAGGGTCAACTCGCCGCCGGTGCCGGTGTCGCATTCCTGGGAGCTCCAGCACTCGAGGGCTTTGGTGATCGTGGCCTCGTCGAGGTCCTGCTCGGCCCGGGCGATCGATGCCAGGACCAGGTTCCAGCTCGCCTCGTCCGACGGCTCCACCGGTCCCAGCGCCTTGGCGACCAGCGCCGGGTCGGCGTCGGTGCTCTCGCCGTACTCGGCGAGTGCTCCGTCATCGCCGGGAGCGGCGGTGGTCTCGACGGGCGCTGCGGTGGTGTCCGCTCCTGGAGCGGCAGTGGTCCCGTCCGCCTCGCCGTCCCCGCCGCATGCTGCTGCGAGCAGCGCGAAGGCGACGACCAGGCACATCATGATGGATCGTCTCATTGTCCTCCCCGTTCTCCTGTCTGGTTGTGATGTCGTCGGCACGTCGATGTTCCTCTCCTTCTTCGGCTCACGGCTCGGCGTTGCCAGGCGTGTTGCCGGCGGGTAGCGGTGGTCGTCTCCGCTCGCGGAGGATCCGCTCCACGCCCTTGATGATGCGGTCACCCGAAACCAGCATGCCCCCGATGATCACCAGCCCGAAGACGACAAACCGGAGCGCGGTGGGCAGGCCCATCACCAGCATCATCTGGTTGAGGCCGGTGAGGAAGAAGGCGGCGGCGAAGGTGGAGAGCGGGCTGGCGAGACCGCCGGCCAATGAGGCACCGCCGATGACGACGGCGGCGATGGGGCTGAGCAGGTACTCGTTGCCCACCGAGACCCCGGGTGTCCGCAGCAGGCCGGCGAGGGCGATCCCGGCGGCGGCGTAGAAGACGGCAGCCACCACGTAGGCGGAGATCTGGTTCAGGTTGACCCGGAGGCCGATCACGTGGGAGGCGACCGGGTTGGCGCCGACCACCTGGAAGCGGCGGCCCACCGTGGTGTAGCGGAAGCCGAGGATGAGTAGGAAGGTGAGGGCGAGGCCGATCCAGAACACCGGGCTGATCCCGAGGATGCGGTTGCCGGCCCAAGCGGAGAGACCCTCGGGGACAGGCCGCTGCACCGGGAAAGTGCGGCCGTAACGGTTGACCACACCGATGACGAGCTGGCCCACCGCCAGGGTCACGATCAGCGGGTTGAGCTTGAGGCCCCCGATGAGCAGCCCGTTGACCAGGCCGATGACGATTGCACAACCGAGGGCGGTGACCAGGGCGAGGGCGATGCGGTCGTCCGACATGTCGCCGACTCCCACCATGACGACGGCAGCCAGCGTGAACGTACCGGGAATGGAGAGGTCGATGCCGCCGGTCATGATCACCAGCATCTGACCCAGGGCGGTGATGCCGAGCAGGGCACCGTAGGGGGCGATGGCGCTGAGGGCGACGCCGCCCAGCGCCGACGGCGCCCAGATGGCGGCCACGATCACCAGCAGTACCAGCGCCAGGTACACCGGCATGTAGCGGGAGGCCACCACGAAGCGGGTGACCGCCGACGATGTCGCCTTGGGCGCGGTGGGTGTGGCTCGCGGGGTGGAGGCGGTCACGGATTCCCCCCGGTGGTGGTGACCAGCCCGGCGGCGGCGGCGACCCGGGCCTGGGCGGCCACGGCCAAGCCGCGGGCACGGCCCACGTCGGCGACGATGGCGCCTTCGCCGAGCACCACGTTGCCGGCGACCAGCACGGTGTCGACGTTGGAGGTGTCCATGCCCCACACTACGGCGCCGATGGGGTCGTTGATGGGCCAGATGTTGGGGCGGTCGGCCCGCAACACCACGACGTCGGCCTGTTTGCCCGGGGTGAGGGATCCGGTGACGTCGCCGAGCCCGGCGACGCGGGCCCCGTCGACGGTGGCGTAGCGGAGCACCTCACGGGTGGTGAGCAGGTTGGGCAGTCCGGCCTTCCCCGCCAACTTGAGGTCGAAGTAGGTGGCGTGCTGCAGGGAGATGACGGCTCGCATCTGGGCGAACACGTCGCCGGGGGCGACCCGCTCGTTGTCCACCCCCAGGCCGGGGCGGATGTCGCGGTCGATGAGCCTCTGCAGCGGGGGGGCGCCCATGCCGCCGGCCATATCGCTCGAGGGGGTGAGGGACACGGCCACCCCGGCCGCGGCGACGGCGTCGAGGTCGGCGTCGTCGAGGTGGGTGCAGTGCACCAGGGTGACATCCTCGCCGAGCAGGCCGGCGGCGGCGAGGGAGGAGACCAGGCCGCGCTCGGCCGGGTCGCTTCCGGCGTGGACGTGGATCCTCTGCCCGGCCTGGCGGGCGGCGGCCCACGCGGAGGAAGCTGCGCCGGGGGCGGAGCGGTCCGGGGTGGGGGCACCGAAGGCGAGTGTCGTCAGCGGCCCGACGGCGGCGGTGGCGATGGCGGCGGGGGCGTTCCCGCCCCAGCGGGGGGCGGCTGATGCCAGCACGGTACGTATCCCGGCGTCGCGGTGGGCCTGGGCGGCGGCCTCGAGGTGGGTGGGCGCGACCTGGATGTCCGACCAGTCGACCACGGTGGTGACGCCCGCCTCCAGAGCGCCCAGCAGCCCGATCAGCGTCGCCGCGTACACGTCATCGGGCCCGTAGTGCGGGCCGTACACCGATCCCGAGATGTGCCCGGCTCCGGTGGCGCCGGCCTCACCGAGGTTGCGGAACAGCGAACGCCAGGCGTGGCGGTGGGTGTCGACGAACCCGGGCATGACGATGCAGTCGGTGGCGTCGATCACCTCGGCATCGCGGCGACGCAAACCGGCACCGATCTCGGCGATGCGCCCGTCCTCGACGAGCACGTCCCCCCGGGCCAGGTTCCCGACCCTGGGGTCGAGCGAAAGAACGCTCCCCCCCCGCAACAGCGTCGGACGGGTCATCCCGCGTACCGAACCCTGTTCACCCTGACTGTCAACACACCCCACATAGAGAGTGAGAGTACACACCTGGGTCGGTCGGGCGCAGGTAAAACATTCACGGCCTGGCGACCCTGCGGGCGGGTACGCTTCACGACTAGGAGAGGAATGGGCGTGCAATTCTCTGATAGGGGCGACGCGGGGCGGCAGCTCGGCGAGCGACTCGGCCACCTGCGAGGCGGGGACGTCGTCGTGCTCGGGTTGCCCCGTGGCGGGGTCGTGGTGGCCGCCGAGGTGGCGGCCGTCCTCGACGCCCCTCTCGACGTGATCCTGGTGCGCAAGCTGGGCGTGCCGCAGCAACCGGAACTGGCGATGGGAGCCATCGGCGAGGGCGGGGTGCGGGTCCTCAACAACCGGATCATGCGCCTCTCCGGGGTCGGGGAGTCGGAGCTGATGGCCGTCGAGCGCCGGGAGCGGGCCGAGTTGGAGCGTCGCTCCGCCGCCTACCGGGTGGCGCACCCGCCGCTACCGCTCGCCGGAAAGACGGTGGTCATCGTCGACGACGGCATCGCCACCGGATCGACGGCGCTGGCCGCCTGCCGTGTTGCCCGTGCCCACGGTGCGATCCGGGTGGTGGTCGCCATACCGGTGGCGCCCGCCGGCTGGCGCGACGGCCTGGGCAAGTCCGCCGACGAGTTCGTCGCCGTCGCCACCCCGGCCCGCTTCCACGCCATCGGCGAGTTCTACGCCGACTTCCGCCAGACCACCGACGCCGAGGTCCTCGCCGCCCTGGCGCGGTAGCAGCGGCGGAGGCCGTGACTCGGGTCGACGTCGGCGACGGCACCGGCGACCACTGAGGCGAAGACCCCCTCCGTCCGATCGGCCACGACGAGACTGTGCCACGCGATCAGGTCTCACTGCGCCAGGCCGGCCGATCGGACACCTCCCCCACCGAAGCGGCGGGGGAGGATGAAACCCGTCGGCCGAAGCGGCGGGGGAGGATGAAG
>CAZOGW010000102.1:0-10990 GCA_964579415.1 uncultured Acidimicrobiaceae bacterium | reverse complement strand
CACCTCCCCCGCCGAAGCGGCGGGGGAGGATGAAGACAGCCCTACGAAGCGGCGGGGGAGGGCGCAACCTATAGGACCGCCTCCAGGAAGCGTCGGGTCTGGGGGTGCTCGGGGTTGTTGATGAGGGCGTTGGGTGGGCCTTGTTCGAGGATGCGGCCCTCGTGGAAGAACGCCATGGTGTCGGCCACCTCGCGGGCGAAGCCCATCTCGTGGGTGACGACGATCATCGTCATTCGCATCTCGGTGGCCAGCTTCTTCATCACCGTCAGCACCTCGTTGATCAGCTCGGGGTCGAGCGCCGACGTCGGCTCGTCGAAGAGCATCACCGTGGGTTCCATGGCCAGCGCCCGGGCGATGGCGACCCGCTGCTTCTGGCCGCCGGAGAGGCGAATGGGGTGCTCGTCGGCCTTGTCCGCCAGGCCGACCATGTGGAGCAGGTCCCGCGCCCTCTCGGTGGCGGCCTCCCTGTTCTCGCCCTTGACCGTCATCGGAGCCTCGATGACGTTGCCCAGCGTGGTCAGATGGGGGAAGAGGTTGAATTCCTGGAACACCATGCCCGCCTTGAGGCGGACGGCGCGGATCGCCTCCCGCTGGCGCCGGGTGCGCAGCCCGGGCTCGAGGCGGATGCCGTCGACCTCGACGATGCCGGCGCTGGGCTCCTCGAGGAAGTTGATGCAGCGGAGGAACGTGCTCTTCCCCGATCCGGATCGTCCGAACACGACAACGACCTCGCCACGGCCGACCTCCATGTCGACGCCCTTGAGCACCTCGTTGTCGCCGAAGTGCTTGCTCAGGTCGGTCACCTTGACGACAGGCCCGCTCATACGGGGTCTCCATCGGTGAGGCCGACCACCGGCTCCACGCCGGGCTGTGCGGTGGCGGCGACGGCGGTGCGGACGTACCCCTTGGAGAGGCGGGACTCCAGCCTGGTCTGGAAATACTGGAACACGGTGGTCAATGCCCAGTAAAGGGCGGCGGCCACCACGAATGCCTCCAGCGGCCGGAAGTCGGCCCTGCCGACGAGTTGGGCCCTGCGGAAGATCTCCATCTGCGAGACCACCGAGCCGAGCAGGGAGATCAGGGCCGAGTCTTTCATCATGGCGATGAACTCGTTGCCGGTGGGAGGGATGACCACCCGCACCGCCTGGGGGAGGATGATGCGTCGCATCCGTTGCCGGTAGGTCATCGCCAGTGCCTCGGCCGCCTCGACCTGCCCGTGCCCGACCGACTGGATTCCGGCCCGGAAGATCTCCGTCATGTACGCCCCGTAGTTGAGACCGAGGGCGAGAACGCCTGCCTGGATGGCGGTGAGAGTGAGTGAGTTGCGCAAGCCGGGCAGGTTCGGCGGCGCCATCTGGGGCAGGGCGAGGAAGATGAGGAACATCTGCACGATGAGCGGGGTACCCCGGAAGAAGGAGGTGTAGAAGCTGGAGATGCCCTGGGCGATGGCGCTGCCGGAGAGCCGGCCCAGAGCGCCGAGGAGGGCGAGCACGATGGCGAGCGCGATAGCCAGACCGCAGATCACCAGCGTCCAGGGAAGGCCGGCGGCGATGAACCAGAAGTGCTCGACCATCCACTCGACGTCGAACCCGACGGCCAGGAAGAGCCCGACCACGGCCGCCAGGATCACGACCCACACCGCAGCGAGCCTCACCCGGAACGGGATGCCTGCGCTGAGAAGTTCGAGGCGCTCCCTCATCGGCCCCCGATCGGAGAGCGGCGGGGGCGGCGACGATGCCGCCCGCCCCCGCCGTGGTGCCTCAAGAGGCCTTCTTGGTCAGGTCGATGCCGAACCACTTGATGGACAGCTCGGTCAGAGTCCCGTCCTCGTGCATCTCGGCGATGACCTCCGAGACGCGGTCCACGAACGGCTGGGACTCGAGCTCGGAGCTGGCATCCGCAGCCGCCGCCAGAGGCTCGTAGAACAGCGGGTCCCCGACGGCCTTGATGGGCACGCCCTCGTCGATCGCCGCCTGGATCGTGGTCGCCGAAGAGATGACGGCGTCGACCCGGCTCTGCACGAGCTGCTCGATGGCGGTGGTGTCGGTGTCGGTGGTGACGATCTCGGCGTCGTCGACGACGAACTCGAACTCCTCACCGGGGATCTCCAGGGTCTGCTGGAGGTAGAAGTCGTAGGTGCAGGCGCCGCAGACGCCGATGGTGCGGCCGTCGAGGTCGGTGGTCAGGTCGCTCACCGAGTCGTCGTCGGCCCGCACCGCCACCACCGCCGGCGTGAAGTAGTACGGATCGCTGAAGTGGAGAACCTCGGCACGCTCCGGCGTGACCGTCATCGAGCCGACGCTGAGGTCCCAGCGACCCTGCCAGTTGCCGGCGGTGATCGCCTCCCAGGCGGGCGCTTCCCAGGCGATGTCGACGCCGAGCCGCTCGGCGATCTCGGTGGCGACGTCGATGTCGAAGCCCTCGTACTCTTCGGTGTCCTCGTTGAGGAACGACTGCGGCGGGTACGCCGGGTCGGTGGAGACGGTGAGGACGCCTCCGTCCTCGATCGACGCCAAGAGGTCCCCGTCACCTCCCTCGCCTCCGCCGCATGCCGCGGCAACGAGAGCTGCGATGGCGAGAAGCATGATGAATCGTCGTCTCATTATGGATCATCCTCCCAAGGGTGGCGCAGTGGCCAGTGCGGCGATTGTATAGGCCGGCTGGTGGCTCGGCTCGCAACGTGACGGTCACATGCTCGGCGCGGTTGCGACGGCCCGCCGGCACGGCGCGGCGCGAGCACCGTAAGGTGCCGGCCGGCGGGGGAGGCTATGCGCCTTCCCCGGCCCGGTGGGGGTAGACCCCGGAGGTGAGTGAGGCGTGGGAGCGGGACACGATCTCGGCGAGCACATCAAGGTCGACGGTCTCGAGGTCCTTGATGTAGATGCAGCCGACGCTGCTGGTGTGGGGGCCGAGGCGCTCCAGCAACTCGGCATGAGCGCCGGCGCCGTCGGACACATACACCGTGGTGGCCGCCTTGCGCGGGGCGAACGCCGCCGCCGGAGCGTCACCCTCCCGGCCGCTGGCGTAGCGGTAGTGGTACGACCCGAACCCGATGATGGTGCCATGCAACCGGGCCGGCTCGCCGGTCACGCGACCCATCAGGTCGATCAGCGTCTCGGCGTCGCGACGGCGCTTCGCCGGGGTGACACCTTCCAGGAAGGCCGCAACGTCGGGGTCGATTCGGTCCACGAGCTGATGCTATCAGCGCGTCGCTGCGCCGGTCCCGCCGGCGGGTGAATCAGGCGGTCGGGTCCGCGGGGGAGCCGATCCTGACCCTGTTGCCGGCGGGGTCGGTGAGACCGATCTCGCGCATCTGCCACGGCTTGGTTTCGGGCGTGACGCCGAACTCTGCGGCGACGGCGTCGACGTCGTCCACGTAGAAGTAGACGAGGCCGTGTGGCGGGGCGTCGCCGGCGTGCTCGGAAAGGTGCAGGTGAATGTCGCCGCGGCGCAAGAAGACGTAGCGAGGCAAGCCCGGCTCGAACCGGTGCGTGCCGACGTGCTCGAACCGGAGGCGGCGGTACCACGCCACGGCGGCGTCGGCGTCGAAGACGCGCAGTACCGGCACCAACTGCTCGGTGGGCGCGGTGCCGAGCACGGCGAACGCCCTCACCGGGAACGTCCCCATGCCCGCCACCTTCGGGGGGAGAGCGGTGAAGCGGAACCCCTCCGCCGGCAGAGCGTCCAGGCCGGCCAGGTGCTCGACGACCGGGATGCCGGCCTCGAGCAGGGTGGTGTGCACCGGGCGGGCGCCGGTGGAGGTGTCGTCGATGTTGAGCGAGTCGATGCCGACCAGGGCGGCTCCGTGGTCCCGCAGGTAGGCGGCGGCGTCGGCGGTGAGGTGGGGGTGGCCGTCGAAGTACCCCTCTGTGCCCCAATGGCGGGACCAGCCGGTCTCCACCAGCACCGCCCGGCCCATCACCGGCACCGCGGCGAAGTGCTCCCAGCCGATGGCGCGGCCTGCGGCGCCGGTGACCCGCACCACGGTCCCCGGCAGGTCCGCCGCCCGGGAGGCATCGAGGCCGGCCAGGTCGTACCCGCCGTCGAAGCGGTGGAACGGGGTGTCGATATAGGTGCCGGTGTTGGACACCATCTCGATGCGGCCGATCTGGAACTCGGTGCCCGGCTCGTAGACGTCACGGGACGCCTCCCGGGTGAGGTGGTCGGTGATCACCGGCGCCGGCAGCCCGCGGTAGGTGACCGTCCCGTCGGCCACCGTATGGCTCAGGTCGACGATGCGCGACCCACCGGCCGCTTCCCCCGCGGCGGGGACGGCCGGGCGCTTGTGCCGCTCGGCGACGATGGTCTTGGCGAGGATGTGCACCTCGTCGACCATGAGGAGGCGTAGATCCGCCACGATGTGAGCGGCGAGGGCGTCGTCCTCGATGTCGTCCCCGTCGATGTCGAGCTTGAAACCCTGCCCCTGGAGGCCGCCC
This sequence comes from uncultured Acidimicrobiaceae bacterium, assembly GCA_964579415.1. GTDB lineage: Bacteria > Actinomycetota > Acidimicrobiia > Spongiisociales > UBA5794 > CAZOGW01. The sequence continues at coordinate 6,554 of CAZOGW010000102.1, read as the reverse complement.
CCGTTGGAGAAGGTCACCGCGAAGTCGAAGAGCGCCCGCCTGTCCGCCATGCCCGGCACGGTACTAGCGATTCGCCCGCCCTTCCCTGGGCCGTATGTGTAAGCTGCGCGCCAGTGGACGACGATCCACGCCGGTTCGGTACCGCGAGGCGTTTCGAGAGCGTCACCGGCCGGTGGGGTCCGGCCGTCGGCGGCGCAACCGTCGGCCCTTAGCTAGGGGACGTTAGGTTGGCAGTCGAGGCTTCAGGTCACAGTCGAGGCAATCCGCGGCTCTACGAGCTGATCGAGCACGCTCCCAAGACGGGAGCCAGCCCCACCATCTGGGCATGGCCCGAGATCGTCGACTACTTCAAGGTCGCCGGCCAACCTGTCCAAGGCCCGTGGCCGCCGCACCAGGAACCGCGGCCCGATCCGGAGGCCGAGTCCCTCCCGGTGGCGGTCCCCGACCCGCAGTCCTTCCCCCGTCCGTACCAGCCGGAGACCACGGACCAGCAAGCCTGAGCATCACCGGAGGAGGACCGCCATCTATCCCTCGCGATTCCGATACGAAGCGCCCCGCTCCATCGAAGAGGCCGTTTCGCTCCTCGCCGACGGCGGGGGTGAAGCCAAGGTCCTCGCCGGTGGGCAGAGCCTGATCCCGTTGTTGAAGCTGCGCTTCGCCTCGCCCGAGATGCTGGTGGACATCAACAACCTCCCCGGGCTGGGCCACCACACCGTCGACGACGACGGCACCATCCGCGTCGGCGCCCTGGCCCGCCACGCCGACCTGGAGCGCTCCGCCCTTCTCGCCGCACGCCAGCCCACCATGGCCGCCGCCGCACCCCTCGTCGCCGATCCCATCGTGCGCACCCGGGGAACCCTGGTCGGGTCCCTGTGCCACGCCGATCCCCAGGGCGACTGGGCCTCGGTGATGATCTCGCTCGACGCTCTGGTGGTGGCCCAGGGCGCCGGCGGCCGTCGCACCATCCCCGTCAGGGATCTGGTGCGGGGACCGTTCACCACGGTCCTCGGCTACGACGAGATCGCCGTCGAGGCGGTGGTGCCGGCGCCCCGGGGTGTGCCCGCCGGCGGCTACCTCAAGCTGGAGCGCCGGGTGGGCGATTTCGCCACCGCCGGTGTGGCCGTCTCCGTCGACCGTGCCGGCGGCACCGTGGCCCGGGCCGGGATCGGCCTCACCGGGGTGGGAGCGTCGACCATCGCGGCAGATGCCGCCGCCCAGGCGCTGGTGGGAGGCCCGCTTACCGCCGACCGCATCGGGGAGGCCGCCGAGCTGGCTGCCGAGGCGGCCCAGCCCCGTGGCGACCACCGCGGTAGCGTCGCCTACAAGCGGCAACTGGTCCGTGTCTTCACCACCCGGCTCCTCACCGGGATACTTCGCGCCGACGAGGAGGCTGCCTGATGACGAGCCTGTTCGAGGAGATCACCCCGGAGCCGGTCGACGAGATCCCGGTGCGCCAGGTCACCCTCACCGTCAACGGGGAGCGCCGGGCCGTCCGGGTGGAGCCGCGGCTGCTGCTGGCCCACCTGCTGCGCCAGGGTTTCAAGCTCACCGGCACCCACACCGGGTGTGACACCAGCAACTGCGGCGCCTGCACCGTGCTGCTCGACGGGCGGCCGGTGAAGAGCTGCACCTTCCTCGCCGTGCAAGCCGACGGCCACGAGATCGAGACCGTGGAGGGCCTGGCCGGGCCCAGCGAGCTGCACGCCATCCAGGAAGGCTTCAAGGAGGAGCACGGCCTGCAGTGCGGGTTCTGCACCCCGGGGATGATGATGAGCGCCAAGGCGCTGCTCGACGAGAACCCCCACCCCACCGAGGACGAGGTGCGCTGGGCGCTCGCCGGCAACCTGTGCCGCTGCACCGGGTACCAGAACATCGTCAAGGCGGTGCTGTGGGCCGCCGACAAGCTGCACGGAGAGGCGCCGGAGGCGGCAACGGAGGTAACCGGATGACCGCACTGGACGAGATCAAGATCGGTGGGATGGGCGCCAGCCGGCGCCGCGTCGAGGACAACCGGTTCGTACGGGGCAGGGGCAACTACATCGACGACGTGGTGCTGCCCGGCATGTTGCACATGGAGATCCTGCGCAGCCCGCTGGCGCACGCCCGGATCAGGTCCATCGACACCTCCAAGGCGTGGGCGGTACCCGGGGTGCGCCTGGTGCTCACCGGCGAGATGATGGCCGCCCGCAACCTGGCGTGGATGCCCACCCTCTCCTATGACACCCAGGCGGTGCTGGCCACCGACAAGGTGCGTTTCCAGGGCCAGGAGGTCGCCTGCGTCATCGCCGACGACCCCTACATCGCCAAGGACGCCTGCGAGGCCATCGTCGTCGACTACGAGCCGCTGCCGGTGATCGTCAACCCCGTCCAGTCGCTCGCCGAGGGCGCCCCCCTCATCCGCGACGACAAGGAGAGCCAGGCCGACAACGTGGTGTACGACTGGGAGGTGGGTGACCGGGAGGGAACCGACCGGGCCTTCGCCGAAGCCGACGTGGTGTCCACCATCGACCTGCACTACCCCCGGTCGCATCCCTCGCCCATCGAATGCTGCGGCGCCATCGCCGACTTCAACCGCTCCACCTCCAAGCTGACCGTCTACCTCACCACCCAGGCGCCCCACATCGTGCGGGCGGCGGTGGCGCTGGTGGCGGAGTTGCCCGAGCACATGATCCGCATCATCTCGCCCGACCTGGGCGGCGGCTTCGGCAACAAGGTGCCGGTGTACCCCGGCTACGTGGCCGCCATCCTCGCCTCGATCCTGCTGGAGCGGCCGGTGAAATGGATCGAGGACCGCACCGGCAACCTCATCTCCACCGGGTTCGGGCGCGATGTCTACCTGCGCGGCGAGCTGGCGCTGCGCAGCGACGGCCGCATCCTCGGGGTGCGCATGCACACCATGGCCGACCACGGCGCCTTCTTCTCCGACGCCCAGCCCTCCAAGTTCAAGATCGGGCTGATGCACTCGGCGTTCGCCTGCTACGACATCCCCAACGCCCACCTGGTCGCCCGGGGCGTCTACACCAACAAGGCACCCGGCGGTGTCGCCTACCGCTGCTCGTTCCGGGTCACCGAGGCGATGTTCTTCCAGGAGCGCATGGTCCAGGCCGCCGCCGACGATCTCGGCATGGACCAGGCGGAGTTCCGCCGAGTCAACTTCGTGCGCGACGACGACTTCCCCCATCGCACCCCGTGGGGTTTCCTCACCGACTCGGGCCAGTACGGCAAGTGCCTCGACGTCGGGCTGGAGGCCATCGGCTACGAGGACTTCTTGCGCGAGAAGGAGGAGGCGGCCAAGAGAGGCAGGCTCCTCGGTATCGGCATCTCGACCATGACCGAGCCGCTCGGTGCCGGGAACAGCCGGGAGTACGACATCCTCGGCATCAAGATGTTCGACTCCGCCGAGTTGCGAGTGCACATGACGGGCAAGGCGTTGCTGCGCACCGGGGCCAAGTCACAGGGACAGGGTCACGAGACCACCTGGGCGCAGATCGTCGCCCATGAACTGGGCATCCCCGCCGAGGACATCGTCGTCGAGGAGGGCGACACCGACACCGCCCCCTTCGGGATGGGCACCTACGCCTCCCGCAGCACCCCGGTGGCGGGGGCGGCGGTGGCGATGGTGGCCCGCAAGGTGCGCGCCAAGGCCCGCAAGATCGCCGCCCACCTGCTGGAGATCTCCGAGGAGGACGTCGAGTGGGAGCTGGGCCGGTTCTACGTGCGCAGCCAGCCCGACCGCGGCGTCACCATCCAGGAATGTGCCATGGCCGCCTACTCCAACATGCCCGACGGCATGGAGCCCGGTCTGGAGAACGTCGCGTACTACGACCCGCCCAACCTCACCTGGCCCTTCGCCTGTTACATCGCCACCGTCGAGGTCGATCCCGCGACTGGGGTGTGGGACGTACTACGGGTGGTGGCCGTCGACGACTGCGGGGTGCGCATCAACCCGATGATCGTCGAGGGGCAGATCATGGGCGGTCTCACCGAGGCCTACGCCATGGCCTCCATGCAGTACATCACCTTCGACGCCGAGGGCAACTGCATCGGCGCCAACTTCATGGACTACCTGCTGCCGACGGCGTGGGAGACCCCCGGCTTCGAGCTGCACGAGGTGGTCACTCCCTGCCCGCACCACCCCATCGGGGCCAAGGGAGTGGGGGAGTGCGCCACCGTCGGGGGCCCCGCCGCCTTCGTCAACGCCGTGATCGACGCCCTCAAGGGCACCGGGGTGCGCAACATCGACATGCCGGTGCTGCCCGACCGGGTGTACCAGGCGCTGCAGACCGGCAGGGACGTCGGCGGAGCGCCCCCGGTCACGGCGGGCGACGAGTGAGAGGGGAGGTGCCGGCATGCTGATCAAGGACGACTTCGAGGTCCCCCAGTCGGTGGACAAGGTGTGGGCGTTCCTCCAGGACATCCCCCAGGTCGCCGCCTGCCTGCCCGGCGCCGACCTCAGCGAGCAGGTCGGGCCCGACAAGTACGCCGGCCGGGTCGGCATCCGCATGGGCCCGGTGAAGATGGAGTTCGCCGGCGAGGCCGAGGTCAAGGAACGCGACGAGGCCAACAGGACCATGGTCGTCGACGCCGCCGGCGCCGACGAGAAAGGCCGAGGTAATGCCTCCCTGGGCCTCACCGCCCGGCTGGTCCCTCTCGCCTCGGGCACCCGGGTCGAGGTGGAGCAGTCGCTGCTCCTCTCCGGGGCCGCCGCCCAGTACGGCCGGGGCATGATCAGCGACGTGAGCGCGGTGCTGCTCAAGGACTTCGCCGGCAACATGACGGCGCGCCTCGACGCCATCGACAGGGGCCTGTCGCCCGACCAGGTCCAGGGGGCGAGGCCCGCCAGCGGGCTGGCCATCGGCCTCCAGGCCGTCCTGATGGCGCTGAAGCGGGTCGCCGGACGGTTCTTCCTTCCCTACCAGCCCAACAGGACCTGAGGAGAGAGATATGTGGTGGTGGATAGGCAACGTGGTCCTGCTCCTGGTCGTGGTGCCGGTTCTGGTCGCCCTGCTCAACCGGGTGCTGGCGGCGCTGGAACGCATCCGGGGCGCCTCCGACGAGATACTCGCCGGCGGCGTCGGCATCATCGGAGAGGTGGACCGGGTGCCCGAACTGCTCGCCGTCACCGACGAAACCGTCGAAGCCGTCTCCGTCGGGGCGGTCCGCTACGCCGGCTCGGTCGCCAAGCTGCTGGGCTGAGGGAGAGGGGAACACATGCCGGCCGCCGCCATCGTCACCCTGGTGATCGCCACGCTGATCATCGCCGCCGCCGCACTCGGTCTCATCCGGGTGATCGGCCACCTCGTCGCCACGCTGCGAACGCTGCGCACCCTCACCGGGGGCGTCGAGGTCATCGCCGAGAAGACCAGCACGGTGCCCACCGTGCTGCCCTCGGTCAACGCCAACCTGGCCCCTGTCCGCGACTTCACCGCATCGATCTGAGAGGAGGCACCGTGTTACTGGCAGCAGCAGCGGAGAGCGCCTCCAACACCGGTTGGGCGGTCGGTTACAGCATCGGCATCGTCGTGGTGCTGGTGGTGGTGGCCCTGGTGCTCCCCATCCTGGTCCTGGCGAAGAAGATCGGCGACGAGGCCCAGCTCATCGACGACGGGCTCAACAAGGCGGTCCACAACACCGCCGCCCTCGCCGAGCTCAACACCACCATCGACTCGGCGGTGACCATCATCGAGGGCCTCAAGCGGGGCCGCCACCGGCTGGGAGGCTGACGCATGAGCCATGAGCAACTCTGGCAGCTCGCCAACGTCCTCGGCCTGGTCGTGGTGGTGGCGGTGGCTGCGCTCCTCACCATCCTGGTGCTGCTGGTGCGCACCATCGATCGCCGGGTCGGCTCCATCAAGTCGACCCTCACCCAGGCCGTCGCCAACACCGCCGACAGCAAGCTCATCGGCGATACCGCCGCCGGCGTCGACCTGGTGCTGGCGGAAGGCCTGGAGCACCACCTGTTCCTCGGCCGGGTCCTGGGGAAGGTGCGCTCATGAGCGGCCTGGTCCTGTGGAGCGTCATCGACATCGTCCTGCTCATCGCCGGGCTGGCGGTCTACCTGTGGATCGTCGGCGGCCAGCTCACCCGCATCGCCGGCAACCTCGAGGAGTGCAACGACCTGGTCGCCCAGATCAAGGCCAACGCCGAGACCATCGAGGGCGACATCGAGCACATCAACCGCACCGGCGGCGTGGTCGCCGGTGCCCTTCCCCTCCTCTACGGCATGGCCGAAGGCATCGTCACCGGAGCCACCTACGACCCCGCCCAGGCCCCCCCAAGAGGCCCCGCCGCCCCCGCCTCCGGCCGCCGCCGCTCCCGCCTCCTCCACGGAGTCGGCTACAACCCGGAATGACTCTGTCCCTCCCCACGAAGTAGCTCTCTCATGTCGACCCCGGATGACTCGAAGGGCCGATGATCTCGCGCAAGAGGTGATGGGATGTCAGGTTCATCGAGGGTCGCCGCCGTCGACACCGGACACCGTGTCTACTACACCACCGCAGCCGACCTGGCAGCCCGCTGCCGCAAAGCCGCCGTCGAGGGCCGCTGGGCCACCA
>CAZOGW010000101.1:0-11283 GCA_964579415.1 uncultured Acidimicrobiaceae bacterium | reverse complement strand
AGAGCAGCGGACTCATAATCCGTCAGGTTGCGGGTTCGAATCCCGCCCGCCCTACAAACGAGCACGTCAGTGGCCTTTTTCTCCCTCCTGAAGTCCTTCCGGGGGAGCCTCATTGATCCCAGATGGGATCAATTGCCCGAAGACACCATCGAGGGCGTCTGCGGCCTGTTGGGCGAGCCGGTTGGTCACATGGCTGTAGATGTCGGCGGTTACTCGTGTCGAGGAGTGCCCCAAAAGGTCCGAGACGACCCGCATCGGGACGGCCTCTTCGAGGAGGACGGTGGCTGTGGCATGACGCAGGCTGTGCGGCGTCACACCGGGGCAGACGCCCTCGACGCCAGCTTCGGGGTTTGCATTGACAATCTTCCTCAAGCGTTTGCGCGCGTTGCCTGGATCCCACTGGGTGCCGACGTTGCTTGAGAGAAGCCAGTCCTCAGCTGTGTTCCACCAGCGCGCCGCCAGCCGTTCGGCCAGCTGGGCCTTCCGCCAAGCCCTCAGTTCGTTCTGGAGGATCACTGGGACCGGGATCGCGCGTGGCCTCGACTGCCCGCCTGAGGGCTTCGGCGTCATCACCCGGATGGTCGCGCCGCCGTCCCAATCCGACCAGCGCAGCGACAGCGCCTCGCTGATGCGAAGGCCCGAGTAGGCGAGGACTGCGATGAAGGCCCGCATCCGGGCGTTGGGCGCTGCCTCACGCAGCGCTTGGACCTGTTCCCGGCTGGGCACGACCTTGGGCTTGTGCCCTCCCCGCGGTGCCGCGACCGATGCCACCGGGTTACGTGCGATCAGGCCATCCGCCATCGCCATCTTCACGATGCCCGACATGACCTTGTGCGCCTGGTGCTGATAGCTCTTGCTCAGGCCCCTGGCTTCCATCGAGGCCAACACTTCGACTACGTTCGACGGCTTGAGGTCCTTGATCGGCAGATCGCCGACAACGGGGAGGACGTGGAGGCGGAGCACGCTGGAATAGACGCGCATCGAGCTGGTGCTGACACCCTGGCTGATCGGAGCAGTGCGCTGCCACTGCTCGGCGAGCGAGGCGATCGCGGTGGACGAGTCGATGCCGGGCAGTCCTACCTCGACCCGTCCCGCCACCCCCCGGAGGAACTTGGCAGCCTCGGTCTTGGTCGTGAACCGCTTTGGGCCGCGGCGCTGCCCGTTCTCGGTCCACAGCACCTTCCATCGCTTGCGGTCCGCCTCCCAGACGATGCTGCCCTCGCCATTGGCTCGACGACCGCTCACTTGGCTGCCCTGCCCAGGGTCGTGGGAGGCAGGTAGCCGCGGCCGCTTGCCTGACTGATCGATCCTTCGTTCCCGCGCTTATAGCCCACCCTGAGTTCCCTCCTCCTTGCGTGGATCGTGAACCTTGCTTCGCTCTCGGTGCTTAGCGGACGACGCGGCGTTTGCGCACCGCTTCTGGCAGTAGATGGAGTCGGAGCGTCGGTGGGACTGTTCGGGGCTGAACTTGGCCCTTTCACGCTGGCGCGTGAATGACCGACGGCACCACGCGCAGACCTTCCACGCCTGAGCTTGGACGTGCTCGTTGAAGAGTTGCAGCGTGGCGACCTCCAGAGCGGTCGCCCGCCACGCGCCGGCCGGGACTTCGGCTTCGGGGGGTGCTAGGAACGGGCCGAACACACCCAGGAGGAGACGGCTGGCTGTCGTCAGCCAACCGCTGCCCACCCATCGCGGCATGGCTGGGAAGCTCTCACGCCCAGCTAGCTGCCGGATTGGAATCCGGCCCTGGACGACTCCGGTGAGGATCTGGATGACCCAGACCCGGACTGCGAACTCGGCCACATGCAGCCGGTTCTCAGGATGCCGGCCCGCCAGGGACCGGTCGAGTTCCGGGAGGCCGAGGGCGTCTGAGATCCCGGCCACGAGATCCCAGTAGATGTCCAACTCGGACGCGCTGGCGTCAACTGCGATCGAATCGCTCCACCGGGGGCGGGAACCGACTGGGACCAGCAACGCCCCGAGGTCCCTGGCAAGAACACTCAGCGCCTCGGGGTCACGGACGTCAACATCCGCCAGTTCGTACTGGTAGAGGCGCTCTGGGACCTCGACGGTCCTGTTCTCAAGCTCGACATCAAGCCAACCGTGCTCCCTCGGGGTGTAGAGAGCGCGGAACACCGCGGGCACAGGCAGGACCACCCCTGCGGAAGGCGTGACACGAAACAATGACGATTCCGCAGTAGGCACCTGCCTACTGTCCGTGCCACGCTGTACGGACTTGTTCGTGTCACCCACGGCGCGAACATACCTCAGGGAGTCTGCACATGGAAGACGCGACCCGCCTCTACAGTCTCGAAGAACTACTCGACGACCACCTGCCGATCGGCCGCTCCCTGCTGTTCGAGGAGATCAAGTCCGGCCGGCTTCAAACGGTGAAGATCGGACGCCGCACCCTGGTGACAGCACGCGCCCTTCAGACGTACATCGACCTCCTCGAAGACCAGTTCAGTAGCTGCAGCTGCACTGCGCGGCAGCGGCGGTAGCGAGGATCGGAAGTCCGATGGAAGCGCCGGGCGATCGACGATGGAGTCCAGGAGCGACTGGACGCCGACCATTGGTCGGCGTCGGCCGGGATACTGCTCTCCAGGAGCGGGTGCGCGATTCCGAGCTGGAGGCCTTGGACCTGGCCCGCGGTTTGGCCGCCGAGGACATCCCCGGTCTGTCAGCCGTCGAGCAGATTGAGAGCGGCGAGCGCCATCCAGGCGACGGTATGACGGCGTGCAGCAGCGCCACCCCTACGCGCTGCTTTCCGGAGGTCGCCTATGACGTCCTCGCTGCTGGCTATTCGCCGCTGCCGCTCCCCCAGGGGCGGAAGGAGCCACCTCCTCCAGGGTGGACTGGTGCTGAAGCGCCGATGGCGTCGTACGCCGATGTGACGGCATGGGTCGAGGACCCCAGACACGCGAACGCGAACACAGCTGCCCGCCTGCCCAAAGGGGTTATTGGGCTCGACGTTGATGCCTACGACGGAAAGTCCGGAGATCGGACGTGGGAGGAGCTCGCAAGGGAACGGGGCGACCCGCCGCCTACCTACGTCGTGGGCTCTCGGGAGGGCCGGGTCAGCGGAATCCGGCTCTACAGGCTTCCAGAAGGTGTCGAGGAGTCAGACCTGGCGGGGGGCCTGCCCGGCATCGACGTGATTCGACACACGCACCGCTACGTAGTCGCTCCGGGGTCCGTCCACCCTCTCGGCAGGGTGTATCGATGCTGGCACGAGGGAACCGGCGAGGTGCTCACTGGACTGCCGAATGTGGCCCATCTTCCTGTGCTGCCTCAGGCAAACTGTCAGCCGTTCAGTCGGGAACATAAGGCTCACCAGAACGCCGCCCACCGACCTGCGTCTCTGACCGCTGGGAGGCCTTGTCAGGCAGTCCTGACCGCGCTTACAGACGCGCTGGTCGATCTCGTGCAAGGCGGCTCTAGGCACGACTCCGCGTGTGTCTCGGTGGCACGTTTGGTGAGATTGGGCGAGCAGGGGCATCAGGGCGTAGATAGGGCCGTGGCCGAGTTCCGCGTCGGCGTGATCGACGCATACTCGATCGCCCGCATCGACGAGGGCGGCGGATCTCACCGTCCCCTGTCGATGACTCAAGCCAGTCGGAAGTTTGCCGACCTCGTGACGTCGGCAGTCGCTCTGGTTGAGCGCACACCGACATCTGCTCAGAACAGGGGATGCTGTGCTGGCCTCGGCGACCAGTACCCGAAGCCGACCTTGTCTGATGCGCTGCATGGAGTCCCAGCGCAGGTGGACTCCAGCACCAAGCGCAGACAGCCGGAGGCCCTTGTCACGCGTATGTGCAATCACATCCACGAACGTTTCGAACTGTTCAAAGACCAGGGCGGACACGCCTTCGCGGTGCGCCGAGCGGGAGGGATCGTCAGGCTCATCAACACCGGCTTCGTCTTGGCCGAGTGCCGAAGTCTTGGGATAACCGCCCAATACAGCAGCGCCGCCAAAGATGCGGCCGAGCTGTTGAAGGTTGAGGCATTCGTCGAGGGCGTGACGCAATCGACGTCGCTGCGGGTCCACCGTCCTGAGCCGGGGACAGTCGTGGTGGACCTCGGCGAGGCGGAGTCCGCCAGGTGCGTGGTAGTCACCCGAGCGGGATGGGAGGTTCTCGACTCGCCGCCCACAGGCACTCTGTTCCGTCGATCGAGGGTGACGAAGCCGCTGGCGACGCCCATTCGCGGGCGGCAACTCGATGAATTCGCTTCGGCATTCGGGTGGGAACGCGGGTCCCGAGAATTCAAGGTCCTGCGAGGCTGGTGGGTTGCCGGCTTCCTGCCTGACATCCCAAGGCCGATGCTGGCGTTCGTCGGGCCGCCCGGATCCGCCAAGACAACCCGAGCCCGGATGGCAATATCGGTCCTCGACCCGAAAGGCGACTCCCTGGGGGGAACGATCGGGCGGAATTTCGGTGACGACGACGTGAAGGCATTGGCGCACTACCTCGTCGCCTACGACAACCTAGGGCGGCTCTCCGAGGAGGTGTCGGATTTCATCGCACGACTGGTAACGGGCAACGCATCCGAGAAGCGGGAACTGTACAGCGACGGCGAAATCTACTCGATTGAGTACCGCCGGACCGGCGTGCTGACCGCCCTGTCGATCCCGTCAGTGAAGTCCGACGCGATCGAGCGTCTCCTGCCCATCGCCTGTGCGCAGATCGGCGACGCTGAGAGACGCACGGAGGCTGGCATATTGCGGGAGTGGGAGGCTTGCCTGCCAGAGGTGTTCGCGGCTGTCCTGGATGAGGTCGTGCTGATGCTGCGGAACCTTCCCGCAGTGACGGCGAACGCTGAACGGCTGCCCCGGATGGCCGACTACTACCTCGCCTGCTCTGCCGTGTGCCCATGCCTCGGCGAGGCATTCTGGGATTCGGCGGATGAAGTCATGGCCGAGATCGCATCCGGCGATCCCTTCATAGCTGCCGTTCTCTTTATGATTGAGGAGAACTCTGGTGATTGGGAGGGAAATCCATCAAAGATGGCCAAGACCCTTCGGGAACTGGACCCGGATGGGCTGCGCTGGCTGACAACGGGCAGACAGTTCTCGAACGCCGTCACGCGTGATACCGGCCCCCTTCGGGCGGCTGGTATCGAGTGGGCGCGCACGAAGCGCAACGGGGTCCGCTACCTACGCTTGACGCGGCAGGGGCCAGCAGCCGGAGCAGGGCATCCCCGCGACATAGAGGATTCGGGCAACAGTCGGACTCAGGGTCGGTCAGGGTCGGAGTGCAGGTGTTCCGACCCTGCCAACGACCCTGTTGTGGGGGCAGGTCAGGAGACCACTGCTCATGTGCAGTGGCGAAAGGGTCGGAGTTGACGGGTCACCCACCTCCTCGCCAATCTGCAGGGGAAGAGAAATAGTGGGAGTAGATGGAGAAAAGGAGCAGCCGCAGGAGCCCGCAGGTTCCGACCCTTGCGACCCTCGGGCTCCTCGACCACATGAACAAGTCGAGCCTCAACCCCTTCGATCTGGACCAGTGGCGGTTCTTCGTCGTGCCGACCCCCTAGCTGGCGGCAAGGACGCGAAGCCAGCACTCGATCACTCTGGCCAGCCTGCTGCGGGAACGCGGCCAGCTCATCGACAACGCGGGCCTGGCCGCCGCAGTCAGGGCGGCGGCCGACTCCTGACTGAGCCTCGCCGGGGCATGCCTGATGGTGCCGATAACTGGGGTGAGCATTGGGTTCCGATCCCGGCAACCCGCGATTCGGTCGGCGCTGGCCTGTAGCCGCACCTCACAGCAATCCGGGCACGGCGGCCGCTGCCGGTCGCTGGAGTGCACTGTCACCAAGGGGGAAGGCATGTCACAGCCGGTTGCGGCGGTGGCTGCTGCGACGCCGAAGCCAGACCTTCCCGCCCCCGACCGCCCTGGAAGTGGGGGCCGCAAGTGGTGGATCCGCTTGCTGGTCCTTCTGGTTGCCGTGGCTCTCGTGGCCGGCGGATTCAAGGCCTGGGGACTTCCGTTCACGGCGACCTGGCAGGCTCGCTCGGACGCCAAAGCTGCGATCAAGGAGCTGCGCGCCGGGGACTTGGCAGCACTCGATCGTCAATTGCTCGAACATCGAGCCGATGCGACGTTCGCGTACTACTTCACCGGCCAGGCGACTCCCCGCGAACTCGGCGACGCCCTCGCGACAGTCGCAGACTCTGGCCTCCACGCCTCCGCCGAGGGTGTCGCTCACGCCGGCGAGACCGTCACGGCTGGGACCGGCTTGGATGCTTCGGCCTACGAACGGACCCTCAACGACCTAGCCGACACCCTCGCCCTCGCCACGCGTGGCACCGGCGATCTTGCTCTACCGACGTCCTGGACCGACAACTTCACCGCGTACACCACGAACCCGGAGCTGATGTACGGCAACGAGTCCAGTGACGACAGGGCGCGGATCGACCAGGACCAGGCGAACAAACAGAATCTGCTCCTGCTGCTCTCCAGGGGCCACTGGTCCACCGGTTTCCTTCAAGCAGCCACCAAGGCCTATTGGGACTGGGAGCACGACCCCGGCAACGCAGGAGGGGCTGGCCCCTGGCCAGGCCGCACCCTCGAGGACGCCAACTACGCCGTCGCCCCCAACGGCACATACCTCACTGACGGCATGGTCGCACTGATGGCCGCCCTGACTGCCAATCCTGAAGCCGCCGGGTGGGCGTTCGCCGACTTCCAGCCGACCACCACCACTCTCAACTACGGCGGAGCCGACCACCCCATCGGCACCTTCACCCACTACCTCTTCTTCGAGCATCAATACGCCGAAGCTGCCGACACCGGCATGGAGGCGTTGGGAGTGTCCGCCTCTGTCACGGCGCTGATGTCGGCGATACAGGCCATCGGCGGCTCCTACGCGGACAACGCCATCGGACCGATGGCCGACCTCCACGTCCTCCAGGACGCTCAGGCGGCCCAGCGAGCCGAGCAGGACTCGGAGCACTGGTACGAGAAGGTTGGACACACGCTGCTGGAGTGGGGGCACCCATTCCTTGATGTCATTGGCCTGATCCCCGGAGTCGGCATCGTTCCCGACGCCGCCAACGGGATCTGGTCCGCGATCGAGGGCGACTGGAGCAGCGCAGGCCTCTCCTTATTAGCGGTGATTCCATTCGTCGGAGCAATCGGCGTGGCGGGAAAGCTCATCAAGGATGGCGTCACGGCAGGCAAGGCCGTCGAGGGGGCCGCCGAAGCAGGCAAGCTCGTCAACCGCGCCGGCGAAGTGATCGACGAAACCACCGACGCCGGCAAGCTTCTCGCCAAGGCCACTTGCCTGCCAGGGATCTGCGAGTTCGACAACTTCGACGATTTCGAGGCAGCCCTCAGTAACCCGGTCCTCGGCGTCACCTACAAGTACGGCGATACCACCTACGAGCTCGCCCCCGACGGCAAGACCCTGACTCACCTCAGCGGACCCGACCAGAACACGATCAAGAGCAACCTCCCGAACGAGAACCACCCCGGCCGTAACCAGTTGGGCCATTTCACCTCCGACGAGGCCAGGGCGATCGCAAAGCTCAAGGAAGAACAGGGCCTCAAGGACTACGAGGCACTGAAAGGCGTCACGGTCGTCCGGTCGCAGGTGGAGGCGCACGTCGAGGGTGTGGCGAACCCCCGCTTGTACGACGGGCTCGTCCGCAAGCCCGACGGCACCTACCATGCCATCGAGGTGAAGAGCGGCGAGGCGAGGCGAAGCGCCAACCAAGCTGCCTTCGACAATCTCGTCAGCTACGACAACCCCGCCCGCGCGACGCTGGACGATCAGCCCATCAAGATCACCTCCGTCGAACTCGTCACTGCTGCGTGAGGACGGCCAAGATGTTCATCTTCAAGGTCAGCGGTCGGACGAGCATTGAGTTGCGCGACACGTACTGGTCGCATGAGCAGCAGTTGCGCCGTAGCCTCGGACAGCTCGACGGGGACGACCTCTTCTCGTTCCTGCTCTTCTACGTGCCCGACGACGCAGGCTGGCCAGACGCCCCTGGCTTCGATGTGGGCGAGTACGAGGCGGAATACCTTCAGAGCGCAGGCAAGGCTGACGCGATGGTTGTCGAGGTCCGTCGCCTCGAAAGCGACGGCAGATATCGCCAGTACGCCCTGGGGCGACCGACTCCGGCACGCCGTGAACCCGAGGTCGAGATCAAGTGGGAGCAGCACTCCATGACCGTGCCAGCCAACGAGGCGTTCGATGCGGGCGAGGCCACGCGGATCTATCTGCACTACTTCCAGCACCGCAGCGTCCCCGACACCTACGTCCTCCGCGAAGTCGCCCTCGACTAATCGGTCTGCTCATCGAGGAGGCTGCCAGGGCCTGTCGGACCCGCGTTCGCAGACCCATCCCGCTAACCGTCGACGTGGTACTGAAGCTCCCCCGCGGTTCCCAGGCTCCGAGGCCGATTGGGCGACGCGCTCTCGCCCGCCCGGAGATGTGATCGGAGATCACATCCGATGCACGGCATCGAGGAGCGCCGCGTGGAGTCGGTTCACGTCAGTTGCCGCAGCGGCTAGCAGCAGGCGGAGCCTCCGGGGGCACTCCCGAGCATGGCCGACAATGGAACCGTGACGATCGTCGGGGGCCATGCTCTTGACCGTGCCCAGGCCGGATCTTCCCGATGGTGGCGTTCCACCCTGGCGAAGCTCCAGGGGCAGGCGTCGAGGTACGCCCTCATCGCTTCTCTCGGCGACTCCTGATCGGTCCGGTGTCATCGCGCCATCGAAACGCGTGACGTCGGCAGTGCCCGATCGTGCGCCAGGTGGGATGCTCGCAATCTGGAGGTGGTCGCTCGTGGCGCGTTTCGGGTTGGTGCTCGGCGGCGGGGGCTACGCGGGCATCGCCTTCCACGCAGCGGTCCTGACCTCGCTGGCGCGGGCGGGCTGGGATGCCAGGGAAGCCGAGATCATCGTCGGCACGTCTGCCGGGGCGACGTCCGCGGCGTTGATCCGGGTCGGGTTTCCGCCACGCGACTACGTCAACCTGATCCTCGGCGAGCCGATGTCGGCGGAGGCCGTGCAGGTGCTGGCCGGCACGGCTGCGCCCGCCGGAGCGCCGCTACGGTCCCAACGGCGGCTGCGTCCGGCGTCCAGGGCACTCGTACGCCGCCGGAGGTCCCTGCCGTTCGGTGTGCTGATGGCCGGTCTGTTGCCGGAGGGCGTCGTGGATGCGCCCAGCGTCCTGCCCACGTACGGGCCGAGGTTCGACTCGTGGCCGCACCGTCCCACCTGGATCACCGCCGTGGACCTCGGGCATGGGCGGCGCGTGGTGTTCGGGCGCACCGAACACGCGACCCTGCCGCAGGCGGTCGCTGCGTCGATCGCGATTCCGGGCTACTTCTCCCCGGTCGTGATCGACGGGGTGCGCTATGTCGATGGCGGTGCCTGGTCAACGAACAATGCGGATCTGCTCGTTGGGGCCGACGTCGAACTGGTCATCGTCTCGGGACCGTCCTCAACAGGTCACCCCGCCGCCCTCGACGCCCCCAACCTTCAGCGGATACCCGTACGACGAACCCTCAACACCGAAGTCGCGGCCCTACGCGGGGACGGCAAGGATGTCGTCGTCCTGCACCCGGATCGGGCAGTCCGACGCGTCATGGGTGTCAACAGCATGTCCGAGCGGCGGCAAGGGGCGGTCGCTCTGGCCAGCCTGACCTATGCGAAACAAGCCATCGCCGACGAACCCCTCCTGCGGCGCGGCTAGTGCCGCCAGCGCAAACCCACCCGACGGAGCGGACGCGGTGGCGCTTTGAAGCAGGTCGAAGTGACCGGGGATCAAGCCGGACTTCCCATCGCCCACTCCTTGCGCCTCATATCGGAGTCTGTATCCGATACATCCACCTGGGTCGAGGGGGCTACTCGCGTCCGTCTGCCCGGCTACTCGAAGAAGTCCTCGTCCACCCTCTTCAGCGCGACAGTCTGCTCAGTTTGGACGCCGACACCGTGCTGGACCATGAGGCGGGTCAGCTCGTCTCCGTCGATCAAGACGAGGCGTTGCTGGACGAGGCGGGTGTACTCGCGTGCCTCGTCGCTGAACCTACTGGTGGTGATGAACACTCCGCGGGTCGCGTGAGCTCCGTGCAAGGCTCCGACGAAGGCTTGGATGTCAGGTCGTCCGACGGTCTTGCCGGACGCGTAGCGCTTCGCCTGCACATAGATGCGGTCCAGCCCCAGGGCGTCCTGGTTGAGCACTCCGTCTACACCTTCGTCACCAGATCGGCCGAGATGCTCGGGGTTCCCAAGAGCACCGGCGTAGCCCATCGCGACAAGCAGTTGCAGGACGACCCGCTCCAGGAAGGTCGGGGGCTGCTCGTTGATCCGTGTGAGAAGCTCGGCTGCGACTGCGGCGTTGGCTTCCCCAGCGGCGGAAGCGATGCGGTCGTAGGGCGTGGCCCGATCCACGGCGAATTCGGTCATCCGCTCGAGCGCTGGAGTTGCGGAGACCTTGGCTGTGGTTCGGCCGCGTTTCTTGAAGTCCCGGAATTCCTCGAACTGGTCCAGGTCGGCGTTGCCGACCCGCTGGGGGTTCGCGGCGATCAGGGCCCGGCCACGGTCGGTGATCAAGAACACACCACGTCGAGCACGCGAGATGGCACCGGCCTGGTACAGGTACTGAGTGGCCCAGTGAACCCGCGAACGCCAAACCGTCAGCTGCCCGCTGGGTAGCACTTCGGCCAGCTCGTCCTCGGTCAACCCGAGGTCGGAAGCCAGAGCGGAGGCGATGTCCTTGACCGCGTGCTGGTTGCCGTCACCGAGCTGGTGAAGCACCGGTGCCATCAGCGCCTGGTAGTCCGGGATCACGCAAAACCCCCTCAGGCAATTTCCTGCTGCACGCCGTCGGCAGCATCTGCAATCCCCTCGCCCTGGCGCACCTGCAACGTGGCCGCGAGCTCGGTGAACTGGGCCAGGGCGGCTTCCAGCTCCTCGACAATCTCGGCTGCGAGCACGGCTGGTGGGGGCAGGGTGGAGCCGTCGTCGAGGGAGTCGTCGCGCAGCCAGGTGATGTCGAGGTTGGCCTTGTCGCGGGCGATGATCTCGTCGTAGCCGAATCGGTGGAACCGCTCCGTCTCGACCCGTTCGGACTGGTTGTGAAGCTGGAAGGCGGTTACGAAGTCAGTCAGGTCGGCGTAGCGCAGGGGCTTGGTCTTGAGTGTGAAGTGCATGTTGGTGCGCAGGTCGTACACCCACACTGACTTCGTCCATGGGTCCGCAGCGGCGGGCTTTCGGTCGAAGAACAGCACGTTGGCCTTCACGCCCTGGGCGTAGAAGATGCCGGTGG
>CAZOGW010000100.1:0-11358 GCA_964579415.1 uncultured Acidimicrobiaceae bacterium | reverse complement strand
ATGTCGTGGCTGAGATCGAAGGCATCCCCGTGCGAATCGCTGCGCTCGCCGACATAGTCGGCGAACGATATCAGGGGTCGCCCACACGAGCCGACCCGACAGGGCCGGCCTCGCGGACATCGAAAGTCGCCTCGCGGAGCATGATGGCAACGCACGGGCGGCCCATGCGTTCCTTCAAGACAGCCTGCTGCTCCTCACCTAAACCGCCGCATGTACGCCCAACCCTCGCCGAGCCCTTCGCGACCATCACAGCAGCCCCGCCACGCGAGAAGACGGAGCACGGACACCTCATCATGCCGTGTCGCGTGTTCACGAGAGGAACCTTGGGTGGGCCCGGCAGGACTCGAACCTGCGACCTACGGATTATGAGTCCGCTGCTCTAACCGACTGAGCTACGGGCCCAGAGGCGTCGGCCCGGTGGTTCCGGCCTGGCCCTGGTGCTGTCACATGGTAGTGGCGGGCCGGCCGGGCACCCTTCACACCGACCAGGAGCCGGCGAGCCGGTAGGCGACGTTGAAGGCAGTGGCGACCGCAGCGGCGAGCCCGATACCGGCGAGCCGGGCCCGCGCCTCCGGGACGCGTGTCGCGAGGACCCGGACCAGCAGGACCACGCCGAGCACGCCCGCCAGGATCCAGTAGAGGCGGCCGGTGGTGTCGGCGATCGCCGTGAGCCCGTAGATGGACTCCCCCACGGCGATGCCGGCCAGGAGCCCGGCGCCGAGCGCGGCGGGCCATCCGGTACGTCGCAACCAGGAGGCGGCCACTCCGACGAAGGGGCCGACGGCAATGCCGATGGCGGTGAACCTAACCGGGTCGTAGTGGAGACCGCGGAGCCCGGAGGCGACGGTGTAGCCGGTGACGAGGGCTACGAAGCTCACCAGGCCGAGGACGGCGGACACAACGGTGCCACGCCCCGCCCACCACACCAGCAGCGCGGCGATCAGCGTCCAACCGGTCGCCGAGTTGGCGAGCGGGGCGAGCGGCCCGGGCAGCAGGCCCTGCGCCCACGACGTCGCTCCGCCGAGCAGCAGGCTGGCCACCAGCACCAGGACCAGAGCGACGAGGTCGCCGCGCCAGCCGGTGGTGCCCGGGGGAGGCGCCGGTGTCGTCACTCCGCGCCGATGTCTTCGTTCCACAGGCCGGGGTTGGCCGCGATGAACGTCTCCATGAGCGTGACGCAGCGGGGATCGTCGACCACCTCCACGGACACGCCGCGGGAACGCAGGTGGTCTTCGGCGCCGAGGAAGGTCCGGTTCTCCCCCACCACCACCCGCGGGATGCCATAGAGGAGGATGGCGCCGGAGCACATGTCGCACGGCGACAGCGTCGTGTAGATGGTGGCCCGACGGTAGGCGGAGGCGGGGAGGCGGCCGGCACGCTCCAGGGCGTCCATCTCGCCGTGGAGGATCGCCGAGCCCGACTGCACCCGCCGGTTGTGGCCCCGCCCCACGATCTCGCCGTCGATCACCAGTGCCGAGCCGATGGGGATACCGCCTTCTGCGAGGCCGGCACGGGCCTCGTCGATCGCCGCTTCCATCCCGTGATCCTCGCTGGTTGCCACGTTCCCTCCTGCCTGATGGCCACTGCGATTGTGCCTGAGCGGCAGCGTTACCGCACGTTCGCGGCCGGGTTCGATCGGTCGACGAGTGATGGCGCGACCCGGCGTTGACACACCAACCGGGGAGGAGTAGACCTCGGGTGAGGGCGGTGTGCGCGGCACGCCTGCACGAAGGGAGAGTGAGCCATGGCCATAATCAGCTCCGGTGGGCTCCGCGACGGGGAACCCCAACTGCCCGAACTGATCTACGCCAACGCTTCGCCCCGGTCGGTCGGCCCTGAGTCGGTGTTCGAGACGTGGCGGCCGGTGACCGCCGACGAGGCCCAGGATTTTGTCTCGGACGAGGGGGCGACGCTCCAGGCGGTGGCCCGGCTACTGGATGCGGGCTTCGACGTGCTCGGCGTGTCACCGCAGACGGTAAACATCGCCGGGCCGCCCGACCTGTACGACGCGGTGTTCGGGGTGACCCTGCAGCCCGAGGAGCGGCCGGTCCTCAAGCCGGGCCAGGTGGTGGGTACCGCCACCTTCGTGGAGAACCCCGCCAGCGACGTGCCCGGGCTCATCGAGACGGCGGGCACCGAGTTCGGCGACGTTCTCGAGGGCGTCGCCATCGAAGAGCCGGTGTACTGGATGGGCCCCTCCCCCTTCGCCCCCGCCAAGGGGTACTGGCACCTGCGGGTCCCGGGCGACATCGCCGCCGGCACCGGGGCGGAGCATGCCCACCGCGGCGGCCACACCGGGCGCGGTGTCCACGTCGCCATGGTCGACTCCGGGTGGTACCGCCATCCCTTCTTCACCACCCGCGGCTACAACGTGAACCCGGTGGTGCTCGGGCCCGGCGCCACCGATGCGGAACGGGACGAGTCCGGACACGGCACCGGCGAGTCGGCCAACCTGCTCGCCGTCGCCCCCGACGTCGAGTTCACCATGGTGAAGATGAGCTTCACCAACTCCCTGGGCGCCTTCAACGCCGCGGTGGCGCTCGGGCCGCGTGTCATCTCGTGTAGCTGGGGCTCCGACCGGTCCGATCCGCCCCTGAGCGCGGCCCAGCAGGCGCTGGCGGCGGCGATCGCGCTGGCCGTCGCCGAGGGGATCGTGGTGGTGTTCTCCGCCGGCAACGGGCACTGGGGCTTCCCGGGGCAGCACCCCGACGTCGTCTCCGCCGGCGGGGTGTTCATGGACGACACCGGAGGCCTCCAGGCCTCCACCTATGCCAGCGGGTTCGCCAGCAGGATCTACTCCGGCCGCAACGTCCCCGACCTGTCCGGGCTGGTGGGGATGGTGCCCCGGGCGGCCTACATCATGCTGCCGGTCGAGCCGGGCGACGACATCGACCGCGACCTCGCCGGGGGCACCCACCCCGACGGCGACGAGACCGCTCCCGACGACGGCTGGGCCGCCTTCTCCGGCACCTCGGCCGCCGCCCCGCAACTCGCCGGTGCGGCAGCCCTGGTGCTGCAGGCCAACGAGGAGCTCACGCCAGCCGCCACCCGCTCCATCCTCATGTCCACCGCCACCGATGTCACCAACGGCACCAACCACGCCCGGTTCGGCAACAGCGCCGGCCCGGGCTATGACCTGGCCACCGGCGCCGGCCTCGTCGACGCCCACGCCGCCGTCGTCCACGCCGCCCTGCACAACGGAGACGGCTCCGACCAGACACCGGCCGCCGACAGCACCGCTACCGACGGCACTGCCGCCGAGGCGCCGATCTCGGCGTCGGTGGTGCTCAACGATCCCGGCGACGGAGGCGCGCTGGCGCGGGCCTGCGCCGGGCTCGCCTCCCTCGGGTTCGACACGTCCCTGCCGTATGCAGGGAGCTTCTCCATCACCGGGACACCCACGCTGTTCGCTCAGGCGTTTCCCAGCCTGGAGGCCGACCGGTTCGATCCGGGGTTCCTGTCGTCGGCCCCCGGGGGCGAGCTGGAACTCCCCGTAGCCGACCTGGCCTCCCCGCTGCCCGAGGTGGCCCCCGAGATCGCCGCCGTGTTCTTCACCGAGGTCCCGGACTTCGGGCCCGGCAACCCCTGACGAGCCCCGGCGTCGGTGCGGACCGCGGCGGACATGTCAACGTCCGGTCCGCCGTCGTGTGACGTTCGGCCCTTTAAGCGCGGGACCCCGCCCGGCAGGCTCGTCACAGAGCTCGTGAAAGGAGGCTCACATGACGCAGACAGAGGTGGTTCCCCACACCACCGAGTCACCGGCGGTACAGCCGCGCCTGCGTCGCAGCACCCAGGACAGCATGATCGCCGGCGTCTGCGGCGGGCTGGGACGCTACTTCGACGTCGACCCCCTCTGGTTCCGGCTCGGGTTCGTGGCGGTGACGCTCGCCGGCGGCGCCGGTGTCCTCATCTACCTGGTGTCCTGGATCGTGATCGCCAAGGAACAGCCGGGTGAGATCATCGTCGCCCGGCCCGAGGGCATCGGCGCCGGCGGGCTTGGCCTGCTGGGCGTGGTTCTGGTCGGTATCGGCCTGATGCTGCTGCTCAGCATGTACGTCCCCTGGTTCGACCAGGTGGCCTGGCCGCTGACCGTGGTGGGCGCCGGTGTCGGACTCATCTACCTGGGGAGTCGACGATGACGACATCACCAACACTGGAACGACCCCCGACCGAAACGACCCCACCCCCACGGCCGACCCGTGGCATCGTCCTCACCGGGGCGCTGGCGATCACCATCGGCGGCCTGTGGCTACTCGCCGCACTCGACATCGTCGAGGTGCGGTTCGCCGTAGTCGTGCCGGCGATCCTCGCCGCCATCGGGGTGGCACTCATCATCGGGGCGCTGCAGGGACACGCCAACACCGGGCTGACCGTCCTCGGCATATTCGTCACCCTGATGATGCTGGCGGTGGCGGTGACACCGCCGGATGCCTTCGAAGGAGGAATCGGACAACGTCAGATCCGCGTCACCGAACAGGTCGAACTCGCCGACAACTACTACCTGGGCGTCGGGGACATGGTCCTCGACTTCAGTGACCTCACCCTCGACGAATCGGCCGCGGTCACCGCGTCGGTCGGTGCCGGCGAGATGCGGGTGTTGCTGCCCGCCGGCATCCCCGTCGACATCGAGGCGGTGGCCCATGTCGGGCAGGTCGACCTGCTGGGAGAGCGCTCGGACGGCCTCGGCGCCAGCCGCACCTACACCAGCGACGGGTTCGACACCGGGCCGGTGACGCTGACGCTGGATCTCAACGTGACCGCGGGCAACATCGAGGTGGAGAGATGAGAGTGCACAGAGGCGCCCTGCTGGCCGGGGCCGTCTACCTCGCCCTCGGGATCACCTTCGTACTGGAGGCGCTCGAGGTGTGGACCATGCAGATCGGTGACCTCCGCCTGGTGGCGCCGCTGGCGTTGGTGGT
Source organism: uncultured Acidimicrobiaceae bacterium (assembly GCA_964579415.1). GTDB lineage: Bacteria > Actinomycetota > Acidimicrobiia > Spongiisociales > UBA5794 > CAZOGW01. The sequence continues at coordinate 6,439 of CAZOGW010000100.1, read as the reverse complement.
GATCGGCATCGCCATCCTCATCGGCGCTACCGGCGGACCGGAACGGGAGCAGCGCAGCTAGACGCACTCCCTTGATACTGGGGGGCCGCCATACCGGTGCGTGGCGGCCCCCCGGGCTATCGTGGCCCCGCCCCTGCCGGGTTGGGCCGGGATCGGGGCACGGACCCCCTGCGGACGGTTGCGTGAACACCCGATCGAGCACAGAACCGAAGCCCGGCCGCCTCGGCACGTTCGCCGGGGTGTTCACCCCGTCGATCATGACCATCCTCGGGATCATCCTCTTCATGCGCCTCGGGTTCGTCGTGGGCAACGCCGGGCTCGGTGGCACGCTGGCGATCCTGGGCATCGCCACCGTCATCTCCACCCTCACCAGCATCTCGCTATCCGCCATCGCCACCAACATGCGGGTCAAGGGCGGCGGCGATTACTACCTGATCTCACGGACGCTGGGCATCGAGTTCGGTGGCGCCATCGGCATCGTCCTCTTCCTGGCCCAGTCGGTCTCGATCGCCTTCTACTCGATGGGATTCGGCGAGGTGATGGGCATCCTCACCGGCCGTGAGGACGTCATGTTCATGCAGATCTGCGCCTCGATCGGCATCCTGGCGCTGTTCGTCCTCGCCTGGTTCGGCACCGATGCCGCCACCCGGTTCCAGTACGTCGTCATGGTGGTGATGAGCGTCGCTCTCATCTCGTTTTACGTCGGGGCCGCCGGCGACTTCGAGCCGGGCCGCCTCGCCGAGGCGTGGGGCGGCGTCGACGGCGGACTCAAGTTCTGGGTGGTCTTCGCCATCTTCTTCCCGGCGGTCACCGGGTTCACCCAGGGCGTCAGCATGTCGGGCGAGCTTCGCGACCCGGCCCGCAGCCTCCCCACCGGCACTTTCGCCGCGGTGGGGCTGTCCACGGTGGTCTACGCCTCGGTGGCGGTGATGCTGGCCGGCGTCTTCACCGTCGAGTACCTGGTCGACAACACCGACGCCCTCAACCAGGCCGCGGTGGTGCCGTGGCTGGTCGACGCCGGCGTGATCACCGCCACCCTGTCGTCGGCAATGGCGTCGTTCATGGGCGCTCCCCGCATCCTGCAGTCACTCGCCCGCGACCGCATCTTCCCGCTCCTCAACTCGTTCGCCGCCGGTTCGGGACCGTCGAACAACCCCCGCCGCGCCATACTCCTGTCCCTGGTCATCGCCCTGGCGACCGTCACCTTGGGAAGCGTCGACGTCATCGCACCCATCGTCTCGATGTTCTTCCTCATCTCCTACGGCCTCCTCAACTACGCCACCGCCTACGAGTCGTCGTCGGGGAGCCCCTCGTTCCGGCCCCGCTTTCGCTTCTTCGACCGCCGCCTGAGCTGGGCCGGCGCCGCCCTCTGCTTGGGCGCCATGGTTCTCATCAACCCCACCTCGGCGGCCCTCGCCCTGGCGGTGCTGTGGGGCATCTACCGCTACGTCGGCTCCCGCCCCCTCCCCCAGCGCTGGTCCGACGCCGCCTATTCGCACCACTTCCAGAAGGCCAAGGAGAGCATCCGCCATCTCGCCGGCGAGGCCCCCAGCCCGCGCAACTGGCGGCCCCAGCTCATCCTGTTCACCTCCGACGCCGAGCGCGGCGACCGGGTGATGCGGTTCGGTTCCTGGCTGGAGGGCGCCGCCGGGCTGTCCGCCGTCATCCGGGTGGTGGCGGGATCAGGCGCGGTGAAGCGCCGCGAGGCCGACCAACTCCAGTCCCACCTGCTCGCCCATGTCGAGGAGCTGGGGATCCGTTCGCACCCGAGGGTCATCGTGGCGCCGAGCGCGGTGGAGGCACTGCCCGTCATCGTCCAGGCGTTCGGCATCGGCCCCCTCAAGGCCAACACCGCCGTGTTCGGCTGGGCCCAGGACGGCGGAGCCGACCGGGCCCGGCGCGCCCTGTACGGCAGGGCCTTCATGGAGGTGCTGCGTTACGGGGTGAACGCGGTGACGGTGGCCACCGACGCCTCCCGCTGGGAGCGCCTCGAGGCCATCCCCCGGGCGGAGAGGAGGATCGACGTGTGGTGGGTCGACAACGACGCCGGCCGGCTGGCTCTCCTGTCCGCCTACCTGTTCACCCGCCACCCGGAGTGGTCCAAGGCATCGATCCGGCTCCTCGTCGCTGGAAGCGACGACGACCCCGAGGCCACCATCGCCTCGGTCGAGGCCATGCTCGACGACGTGCGCATCCGCGCCGGTGTCCATTCCGTCACCGAGTACAGCGCCGCCGCCCTCGCCGAGCTCAGCTCCGACGCCGCCTTCGTCATGCTCACCATGCGCGCCTTCCAGAGCACGCTGCTCGACCCGTTCGGCGGCGACCTGTACGAGCTGATGGAGCGCCTGCCCCTGGCGGCGACCTTCACCACCCGGTCCAGCATCGACCTCGCTGCCGGCCCGGAGTCGGGCACCCACGCCATGCTGGTGGCCGCCGAGGAGAGGGTCGCCACCGCCATCCGCCGCCGTCAGAGGCTGGAGGACGCCCTGGACAAGGCCGAGGACCGCGTCGAGAGCCTGCGCCGGCGCGTCGGCAGCACAGATGATCCTCGCCTGCAGCGGGACCTGGCAGAAGCGCTGGAGGACCTCGACGACCTGCGCCGCAAGCACCTGGTCGCCCAGACCACGGTGGACCAGGCCAAAGCGGAAGCCCAGTCCCTCAAGCCGGGTGGTAGCTCTTCGCGTAGTACGTAGTACGTAGTACGTATCTTACTTCCAGGCGGTCTCTTCCTTCACCGGGGCCCGGTCGCGGAGGGGCTCCCACCATGGCTGGTTGGCGGCGTACCAGTCGATGGTGTCGGCGATGCCCTGCTCCCAGGTGATCGTCGGTTCCCAGCCCAGCTCACGGGTGATCTTGGAGTAGTCGAGCACGTACCGCCGGTCATGGCCGGGGCGGTCGGGGACGATCGTCTTCAGGGAGCGGGGCTTACCCAGATGGTCGAGCACGGTGTCGGCGATCTCCTCGATGCTCTTCTCGACGCCGGTGCCGACGTGGTAGGTCTCCCCCACCACCCCCCGGTGCAGGATGAGGTCGATGGCGGCGGCGTGGTCCAGGGCGTGGATCCACTCCCGCTTGTTCTCCGTCGACTTGTACATCGGCAGCGGCAGGTCCTGCAGCGCCTGGGTGGTGAAGAACGGGATCACCTTCTCGGGGAACTGGTGGGTGCCGTAGTTGTTGGCGCAGTTGGTGATGGTCACCGGCAGGTCCCAGGTCTCGTGGTAGGCGCGCACCACGTGGTCGCCTCCCGCCTTGGAGGCGTTGTACGGCGTGCGGGGCCGGTACGGGGTCTCCTCGGTGAACTTCTCGTCGGTGTCGAGGTCGAGGTCGCCGTACACCTCGCAGGTGGAAACGTGGTGGAAGCGGGCCACCCCGGCCCGCTTGGCTGCCTCGCACAGACCCTGGGTGCCGAGCACGTTGGTACGGAAGAACCGGGCCGGGTCGACGATGGCCAGGCTGTTGTGCGACTCGGCGGCGAAGTTGACCACGAACTCGATATCGTGCTCCCGCAGCAACCTGTCGACGAGGTCGACGTCGCCGATGTCGCCCTGGGCGAACACCACATCCTCGATCCCGTCGAGGTTCTCCCGCACCCCGGCGTAGGTGAGGAGGTCGAAGGCGACCAGTTTCCCGTCGGGGTGCTGCTGGCGCCAGTAGCGGCAGAAATTCGACCCGATGAAACCGGCCGCACCGGCCACGAAGATGTTCGCCATTGGTCGGTCCCCCTCCTGGTTGGGCGGTGTCCGCTCTCCCGACCGGAGAGCCCGAACGGGCCGGATCGGCCCACCGGGCAGGATAGAAGTTCCCTGCGCGTAGGTCGGCGCCGCCTCCGAGGTCGCGATGGTTGTTCACGCTGTGTTTATGCAGGTGTCAGACGCAGCAGGTAGGGTTGCGGCGTTCTGGGGGAACTCGGATCGACAATTTCGTCGACACAAGTTGGAGGGACTGAGATGCAATCACGCACTCGGCCGGCCGCGCGCCGGTTTCTCGTTCTCATCGCGGCCATATCCATGGCCATCGCAACGCTGGTGGTGGCACCGGCTTCGGCACAGGATCGCAACAGGCCCACAGGTGGTGGCGCCCTCACGCTGACGATCCTGCACAACAACGACGGTGAGTCTGCGCTCATCGACGCCGGTGGCGGCGGCGTTCCCGCTCTCGCCGATTTCGGCGGCGTGTCCCGGTTCGCCTCCGTGGTGGGTCGGGAGCGCTCGGCGGCGCAGGCGGCCGGCAACCAGGTGGTGCTCGTCTCCTCGGGCGACAACATCCTGCCCGGTCCGCAGCTCGCCGCCAGCCTGGCCAAGGACGAGCTCCCGATCTATGACGCCTTCGCCATGGACCGGATGCGCTACGACGCCATCACTATCGGCAACCACGATTTCGACCTGGGCCCGGATTTCCTGGTCGACTTCATCGACAGCTTCCGCTCGGCGACTCGGACGCCGCACATCACGTCCAACCTGGACTTCTCCGGGGAGGCGGCGCTGCAGGCTCAGTGGAACCGGGGCAGCATCGCTCCCGCGGTGACCGTCAACGTCCGTGGCGACGTCATCGGCATCGTCGGCGCCACCACGCCTGAGATCCCGTACATCTCCAGCCCGCGCAACGTGGTGGTCGACGAGGACGTCGCCGCCCGGGTGCAGGAGCAGATCGACAGGCTGATCGCCCACGGCGTCAACAAGATCATCGTGAGCACCCACCTGCAGGATGTCGACAACGAGATCGAGCTCGCCTCGCATCTCACCGGCGTCGACGTCATCATCGCCGGCGGCGGCGCCGAGCTGCTGGCCAACCCGAGCGACCCGCTGGTCCCGGGCGACACCGTCTACGGCAGCTACCCGCTGCTGGCCACGTCGGCTGATGGCAAGACCGTCCCCGTGGTGACCACCAACGGCAACTACAAGTATCTCGGCCGCCTCGACGTCACGTTCAACAACGCCGGCGAGGCCACCGCCTGGACCGGCGGTCCCAAGCGGGTGGCGGCGGTATCGCAGCCTGGCGGGGTCCGCCCCGATCCGGTGGTGCAGAGCGAGGTGGTGGAGCCGGTCGTCGACTACGTCGCCGGCCTGGCCGCCAACGTCATCGGCCAGTCGGCGGTGGCGCTGGAGGGCCGTCAGGCTCCCGGCGTCCGCACCCAGGAGACCAACCTGGGCAATCTGATGGCCGACTCCCTGCTCTGGCAGGCGCAGCAGAACGCGGCCGCCTTCGGCCTGCCGCAGCCGCAGATCTCTGTCCAGAACGGCGGCGGCATCCGCAACGCCAGCCTGATCCCGTCCGGCGCGATCACGGAGAAGACGACGTTCGACATCGCGCCGTTCGCCAACTTCGTCTCGATCGTGCCCGGCGTGTCGCGGGAGACGGTCAAGAACATCTTGGAGAACGGGTACGCCTTCGCTCCGGGCGCCAACGGCCGGTTCACCCAGGTGGCGGGCCTGACCGTCACCTACTCGTTGTCGGGCACGCCGATCGTGATCGCCACCGATGGCACCATCACGACACCCGGGACCCGGGTGCGCTCGGTGGTGCTCGACGACGGCACCGTGATCGTCCAGGACGGCAATGTCGTCGCCGGTCCGCCGATCAACGTGGCGACCATCGACTTCCTCGCCCGCGGCGGCGACCAGTACCCGTTCGGCAACCTGCCGTTCGGCACCGTCGGCGCCACCTACCAGCAGGGCCTGTTCAACTACATCGTCCAGGGACTGTCGGGGCAGATCACTGCCGCCGACTACCCCGAGGGTGGAGAGGGCAGGATCGTCCAGATCCCGTAACGCTCCAGCCGGACTGACGCAGAGAGGGCCGGGCGCCGGGGCGCCCGGCCTTTCTCGCGCCCGGCCTTCTGCGGGCGGTGGATGTCAGACCGATGCCGGAGGATCGGTGCGGTACCGCTCCAGGGCGGTTGCCAGATAGGCAGGGACGCGGATGGGGCGCCCCTCGACCGTGGTGGTGGCGGCCCGGATCTCCTGGTCGGCGAGGAGCCGGTCGCCACGGAGAAGCCGTTGCCGCCACCGCATCACCGCTCCCTTGACGTCGAGCACCTCAGTCTCCACCGTCAGCTCGTCCCCCTCCCCCGCCGACGCGTGGAAGCGGATCGTCAGCCCCACCACCACGATGCGCACGTCCCGCTCAGCCAGGGAGCCCATGCTCATCCCGATCCCGTCGAGCATCTCGACGCGGGCCACCTCGAAGTACTGGATGTACGAGGCGTGGTTGACGTGGTTGTAGGGATCCAGCTCGTAGAACCGGACGCGGAGGTGGGTGCGGTGCGGCATAAGGGGCATGACCTTATCGGGATGGACGGGCACTTGGTACTTGGTAGGCCGCAGTCTTCGTCCGCCCCCGCCGCTTCGGCGGGGGAGGTGTCCGATCGGCCGGCCTGGCTTCTTCCATCCTCCCCCGCCGCTTCGGCGGCCCTCCTATGTCAACTGGTAGTTGTTGGGTG
>CAZOGW010000099.1:0-11471 GCA_964579415.1 uncultured Acidimicrobiaceae bacterium | reverse complement strand
GCCTCCGGCAGGGGTACTCCCCCCGTCAAAGCCCGGGGGGAGATGAAGAAGGCGCCCCCCGACCCGGGCGGGGACACCCCCGTCAAAGCCCGGGGGGAGACGAAGAACCCGCTACCGCAAGCACCCCAGGTAGCCTCTCGCGATGCTCGACGCCATCATCTGGGGGCTCATTCAGGGCCTCACCGAGTTCCTGCCCATCTCCTCGAGCGGGCACCTCGTACTCATACCCGAGCTGCTGGGGCGGGACGCACCCGATCTGGTGACCTCGGCGGCCCTGCACCTGGGGACCCTGGTGGCGGTACTCGTCTACTTCCGCGCCGAGGTTCTCGAGGTCCTCAAGCTCACCCCGGCGGGCAAGCGGCTGATGCGCTTCCTCGTCATCGGGACGATCCCGGTGGTGATCGGCGGTCTGGCGCTGCAGGGGCCTCTGGAGGACATGGCGGAGCAGCCCCGGCTGGTGGCGCTGGCGATGACCGTCACCGGCGTCATCCTCATCTGCTCGCGTTTCATCCCCGAGCGCGCCCGCACCCGGGATGAGACCACCGACACCGATGCGGTGTCCATCGGGCTGGCCCAGGCGTTCGCCCTCATCCCCGGCATCTCCCGCTCCGGGTCGACCATGGTCGCCGGGCTGGCTCGCGGCTTCGAGCGCAGGGAGGCGGCCGAGTTGGCGTTCCTCCTCGGAATCCCCGCCATCGCCGGCGCCGGCCTGCTCAGCACGCTCGAGCTGGCGGGCTCGGACTCGGGTAGCGGTCTGACCGCCGCCCTCGTGGTGGGCATGATCGTGGCCGGCGTCTCCGGGTACGCCGCCATCGCCTTCCTCCTCAACCTGATCCGCCGCACCGGTCTCACCCCCTTCGGGATCTACTGCATCGCCCTCGGGATCCTCTCCCTGGTAGTCCTCTAGCCCGCCCGGCTTCCCTGCCGATTCCCGCAGCGACTCGTCGCCACCCCGGAGAACCCGAACTCCACCGCCGAGTCTGCGCCGGGGCACGCAAACACAAACATTCCCCATCGTGTTGACAAAAGTCGCTTGCAGATTGGCGGAAGCCGGGTAACTTGTCGCGTGGCGTGAATGGAGCAATGGGATGGCGTGGTGAAATGCGGGGAGTCTTCCCGCGTGCGTCACCACGCCTCCCCTGCTCCGCAGCGCGGGGCCCGCCTCCCCCGCAGGGTGACGGCAGGATCTCGACCACCCCTGCCCTCGACCCACACCAGGTCCCGTGCCAGGTCGAAGGAGCGCCCGCACGCACCGCGGGTGTGAGAGGAGAGAACCCCACATGAGAACAAGAAAGCGCGTGGCTGGTCTGTTGCTGCTGACCGGCCTCGTCATGACGATGCTGCCCACGACGGCGGCCACAGGAGTGATCCAGGCAGACGCCACGTACCACGTGCTGGTGTTCGCCAAGACCGGAGACGGCGCCAAGAACCCCGCCACACAGGCAGGCATCTCCGCCATTCAGGCACTCGGCAACCAGCTCGGGTTCCGCGTCGAAGCCACCCGCGACAGCTCCCACTTCCGCAGCGTCCACCGACTCAGCCGCTTCGCGGCAGTGGTCTTCCTCAATACCACCGGCGACGTGCTCAACGATGACGAGCAGGCCAACTTCGAGGAGTACATCCGCGCCGGGAACGGCTTCCTCGGTATCGGCTCGGCGGTCGAAACCGAACCGGACTGGGAGTTCTTCAGCGACCTGCTCGGCACCAGGGCCACCGACCAGGCGTCGGTGCAGACCGGGACCATCAAGGTCGCCGACCGCGTCCACGACGCCTCCAAGGACCTTCCCGAGTACTGGAACCACACCGACGCCTGGTACAACTTCGAGGACAACGTCCGCGGAGAGAGCCACGTCCTCGCCACCGTGGTGGAGACCGTCGACGCCCTCGGCGCATTCGCCATCCAGCCTTCGGGCGAGACCCTCAACGGCATCACCGGCGGGACGATGGGCTTCGACCACCCCGTCACCTGGTGCAAGGACTATGTGGGTGGCCGGTCGTTCTACACGGCCCTGGGCAACACGGCCGGCGCCTTCGGCACCGCCGACCTGCGCTCCCACCTCGGTGGCGCCATCAGCTGGGCCGCCGGAGTGAGTGACCCGGTCTACAGCGACTGCGGAGCCACCGTGCTGGGCAACTACCAGCAGACCAAGATCAGCGGCCCGCCCAACCTGAGCGAGCCCATCGGGTTCGACAGCTTCCCCGATGGCCGCATCATCCAGACCGACCGCCGTGGCGGCGTCCGGCTCCACGACCCTGTCACCAACACGTCGACCCTGATCGCCCAGCTCCCCGACATCTACCAGCATTCCGAGGACGGCATGTACGGGCCGGCGGTGGACAACAACTTCGCCGAGAACAAATGGGTGTACCTGTACTACTCGCCGAACACGGTCGAGGACGTGAAGCTGTCCACCGGGGAGATCGTCACCCAGACCACACCGGCGGGAGGCGCGCCGACCACCAACGCCAGCGTCACCGCATGGGACCCGTTCGTCGGCTACTTCCAGCTCTCCCGGTTCAAGTTCGTCGACGGTGACAACCCGACGCTCGACATCAGCTCCGAGGAGCAGATCCTCAGGGTCCCGGTCAACCGCGGGGCCTGCTGTCACGTCGCCGGCGACATCGACTTCGACGTCGACAACAACTTGTGGCTGGTCACCGGCGACGACACCCCGGCGGGTGGCGGCAATTCGGGTGGGTTCGGTCCCTTCAACGACATGATCAACGCCGCCGGCCTGTTCAACGCGCCGTTCGTCGACGCCCGGCGCAGCTCGCTGAACACCAACGACCTGCGCGGCAAGATCCTCCGGATCGACGTCAAGGACGGGGCCATCACCCCGGCCGAGGAGAACACCCTGGGAGGCGCCTACACGGTGCCGGCCGGAAACCTGTTCGCCCCGGGCACGGAGAAGACCCGCCCCGAGATCTATGCCATGGGTTTCCGCAACCCGTTCCGGATCCAGGTCGACGACGAGGGCAACGCCTACATCACCGACTACTCGCCAGACTCCAACACACCGGCGCAGTTCCGCGGGCCGGCGGGGACGGGGCGGATCATGGTGGTCCGGGAGCCGGCCAACTACGGCTGGCCGGTCTGTTACCGGACGGACCTTCCCTACTACCGGTGGAACTTCAACACCAGCCAGCCTCTCGACACCCCACCGTTGGTCCACGAGTGCGACAACCCCGATCAGGGGCCGCAGAACAACTCACGGTGGAACCTGGAGGGTGGGCCCACGGTTGAGCCGGGCCTCGAGTACGGTCCTCCCATCACCAACCCGGAGGTCTGGTACTCGTTCGCTCCCGAGAACAACGCCGCCAACCCGCGCGGGACACCGTGTTTCGCCTACTACGGGCCGGACGCCCAGACCACGCCGAACTGCCCGCGCCTGTTCCCCGAGTTCGGGACCGGCGGTGTGGGCCCCCACGGCGCAGACGTCTACGAATACGACCCGGACAACCCGAACCCGACGAAGTTCCCGCCCTACTACGACGGGGCCATCTTCTTCGGCGAGTTCACCCGGGACATGCTGCGCGAGATCCGACTCGATGCCGACGGCAACGTGTTCAAGATCAACCAGTTGCTCACCTGCGGAGGCGTGGGGACCCCCAACGCCGCGGTGGCCGGGTTCGAGTGTGACAACCCGATGGACATGCAGTTCGGCGCCGACGGCCACTTCTACCTGCTGACCTACGGTGATGGCTTCTTCGCCATCAACAACGACGCGGGTATGTACAAGTGGGAGTACGTCAAGGGACAGCGGGCGCCCCGCGCCGAGATCGACGCGACCCCGACGGACGGGCAGAACCCGCTGACGGTGCAGTTCTCCGCCGAGCGGTCGTTCGACCCCGACCCGGGCGACGGCATCAGCCTCGCCTGGGACTTCGACGGTAACGGCACCACCGACTCCACCGACGTGAGCCCGACGCACACCTACACGGTGCGCGGCCAGTTCACGGCCCGGTTGACGGTGACCGACACCAACGGGCTGTCGTCACAGGCCAACACCACCATCACCGTGGGCAACACCACGCCGGTGGTGACGGTGAACGTTCCCGCCGAGGGCGGGCTGTTCGCCTTCGGCCAGACGATCCCGTACACGGTGACCGTCACCGACGCCGAGGATGCGGTGATCGACTGCAACCGGGTCGAGGTGACATGGGTGCTGGCGCACGACTCGCATGGCCACGCTCAGGACACCTACACCGGGTGTTCAGGCGTGATCCAGACGATCGCCGACGACGTGTCGCACGGCGGCAACGTGTGGGGCATCGTGAGCGCCCAGTACACCGACAACCCGCAGCCGGGTGGGGTGCCGGCGCTGACCGGCATCGCCCAGACCAACGTGCGCCAGAAGCGCCAGCAGGTCGAGTTCGTGCTGGAGCAGCAGGGCACCAACGTCGGGGCCAACACCGACGACGACGGTGGCCAGCACCGCGGCAGCCTGGGCAACGGCGACTGGATCAAGCTCAACGGGCCGATCAACCAGTTGAACATCCAGGACATCGCCTTCCGCACCTCGGCAGGCAGCGGAGCCAGCGGCACCGGGCTGGTCGAGCTGCGCCTCGGCGCACCCGACGGGCCGATCCATGCCAGCTTCACCATCCAGCCGACGGCCAACGCCAACACCTGGGTCACCCAGACCTTCCCGGTCACCGACCCGGGCGGTCCGCAGGACCTGTACCTGGTGTTCCGGCCGGTCACCGGCGGCCCGGGGAACAACTTCTTCAACCTGAACTGGGTTGAGTTCCTCGGCCAGGGAGTGGCTGGCAGCTAGGCGGTCATCCGGGGGTGGGCGCCCCACCGGCGCCCACCCCCCACCGCTCCTCCCAGGGGGGCGCCCGCTACCCCCGGCGCGGCGCCCCCCTTCCTCGTCATCTCCCCCCTCCCGGAAGAACCACCCGGCCCTTCCCGCTGTCGCGCGGCGCCCGGTAACCTGCCGAGGTGACAACGGCATCCCCCACCGATGCCCCCTGGCGGCGAGGGCTCACCCGGGCGCAGGTCGCCGAGAGGGTGGCGGCGGGACGCGTCAACGTTGTCGAGCGGGGACCGAGCCGCACCACCACCGAGATCATCCGGGCCAACGTCGTCACCCGGTTCAACATCCTCCTCGGTGCTCTCCTCTTCGTCGTCCTGGTGATCCTGCGCGAGCCCCGCGACGCCCTCTTCGGTGTCGTACTCGTCCTCAACGCCGCCATCGGCATCATCCAGGAGCTGCGGGCCAAGCGCACCCTGGACCGGCTCTCGGTGCTGACGGCGCCGCGGGCGAGGGTGGTGCGCGACGGGAAGGTGGCCGGCATCGGCATCGAGGGGATCGTCGTCGACGACCTGGTGGAGTTGCGTCCCGGTGACCAGGTCCCCGTCGACGGCAGGGTGATCGCCTCCGAGGGCCTCGAGATCGACGAGTCGCTGCTCACCGGCGAGTCGGACGCGGTGCGCAAGGGCCTCGGCGACGAGTGCCTCTCCGGCAGCTTCGTTGCCGCCGGAGCCGGGCGTTTCGTCGCCACCCGGGTAGGGCACGACGCCTACGCAGCCCGGCTCGCCGCCGAAGCCAAGAAGTTCACCCTGGTGCGCTCCGAGCTGCGCAGCGGCATCGACTGGATCCTGGCGGCGGTGGGTTGGGCGATCGGTCCGCTCATCGTCCTGCTGGTATGGACCCAGATGAACGCCGGCGCCACGTTCCACGACGCTCTCGCCGCCGCGGTGGCGGGGACGGTGGGCGCCGTCCCCCAAGGTCTGGTGCTGTTGACGTCGGTGGCGTTCGCCGTCGGCGTGATCAGGCTGGGCCGCCGTAACGTGCTGGTCAAGGAGCTTCCGGCGGTGGAGGGCCTGGCCCGGGTGGACACGGTGTGCTTCGACAAGACGGGAACTCTCACCGAGGGCAAGCTGGTCGTCCACGGGGTAACGCCGCTGGCCGGCGCCGACGTCGAGGAACCGCTGGCCGCTCTCGCCGCCGCCGAGGAGGACGGCAATGCCACACTCGCCGCCGTCGCCGACGCCTTCCCCGATCCTCCACCGTGGAACCGCAGCTCGGTGGTGCCGTTCTCGTCGGCGCGCAAATGGAGCGGCGCCTCTTTCTCGGGCCACGGATCATGGCTGATGGGCGCTCCCGACGTGCTGGCGCCGGGCGATCCCACCGTGGCCCGGCTGGTCGATGAGGGCTCGCGGGCGGGGCGGCGCATGTTGCTGCTGGCGCGCAGCTCGGAGCGGCTCGGCGAGGGCGGGCTGCCCGGCGACGTCACCCCGGTGGCGGTGATCGAGCTGGGTGACCGCATCCGCGCCGACGCCGCCGAAACCCTGCGCTACTTCGCCGAGCAGGGAGTCACCGCCAAGGTCATCTCAGGCGACCACCCGGCGACCGTGGCCGCCATCGCCCGCCAGGTGGGCGTGGTCGGCTCCCAGGACGCCGTCGACGCCCGAGACCTGCCCGACGACCCGGAACGGCTCGCCGAGGTGATGGAGCGTTACACCGTCTTCGGGCGGGTCACCCCGCACCAGAAGCAGGCGATGGTGGCGGCGCTGCAATCGCGGGGCCACGTGGTGGCCATGACCGGGGACGGCGTCAACGACGTGCTGGCGTTGAAGGACAGCGACCTGGGGATCGCCGTCGGCACCGGGGCACCCGCCTCCCGGGCGGTGGCCCAGCTCGTCCTCATAGACGGCCAGTTCTCCACGCTCCCCGGTGTGGTGGCGGAAGGCCGGCGGGTCATCTCCAACATCGAGCGGGTGGCCAACCTGTTCGTCACCAAGACGGTGTACGCCATCGGCATCGCCCTGGTGGTGGGCCTGCTCGGCATCCCCTTCCCCTTCCTGGCCCGCCATCTGTCCCTGGTGGGCGCGGTGACGATCGGCATCCCGGCGTTCTTCCTGGCGCTGGCGCCCTCGGAGCGGCGGGTGCGCACCGGGTTCATCGGCCGGGTGCTCCGCTTCGCCATCCCCACCGGCATCCTGGCGACCGCGGCCACCACGTCGGCGTACCACCTCGCCATCAGCGAAGGCGTCGACCTGGCCCAAGCCCGCACCACCGCCACGCTGGTGCTCTCCGCCATCGGCCTGTTCGCCCTCGCCATCGTGAGCCGCCCGCTGGTGGCGTGGAAGAAGGCTCTCATCTGGGCAATGGCGGCGTTGCTGCTGCTGGCGATGACGCTCCCGGCCTCCCGCGAGTTCTTCGAGCTGGAGATGCCGCCGCTGGTGATACTGCTGGCCGCCGTAGGGATCGTGGCCATCACCGGCGCCGTCATGGTCGGGGGCCTGCGCGCCTTCGGCTGGCTGCAGCAGGTTCCCGACATGCTGCGGGAGAACTCCCCCACCAGCGGCGACACCTGGCGCGGGATGGCCAACCGCGTCCGCGACCTCACCGGCCGGCGCCGCTCCGACGGGGAAGGTGAGGCTCCGCCCCCCGCCGAAGCGCCTGCCGCCCCTCCCCCGCCACAAGCCCCCGAGCTGCCGCTCGGCGAGATCGAATGGTTCGACCCGGATGAAGTGCCACTTCGGAGATCCACGACATAGCTGGTATCGGGGAGGTACTTGGTACTCGGTACTTGGTACTTGGTACTACTGATTACGTAGTACTGAACACTGATCTCTCAGGCTCTCAAGAGGCCCTTCTCATATCCCACCGCTACCGCCGCCGCACGGTCGTTGACGCCCAGCTTGGCGTAGACGTGCAGCAGGTGGGTCTTCACCGTCGCCTCGCTGATGAAGAGTTGCTCGGCCGCCTGACGGTTGGTGGCGCCGCCGGCGACGAGCTGCAGGACCTCGACCTCCCGATCCGAGAGGCTGTCACGATCAGGGCGCCGCACATGGCTCATCAGCCGGGTGGCGACCGGGGGCGAGAGCACCGCCTCGCCGGCCGCGGCGGCACGAACCGCACGCACCAGGTCGTCGCGGGGCGAGTCCTTCAGCATGTACCCGGTGGCGCCCGCCTCGATGGCGGGGAGCACGTCGGAGTCGGAGTCGTAGGTGGTGAGCACCAGCACCCGGGAGCCCACGCCCCGCTCGCGCAGGACGCGGATCGCCTCCACCCCGTCCATCCGGGGCATGCGCAGGTCCATGAGCACCACGTCGGGCAGGAACGCCGCGGCCTTCTCCACCGCTTCGGCGCCGTCTGCCGCCTCGGCGAGAACCTCGAACCCGGGGTCTCCGGCGAACATTCCCCGCAGCCCGTCGCGCACGACGGGATGGTCGTCGACGATGAGCAGGGTGATGGTGTCAGCCATCGCCGGACACCGCGGCAAGCGGGATGGCGACCGACACCGCGGTGCCACGGCCGGGCTCTGACTCGACTTGGAGGGTCCCGTCGAGAGCCTCCACACGCTGGCGCATGGCGGTGAGCCCGAACCCGCCGCCGGCCGACCCGTTGACGATGCCGAGGCCGTCGTCGCGGACGTCGAGGGTCACGACGTCGTCCATGTAGGACAGGGTGACGCCGGCACGGGTGGCGGCGGCGTGGCGCGCCACGTTGGCCAGGCCTTCCTGGGCAGCCCGCAGCAACGTCACCTCGATGTCGGGATGGACCGGCCTGGCCTCGCCGGTGGTGGTGACGTGCACCGGGACGCCGCTCAGCTCGGACCAGCGGATCGCGGTCGCCGTCACCGCCTCGGAGAGGCGGGAGCCGTCGAGGGTCCCCGGCCGCAGCGCTTCGACGGAGCGGCGGGCCTCGGCGAGGCTCTCCCGGGCGAGGCGGGTGGCGTTGTCCAGGTGACGCTGCATCTCGGCGGGGTCGTGGCGAGCCTGCCGGACCGCCTCGAGTTGCGTGATGACACCGGTGAGGCCCTGTGCCACGGTGTCGTGGATCTCGCGGGCCATGCGCTGCCGCTCGTCGAGGACGCCTGCATCCCGGGCCTGGGCCACGATCTGGGCCTGGAGCCCGGCGTTCTCGTCCATGGCGGCTTCGAGGTCGGCGAGGGCGTGGCGGCGCTGCTCGCTCAGGTCGGAAATCTTCTCACCACCCACGATGCCGAACCCGATGGCCAGGGTCTGGATGCCCACGATGAGCCCGAAGACGAGCCAGGCGCCCTCGTCGTCACCGAAGAGTGCCAGCGGGCCGTTGATGACCACCGAGGTAGCGCCGACGGCAAGGAAGGCGAGTGGCGCCGGCCGCAGCAGGTAGGCGTGGAAGAACCCGGTGATGGCATAGATGAAGAAGATGGTGTCCCAGGCGATGAGGATGCAGGCGAGGGCGAGAAGGCCGACGAAGTAGGTGCGGGCCAGCCACTGCCTATCCCGCAGCTCGGGACCGGCCGTGGTGAAGGTGGCCCATGTCCACAGAGCAGTGGCGCCGGCGAGCAGGAGCGTGGCGATCCGCTCCGGGCCCGCCCCGCTGATACCGAAGTCGACCAGCCGGGTGGCTCCCCCTCCGGCGTGGAGCAGGGAGATGACCGTGCCGACGGCCAGGGTGACGTACGGAGCGAAGGCGACGACACGGTCGTATCCCTTCTCCCACCCCGTCGACCCGGAGAGGGACCGGGGCTCGGCGATGAGCGACCGGTGAGCCCTCATTCCCAGCGGAACAGCACGGCGGCTAGGACGATGGCACCGAGCGCGTAGGCGACCATGACGAGGAGGTTAGAGAGCGCCGGCCCGGAGCCGAACCAGGCATCCTGGATGGCCTGGACCCCGGCGCCGGCGGGGGTCAGGTCGCTGACGGTGCGCAGCCCGTCCGGCATGACCTGGCGGGGGAAGTAGACGCCGGAGAAGAAGAGCATGGGAAAGTAGATCGCCATTCCTATGCCCTGCGCGGCCGACGCCGTCGGCGCCACCGCACCCACGAGTAAGCCGATGGCGAACACCGCGGCCACCAGCACCACGAACGCCAGGGCGAAGCCGCCCGGGTTCGCGGGAAGAGGTACGTCGAAGGCGACCGTGCCCACCACGATGGCCAGGACCGCGGCCAGGACGGTGACGACACCCTGCACGGCGAGCTGGGCCACCAGGAGCTGCCGGGGGCGTACCGGCGTCGTCGCCAGCCGCCGCAGCACTCCGAGTTGGCGGTTGGTGGCCAGGAGCACCGGTAGTACGGCCACCCCCACCGTGAGCACCGCCAGCACCAGGACAATGGGCGCATACACGTCGACGAGCCGCCACCCGTCGGGCTGGACGTCCTGGAACCCGGGGAAGACGGCGCCGAGGACGGTGAGGAGGAGAGCGGGGAAGAACAGCGCCCAGAACAGGTTCGCCGGGTCGCGGCGGAACAGCCGGGCCTCGGTGGCGGTGAGTTGGGTGAGGGCTGTCATGGCGTCTCCTCGGTGTCGTGGAGGGCATTGCCGGTGAGGGCGATGAAGGCATCGTCGAGGGTCGGCTGGTCGACGCGCAGCTCGTAGGCGACGATCTGGTTGCGGGCGAGGACGGCGGTGACCGCGGCCACCATGTTCCCGGTGCCGGCGACGGTCACCTGCGAACCGTTCCGGGTGACGCCGCCGACCTCGGGTAGCGCGGTGAGCAGGGTGTCGTCGAGGGCCCGGGAGGGCCGGAAGCGGAGCTGCTGCTCGGCGCCGATCCTCTCCACCAGACCGGCGGGGGTATCGAGGGCCACCAGCTTCCCTGCATCTATGACGGCGAGCCGGTCGCCGAGGCGTTCCGCCTCTTCCATGAAGTGGGTGACGAGGACGATGGTGACTCCTCCAGACCTGATCTGCTCAATCAGTTCCCAGGTGTCACGCCGTGCCTTCGGGTCGAGGCCGGTGGTGAGCTCGTCGAGGACGGCGATCTCGGGCCGGCCCACCAGCGCCAGCGCCAGCGAGAGACGCTGCTTCTGGCCGCCGGAGAGGGTCTTGTAGCGGGCGGTGCGCTTGTCGGCGAGGCCGACCCGCTCCAGCAGGTCCCCGGCGTCGACCGGGTCGGGGTAGAACGAGCGGTACAGCTCGACGGCTTCGAGCACCTGGATCTTGTCGGGGAGGCGGCTCTCCTGGAGTTGGGCGCCGACCCGGCTGCGCAGCCGGTCGTCGGTGGGGTCCATGCCGAGCACCTCGATCCGCCCCCCGTCGGGGCGGCGCAATCCGATTATGGACTCGACGATCGTCGTCTTGCCGGCGCCGTTGCGCCCCAGGATGCCGAAAACCTCCCCGGCCTCGACGGAGAACGACACGTCGTCGACCGCGGCGCGGCCGCCGTACGTCTTGGTCATGTGTTGCACGGAGATGACTGTCATGTCCGCAGTCTCCCAGCGCACCCATAAGCGCACATCCCCTCACCGGCTGATCCCCCATCAACCGATCGGTGGCTTGTCGCCTCCTCGTCTCCCATGGCCTGTGGCGGGCGCCTTCGCTTCCCCGGCTCACAGAGGGCGGCCTCTTCGTCTCCCCCGGCTGCGCGGACGGCGGGTTCGTCGTCTCCCCCCGGGCTTTGACGGCGGGAGTGGGCCGCCGAGAGGCTTTGCGGAGGGCGGGTTCTTCATTCTCCCCCCGGGCTTTGACGGGGGGAGTGGGCCCGACGGAGCGCCAGCGGAGTCGGGGTCGAGGGGGGTCTTCAT
>CAZOGW010000098.1:0-11609 GCA_964579415.1 uncultured Acidimicrobiaceae bacterium | reverse complement strand
AACCAAACCCACGCAACAGGCCGATCGGTGGATCCAGGCTAAGTACTAGGTACTAAGTACTAGGTACTAGGTGAAAGAGAAAAGCCGCCCCCGGGGGAGCGGCCCTCCTCGAATGCCCCTTGTGCTTCGCCCGCACAAACATGCGGGCGCACAGTATCCGACCGGGCCACCCGAGCGCAACCGGGCGAGTCTGAAGTCGTCAGGCTTGCTACCTAGTACCTAGTACCTAGTACCTAGTACTTCCCGCCTCTCTCTCGCAGCAGGGCGACGATGACCAATGTCCCTGCTGAAATCGCTGCTGCGGTGAAGAACGGTGAGATGCCGGCCTGATCGCTGAGGAAGCCGGCGAGCGGCGGGCCGACGACGAAGCCGATGCTGTACGCGACACTGAAGACTCCGAAGGCCCGGCCACGGCCCGGGGCGGCGGCTGCGGCGGCGGTGGCGCCGCTGACGGCGGGGTAGACGATCCCGAAGCCGATCCCGAACAGCACCATGCCGACGCTGATGAGACCGATGCCTTCGGCGAGACCGATAACGATCAGGCCGGCGATGACCGACGGCAGGCCCACCAGGACCGGCCGCCGCGGCCCCTGGTAATCCACCCTGCCGGCCACCCGGCTCAGCATGAGGACGGCGGCCACCAGGGCGAGCAGGGTGTACATCCCGCCGCTGAGCCGGGGGCTGTAGCCCATGTCCTCCACCCGGGTGGAGAGGAACGCCGCCAGGGAGCCGAAGCCGGCGGTGAAGCCGAACACGCCGATGCACGCCACCTGCAACTCGTGGATCCCGAGGAGCGACCGGATCGAGACCATCCGCGCCTGCTCCCGCTCCCGGGTACCCAGCGTTTCGCGGACCGACACCGCGGTGATCACCAGGCCCAGCAGCAGCACGACGCCGAGGCCGATGAAGACCGGGTCGAACCCGGACCGTTCCCGCACCGCGCCGGCGATGCCGGGGACAACCACCGCCACACTGCCGATGACGGCGCCCACCCTGCCCATGGCCCGACCCCGCCCCCCGCTGCGTGACAGGTCCCCGATCAGTGTGTAGATGGCGGGGATGAGGATGCCGCCGCCGGCGCCGTGGAAGAGCCGCACCGCCACCAGCGACGTCACATCGTCGGCCAGCGGGTAAAGGAAGGCGGCCAGCGAGACCATGGCGAACCCGAGCATCGCCAACCGCTTGCGGCCGGTCCGGTCCAGCATCACGCCGCCGACGACGTTGAAGATGATGTCGGTGGCCGAGTAGGCGCCCACTGCCAGCCCCATACCCAGACCGGTGGCCCCCAGCGCCTCGGCGTAGGGGCCGATGGTCGGTATCAGGGCGAAGGTGTCGGTGAAGGCGATGAAGGTGATGGCGTAGATGGCCACCAGCGGCCAGCGGCTGCCGGACCGGGACGGTACCGCGGCTTCCGCTGGCAGTGGGGAGTCGACCACCGGGCGAGGATATCGGGAGGGACCGTCGACAAGGTGTCGATGCTCCATACGTACTACGTGCTACGTGCTACCGCGCCGTCCCAGATGAGGAAACCGGCCAGGCAGGCGAGGACAACAATGCTGACGATCTCAAAGGTGGGCTGGTAGCCGAGGGCCTCGATGCTCCGGCCCACCAGCGGCGAAGCCACCAGCGTGCCGGCGTCGAAGAGGGCGGAGAACGCCGCCAGCGCCGTGCCCCGCTCGGCGGTACTGGTGCGGGTCACCACCAGCGTGGTCAGCGCCGGGAACAGCAGCCCGTGGCCGAACCCTCCCAGGGCGGCCGCCAGCACCATCGCCGGCACCGAGGCGGTGACCCCGAGGAGCACGTACTGCCCGGCGACGCACGCCATGGCCGGAACCGCCAGGACGAGCAGGGAGCGGCGGTCGGAGCCGGCGCGCACGAAGACCCGCACCGCCACCGCGGCGCCGGCGTAGACGCCGAAGTAGAGGCCGACGCTGCCCCGCCCGGAGGCGTCGACGTAGGTCCGCATGTAGGTGAACAGCGACATCATCCCGACGACGAAACCGGCGGTGAGCAGCCACACCGGGAGCAGGTTGCGCCGGGTGGCGACCCGGAAGAAGCCGGCGTGCGGGGTGCCGGCCGCCTTGGCCGGGGGCAGGTCGGGGAGCCACCACGCCAGCACCCACCCCAGCAGCGCCAGGCCGGTGGCGAGGACGAACACCCGCTCGTAAGAGCCGGCCGCCGAAACCAGGTCCCCGGAAATGGCGCCCAACCCGATGGGGATCAGACCGGAGATGCCGAGGACCGCCAGGCCCTGCACCCGCCGGCTCGCCGGGGAGAGGTCGGCACCGAAGGCGAGAAGGGTGGTGAACACCAGCACCTCGGAGGTGGCGTAGAAGATGCGGGTGACGAAGGCCGGGACCCCTATGGCGTCGAGGGGGAGGAAGGCGGCCGATGCCACCACCAGCAGCAGGCCCACCACCAGCAGGACGCGTTTACGTCCGTAGCTGTCGAGGATCCGCCCCGTCAGCGGGCTCATCGCCAGCACCGCCGCCGCCCCGGCGGCGTAGATGAGCCCGATCACCGACTCGGTGGCGCCGAGGTCGGAGAGGTACCCGGGGAGGTGAACCATCAGCCCGAAGGACATCTGGAGGAAGGCGCCGGTGAGCCACAGCAGCACGAAGGGCGCGGTCAACAGGGTGTCGGGGCGCCGGGCCCGGGTGGAGGTCATCCCAGTTCCAGTTGGATGGAGGGCGGCGCCTCCAGGGGTTCGATCAGCTCGGGCACGTTGTTGGCGACGCTGTTGACCAGGGTCGACACCGGGTGGATCGCCACGCCGGGGACCGGGGCGGCCGCCAGCAAGGCGAGCAGCGCGTCGGTGTCGTCGAAGTCGCCATCGAGCCATGCCGCCCAGTCGTCGGGACGCACCGTGAGAGGCATGCGGTCGTGGAGGTCTGCGATCAAGTCGCCGGCGTCGCCGGTGACGATGGTGCAGGTGCGGAGCCGCTCGCCGGTGTCGGGGTGGCGCCATGACGCCCACAGCCCGGCCAGTGCCAGCGGGGCGCCGTCGGCGCGGTGGACGTAGTGGGGGAGCTTCCCCTTGGGCATCACCTTCCACTCGTAGAAACCGTCGGCGGGAATCATGCAGCGGCGGGTGGCGAACGACTCACGGAAGG
Source organism: uncultured Acidimicrobiaceae bacterium (assembly GCA_964579415.1). GTDB lineage: Bacteria > Actinomycetota > Acidimicrobiia > Spongiisociales > UBA5794 > CAZOGW01. The sequence goes on along the minus strand of CAZOGW010000098.1, from coordinate 8,496 downwards.
CCGGCTTGGTGGCGACGGACTCGACGCGGGCGTTGATGTTGCGGGATGCGAGCTTGCGGTCCTTGGCCCAGAACGGCACCAGCCCCCAGCGGAAGCTGTCGAGGAGGCGCTCGCCCCGGTGGGCGGTGACCACGTAGACCGGGTCGGTGGGGGCGACGTTGTATGACGCCGGCAGCTTCTCGGTGACGATGCGGTCCACGGCGAACGCCGCCCCGTAGTCGTCGGGCTCCCAGCTCTGGACGAATCGACCGCACATGGCAGTCGATTCTGCCAGCTCACGGCGGCCTCACGGCCGCCACCAGCGCCGCCCGGGCCTACCGGCCCGGATCAGGCAGCGGTGGCGCGACGGCGGCGGCGGGAGCGGCCGCCGGCGCCGGGTCTGGGCTCCCAGCGGAACCAGCGCAGCGCCAGCACCACGGCGACGACGCACCACACTGCCATCAGGGCGATGGCTCCCCACTGGAACTGGCCGGTCCACCCCCCGTGGGCGGCCACCTCGGCGGGGTGGAAGGCGTCGCCGAAGGCGGAGACGAACGGCTTGAGCGGGAACACGCCCGCCACCGTGCCGATCCAGGCCGGGGCCGAATCGCTCGGGGGAATGAAGACGTCGGAGATGAATGCCAGCGGCAGGAGGGTGGCGTTGGCCAGCGCCGGGGCGGAGTCGCCGCTGGGCGAGACCGCCGCCAGCAGCATCCCCAGCGCCGCCCAGCAGGCGATGCCGGCGAGGAAGGTGATCACCGCCGCCGGCAGCGCCACCGCGAACACCTGCAGGTCGTAGGCCACCACTCCCACCGTCAGCATCAGGCCGGCGGAGATCACCGCCACATACGACGCCGAGCCGATGCGCCCGGCGATGTAGAGCCACGGCGGCAGCGGCGTGCCCCGCACCCGCTTCAGGATGCCCTCGTCACGGGCGATGGAGGTGCCGATGGCGAGGTTGGTGTAGGTGGCCGAGACGGCGCCGAAGACCGCCAGGGCAGGCGCGTAGAACTGCGCCGTCGACATCCCGGAGATCTCGTCGTCGGGGAAGAGCAGGTTGAACACCACGAGGAACATGAGGGGGAACACGATGGTGAAGAAGGCTGCGATCGGCGTACGCCGGAAGAGGCGGTTCTGGTGGCGCACCTGGCCCCACAGCAGCGACGCCGTCGAGGGCCGATTCACGGCTTCGCCCCGTTCTCCCCGAGGCCGTCTCCGACGAGGTCGAGGTACACGTCCTCCAGGGTGGGCCGGTGCACATCCAGGCCGTCGAGGGCGATCCCCCGCTCCAGCGCCCACGACGTAAGGGTGTGCAGGTCACGGGTGGGGTCGGCGCTGGCGAGGGTGGCCCGCCCGGCGTCGAGGGTGGCGTCGAGCCCCGGAGGCAGCTCACCGCCCGGGGGCACCTGGAACGTGATCAGCGACGGCAGGTTGGCCCGGTCGCCCAGGGTGTCGGGTGTGCCCTCGGCGACGATGCGCCCGGCGGCGATGACCGCCACCCGGTCGGCGAGGTGCTGGGCCTCGTCGAGGTAGTGGGTGGTGAGCAGGATCGTCTTGCCCAGGCTGCGCAGGTTCTCCACAACGGTCCACGCCTGCCGCCGCGCCGCAGGGTCGAAACCGGTGGTGGGCTCGTCGAGGAACACCAGCTCGGGATCGCCGGCGAGCCCGAGCGCCAGATCGAGACGCCGCCGCTGGCCTCCCGACAGCGTCTTGATGCGGTCGCCGGCCTTTCCCTCCAACCCCACGATCTCCACCAGCTCGGCCGCGTGGCGGCGGCGCGGGTAGAGGCTGCCGTAGTATTCGATGGCCTCCCGCACCGACAGCTCCCGCTCCACGGAGTGCTCCTGCAGGACGATCCCGATGCGTTCCCGCAGCTCCCGCCCGCCGGTCTGCGGGTCGAGCCCCAGCACCCTCACGTCGCCGGAGGTGGCGGTTCGGTGCCCTTCCAGGATCTCGACGGTGGTCGACTTGCCCGCTCCGTTGGGGCCGAGGAGGGCGAACACCTCCCCGGCGGCGACGTCGAGATCGATACCGGCGACGGCGGCGAGCGTGCCGTACTCCTTGACGAGACTGCGTACCTGGATCGCTTCTGCCGGGACGGACATCGCCGGCGAGGATAGGCGGGACCGGGGCCCGCCTCTGATCGCCCCGGGGCGCGTTACGTTGGGGCCGATGAATACCGGGATCGGGCGGCACGACGACGAGGGTTTCTTCGGGCCCACCTCGATGATGTGGCGGGTCAACCGCGAAGTGACGACCCTGTTCGGCGGCGCCCGCGCCCTGCTCATGCACGCCGCCCATCCGCTGGTGGCGGCCGGCGCCCGCCAGACCGGCGGCTACCGGCGAGACCCCTGGCTGCGGCTGACGAGGACGGTGCAGCTCCAGAACCTGGTCACCTTCGGCCCGCGGGTGGCGGCACAGGAGGCGGCGGACCGCATCAACAAGCTGCACCGATCGATCCACGGGATGGACCCGGTGACCGGCGAGTGGTACGACGCCCTCGACTACGAGCAGCTCCTCTGGGTCCACGCCGCCCTCGAGGTGTCCACCATCCACTTCTACCGGCTCACCGTGGGGACGCTCGACGACGCCGAGGCCGACCGCTACCACGAGGAGAACAAGCTGAGCGCCGAGTTGCTGCTGCTCCCCGCCGGCTTCGTCCCGGCGACGTTCGCCGACATGTTGAGCTACGTCGACGACATGGCGGGCTCGGGCCGGCTTCGCCACAGCGACGTCGCCGCCGAGGTGTCCGAGCTCATCACCCGTGGCGCGGTGCCGGCGAGGATCAAGCCGCTGTGGAAGCTGGTGGCCTTCGCCGCGGTAGGCACGCTCGACCCCCGCCTGCGGGACCTCTACGGCCTGCGCTGGACCGGTACCCACCAGCGCGCCCTCGACGCCACCCTGTCGACCGTCCGGCTTTCGCTCCCCTACGTCCCCCGCCGGCTCAAGACCATCGTCCCCGCACGCTGGGCGGAGGCTCGGCTGCGGACCGCAACCCTGCCGTAACGCAGGCTTTCCATGCCCGAAACCTGCGGGCAACCCCAGCGAAACCCGGTGGGGATAGCTTGCCCCCGGTGAGACAAGGCGCCTCCAGGAGGACGTGGGTATCTCGATGACACGGGTGACGAATGACAGCGGGATCGATGGGGCAGAGGGCGCTCCTTCCCCATCGCCAACCCCCGGGGGGACTCGTCGACCCGAGGCTCCTCAAACCGGTGGGCTCCAACGGCGCGTGACCAACCCACTCCACCGGCGAGAGAGCGAGAGCGGGGCTGCTCCTACAGCCCCGCTCTCGCAACTCTCCTCAGTCCCCGCCTCGGCACAGTGGTACCTCGTGATCGGTCAGTGGTACACCGCCCCGGTCACCACACCTCCCGGCACCTGAGCCACATTCAGGCAAGGATCAGCCGAGGAGGACGGCGCCGATGAGGGCGATCAGCGCCACCACGATCGATATCAGGCCGACCACGAGGGTGTGCTGGAGCTTGTCGATACGCTGACCCTGGGCGGCGAGGTCGGCGTGCATCTCCGACCGGAAGGCGCCGAACTCTCCCCTGAGACTGCCGAACCCTCCCCTGAGGCTGCCGAACTCCGCCCGGAGATCGCGGAAGTCGGCGCGCAACTCGGCGATCTCCGAGCGGACGCCGGCGAGACCCGAGCTCAAGTCGTCCCTGGTCGCCAGATCCGTACCGGGTGTCGTTGGCAGGTATGTCATGAGCGTGTCCGCCAGATCGGGCCCCAGCTTGCGGCTCAGGCCAGTGTACATCTCATGGCGGCGAGCTTCCGAGGCGCCCATGCCCGCACCATGCCAGACACATGACTCCACGGCAATACCCCTGCTCTCTGCTGGCAGTCGTTGTCAGTCCTGCCACAGCGCGGGACGGGAGCGCAGGGTATCGAAGCCGAGCTCGTCGCAGAGGGCGGTGAACTCGGCACGGTGGGCGCCCTTCCACTCCAGGTCCGGCAGATCCTCGACGAGGGGGACGTCGGGGCGGAGCCGGGCGATGAAACGGTAGAGCAGGGCATCACTCATCCGCTCCCGCAGCGTGGCGGCCAGCTTGTCGGCGCCGCGCACCTGGACGTCCCAGCGGGCCGCGGAGAGCGGGATGTCCTCGATGTGCCCGTAGCGGGCCAGCACCGCCGCCGCCGACTTGGCGCCCCAGCCGGGGAGGCCGGGGAAGCCGTCGGCGGAGTCGCCGACCAGACCCAGGTAGTCGGGGATCGACTCGGGCACCACCCCGAACTTGGCGATGACCGCCGTCTCGTCGATGACCTCGCGGGTGCGTACGTTGTAGCCGACGATCTTCGGGTTTCCGTAGAGCTGGGTCATGTCCTTGTCGGGGCTCATCACGACGACACGCTCGACGTCGTCGGCGAAGCGGAGCGCCGCCGAGGCCAGGGCGTCGTCGGTCTCGAACTCGTACATCGACCACACCGTGACCCCCAGTGCCCGCATCGCCCGCTCGGCGACCGGGAACTGGGCGTGGAGCTCCGGCGGGATCCCCTCCGAGGTCTTGTAGCCGGCATAGACCTCGTTGCGGAACGACTCGATCACCGAGTCGAAGGCGGCGGCGACGTGGGTGACACCGGGCTCGGAAAGAAGCCCGATCGTGGAGGCGAGGATGCCGTAGGTGGCGCCGATCTCGGTGCCGTCGGGCGCCTGGCGGCTGGGGACGCCGAAGTGGGCCCGGAACAGCTCGTAGGTGCCGTCGATGAGGTGAAGCTGCATGACAGCACCCTATCGCCTGGTCCACTACGGTGGCCCGATGCACCGCCAGCGACCGCTGTCCATGGTCTACGGCGACGTCGAGCTGCGCAGCCCGTGGTTCTCGTCACGCTGGACCCTGGTCGACGCCGGCGGCCGGCAACTGGCCGGCATCCAGCGCTCCGGACGTACCTATGTCAGCGTCGCCGACGTTGCGGACGGCACCCGGCTGCTACTGGAACCGGCCGGGATGGGCACGGTCCACGCCCTCGACGTGACCGAGGGAATCGAGGGCGCCGAGGAGGTGGGCCGCATCGTGCGCCGGTCCTGGATGGGTCGGCGCTGGGATATCACCGGCCACCGCTTCAACTTCGATCTCGTCTCCGACCACATGCACCGCTGGCACCTGGAGGTGGCCAACGCCCCGATCGCGACCTTGCGCGGTTCGCCCGTCTCGTACAACCACGTCAAGGTGCAGTGCCAGCTCGGGATCCCCACCTCGGCGGTGCTGCTGGCGTGGCATGTGGTGGCCCGGCCCTGGGAGGCCGCTGCCGAACCGCGCGGGATGGTCGCCGTGAACCCGGGCTCCACTGTGGCGGGGGCCGTCCCGGTGCAGTACCCCGACCGGCGGTAGGGTGAAGGGACCATGCTGCTGATCTTCGGGCTGCGGCCCCGCTACACGGTCCTCACCGAGGGAACCTTCGCCTGCCCCAACGAGGGCGGCGACCGCCCCTACCGGCGCAAACAGGCCCGTAACTGGTTCGCCCTGTTCTTCATCCCCATCATCCCGCTCAACATCCTCGGCGAGATGGTCGAGTGCTCGTCGTGCAAGACCGCCTACGACCCCAAGGTGCTCACCATGCCGACGGCGGCGCAGATGATGAACGACCTGGCGGATGCGGTGCGCCACGCCGTGGTGGCGATCCTGGTCGCCGACGGGAGTGTCGGGGACACCGAGAAGCACTCCGGCCTGGCTGTGATCGAGACCTACGCTGACACGCCGTACACGATGCACGACCTGGAAGCCGACCTGCGGTCGATGCCCGGAGCGGACCTCACCGGAGCACTGTCGAAGGTGGCCGGCTCGCTCAACGAACTCGGCAAGGAGAGCCTGATGATGGCGCTCGGGGGTGTCGCCGTGGGCGACGGCGGGCTCCACACCGACGAGGTGGAGGCGCTGCGACGCATCGGCGCCGCCCTCGGGCTCACCGCAGCCCACGTCCGCGGCATCCTCGCCGAGGTCACCGACGGCATGTTCGAGAATTAGGTACTACGTACTAGGTACTACGTACGTCCCACCACACGACTCCGGCGGCGTCGAGGGGGTGGCGGATGAGGTGGAGGAGGGACATCCCCAGGCCGTAGGTGTGAAGGCGTGCGGATGGGGTGATCCTGAGAATGCATCCATCGGGCAGATCGAGTTCTCCGTGGGAGGTGATGGCGGCCAGCCGGCCGGTGTCGACCAGATAGCGGACCCGGGAGTCTTCTCGGTCGAGGATCTCGGCGGTGGCTTGGAACTGGATCTGTGAGGGAGGACCGACGGGGACGCGCCGCACCGGGATGGTCACGGCGGCGTGGGGGTTGGCGGCGATGTTGCGGGCCTTGCGGCTGGAGCGATCGGTGCTCACGTACAGGTCGCCGTCGACGAGCTGGTAGAGGACACCGGCGACGTGCGCCCTGCCCTGCGGCGACACGGTGGCGAGGTTGGCGAACGAGCGGCGGGCGACGAGTCGGGCGACGTAATCAGGGTCGGGAGAGAACGTCGCGGGGGCGGCGGGGGCGTATGTGGCGGTCATGGCGGTACTAGACCAGAGCTCGGCGAGCGCGTCCATGGTCGAAAGGCTCGATTCCATACGCGAAAGTCTCGGTCCTTCTGATATGTTGGGCCGATGGACGCCTTCGCCGGAATGCTCGACGGCCCTCGGGCCCGCCAGGCCTTCCTGCTGCGCATGTTGCTCGATCCACCGTGGTCGATCTGGGTTGACGACCGGGCGCCACTGGCACTGGTGGCCGCCCTGCGGGGCGAGGCCTGGGTGACGATCCCCGGCTCCGAGCCGGCCCGGCTGGCGGCCGGTGAAGTGGCCATCGTGTGCGGCCCCGAGCCCTACGCCTTCGCCGACCCGCCGGGCACACCGACCCAGGTGGTGGCCCTCCCGGGCGGGATGTGCACGACGACCACCGGGGAGAGCGTCATGGACAGCCTCCGTCGCGGCGTGCGCACCATGGGCAACACCACCACAGGGTCCACCGAGGTGCTCATCGGCACCTACGAGCACGTCAACGAGCTGGGCGGCCGGCTCCTCGGTGCCCTTCCCCGCCTGGTGGTGGTGCCCGCAACCGACCTGGGCGCGCCGCTCGTCGACCTGCTCGGCGCCGAGATGGTCAAAGAGGCACCGGGCCAGCAGGTCGTGCTCGACCGGCTGCTCGATCTTCTCGTCGTCGCCGTGCTACGGACGTGGTTCGCCCGCGCCGAAGACACCCCCGGCTGGTTCCGAGCCAGCTCCGACCCCGTCGTGGGACCGGCGCTGCGTCTGCTGCAGGACAACCCCGCCCACCCGTGGACCGTCGCCGGCCTCGCCACCGAGGTGGGAGCGTCGCGTGCGACCCTGGCTCGTCGTTTCACCGACCTGGTGGGCGAGCCGCCGATGACGTACCTCACCGAGCGGAGGCTGGCGCTCGCCGCCGACCTTCTCAAGGAGCCGGGGACCACGGTGGGCGCGGTCGCCCGCCAGGTGGGCTACGCCAACCCGTTCGCCCTCAGCGCCGCCTTCAAGCGCGTCCACGGCTTCAGCCCGAGGGAGTACCGGCGTCGAACCGCCTGACGCGGTTCAGGCCGTGGCGGCGGCGCGTACTGCGTCGATCAGGGAGGTGGTGGGCCGACCGAGGAGCCGCTCCAGGTCGCGCGAGTCGGTGTCCCAGCCCCCGGCGGCGACGCCGCGGTCGATTTCGGCGACGAACCCGGCGATAGCGGGGTCGAGACCGAAACCGGCAAGGGTGGAGGCGAGCTCATCCACGGTGAGGTTGTTGTACACCACGAGTGTCCCGGTGACCTCGGTGACGGCAGCGGCGATGTCGGAGTGGTCGAAGGTGGGCTGGCCGCCCAGTTCGTAGACGGCGTTGTCGTGGCCGTCGGTGACGAGCACCACGGCGGCGGCCTCGGCGAAGTCGGCGCGGGTGGCCCCGGCGATGCGAGCGTCGTTGGTGGCTCCGAGGATGACGCCCGAGGCGAGGTACTGGCCGAGCTGGTCGGTGTAGTTCTCGATGTAGCTGCCGTTGCGGAGGACGGTGTAGGCGACCCCCGAGTCGCGGAGCGCCGCTTCGGTGCCGATGTGCTCGTTTGCCAGGTTGATCGGGGAGCCCTCGCCGTGGAGGATGCTGGTGTAGGTGATGCGCTCGACACCGGCCGCCTTCGCCGCCTCGATGACGCCGGTGTGCTGGGCGACACGCTGCCCCATGTCGGTGCCGGAGATGAGGAGAAGCCGGTCGACGCCCTCGAGTGCCGCCGGCAACGTCTCGGGGCTCCCATAGTCACCCTCCCGCACCACCACACCGCGGCCGGCCAGGTCCGCCGCCTTCTCCGGCGTCCGGGCGATCGCCACGATGTCCCCGGGATGGGCACCCCTCTCTATCAACTTGTCGACGACGAGTCGTCCGAGATGCCCGGTGGCGGCGGTGACGGCGTACGCGGTCATTGAGGGCTCCTCCTCCGATGGGGTGTCGGCGGAAGCGTACGACGCTCAGGGACACGCCGGTCCGGCGCACGGTTCCCGCAGGTTGTGGCCCCGTCGGTTCACTACCCTGGCGACGGGCCT
>CAZOGW010000097.1:0-11654 GCA_964579415.1 uncultured Acidimicrobiaceae bacterium | reverse complement strand
CCGCGGTGGGCACCGGTACCACCCATCTCACCACGGCGGACCGGTGGGGGAACGTCGTCGCCTACACCCTCACCATCGAGGCCACCGGCGGCTCGGGTGTCACCGTCCCCGGCTGGGGCTTCCTGCTCAACAACGAGCTCACCGACTTCGACCCCACCGGGACCGGCCCCAACCTGCCTGCGCCCGGCAAGCGGCCCCGCAGCTCGATGAGCCCCACCGTCGTGGTCCAGGACGGAGAGGCGGTGCTCGGTGTGGGTAGCCCCGGCGGCGCCACCATCATCACCACCGTCGCCAACATCCTGATGAACAGGATCGACAGCGGGATGAGCCTCAGCGACGCCCTGGCGGCACCCCGCTCCAGCCAGCGCAACACCGCAACCATTCAGGGAGAGACCGCCTTCAACGCCCTTTACGGAGCGGCGCTCCAGGCGATGGGCCACTCCTTGAGCAGCACCGGCGAGATCGGCGCCGCCACCGGTATCGAACTGCTCGGTGACGGGCGCTTCGAGGCCGCCGCCGAACCGATACGGAGGGGCGGCGGCTCCGCCGCAGTCGTCGACGACGATTCGACGCCCCGCCGCTGAACCGCAGCCGGATCGCCCCCGGGGTGGACGACACCCCGGGGGCGGCGGCACCGACCGCATGCCGCCCCGAGGCTTTAGCATCCACGCCATGCGTATCTCGACGAAGACCCGACTTGTCGTAGCCACATCGCTGCTGATGGCGGTGGTGGCCGCCTGCGGAGGCGACGACGTCCCCACCGCTACGACGACCGCCGCCCCGGTCGACACCACGACGGCGGCGAGCGCACCGGGGACGACAGCCGCCCCCACCGCAGGGCCGGTGTACGACTATGAAGGCTTCCGGGCACTGCCGGTGGCCTGCGGCGGGGAGCTGCCTCCCCCGGCCGGCCAGTTCCAGTTCGCCGAGCCCGGCGATGCCGCGGTGGACGCCTCGACCAACCCGGTCGCCACCATCACCACCTCGTGCGGCGAGATCTTCGTCGAGCTCGACGCCGAGATGGCGCCGGAGACCGTCAACTCCTTCGCCTTTCTCGCCGGTGAGGGCTACTTCGACGGCACCGTCTCGCACCGGGTCATCGACGGCTTCATGTTCCAGGCGGGCGACCCCACCGGCACCGGCGGCGGAGGCCCCGGCTACTACATCGCCGACGAGTTCCCCCCGGACGGCTTCGTCTACGAGCGGGGAGTCATCGCCATGGCCAACGCCGGACCGGGCACCACCGGCTCGCAATTCTTCATCATGCTGGCCGACAGCGGGCTCCCGCCCCAGTACAGCGCCTTCGGACGCGTCATCGGCGGCGAGGACGTGCTCGACGCCATCGCCGCCATCCCGGTCGGCCCCAATCCGACGAGCGGCGAGATGAGCCAGCCCACCCAGGCGCTGTACCTGGAGTCGGTCACCATCGCCGCAGGGTCCTGACGAATCAACCCGTTCAGGTTCCCGGTGCCGGCACCCCCGGCGAGGCCGGTCACCCATCGGGCTCCCTCGCCGAGGCGGGAGAGCTTCCGGTTGGACTACGATGCCGGCCATGGCGACTACCAAACGAGAGCGTCAGCGGGCGAACCGGGAGGTTCGCCGGGCCGAGGAGGAGAAGACCGCCAAGCGCACGCAACTGATGTCGCGTGCCAGGAAGGGCGCCCTGTGGGGGGTTGCAATCGTCGCGGTACTCGCCCTCGCCCAGGTCGTCTTCTGACGACCTTGCCGGTCGACCTCCACCTGCATTCAACCTGCTCGGACGGAACCGACGATCCCGCCACGCTGGTGGCGCTGGCGGCGCGCGCCGGCCTCGGCGCCATGGCACTCACCGACCACGACACCCTCGAGGGCATCGCCGAGGCACGGGATGCCTGTGCCCGTGCCGGGATCGGCTTCGTCCCCGGCGTGGAGCTGTCCATCGAGGTGCCCGACGGCCGGATGCACATGCTGGTGTACTTCCTCGAGCCGGGTGAGGGACCGCTCCAGGACGAGTTGGGAAGCCTGCGCTCGGCCCGCGAGGTCCGCAACGCCGAGATCGTCGACCGCCTCTCCGGGATGGGACTCGATGTGAGCCTCGACGCCGTCCTCGCCGAGGCCGGAGGCGGCGTGGTGGGCCGCCCCCACATCGCCGCGGTGCTGGTGGCCAACGGGCACGCCACCGAGATCAAGGACGCCTTCGACCGCTGGCTCGCCGAGGGACGGCCCGGCTACGTGCCCCGCCGCCGCCTCGACGCCGTCACCGCCATCCGGCTCGCCCGGAAGTCGGGCGCGGTCCCGGTGGTGGCCCATCCCCACACCCTGGCCGTGTCCGCCGACGGCTACCGGCGCGCCTTCACCGAACTCGCCGCCCTCGGCATGCAGGGGATCGAGTGCCACTACGCCGAATACACCCCGGCAGTCCGCAACCACCTCGCCGGGATCGCACGGGACCTGGACATGGTCGCCACCGGCGGCACCGACTACCACGGCCGCTACAAGCCGGGACTCTCGGTGGGCACCGGTCGCGGCGACCTGCAGGTGCCCGACGAGGTGGTGGACCAACTCAGCGCACGCCGTAGCGGGTAACGCGACCCAGGCACCACACCGGACGACGATGGAGGGCCCACGATCAGCTCCTCCGGGTCGGATTCATTTGGAGAGGGCAGACCCCGCCGGATAAAGTGCCCTCAGCTGCGCGCGACAGCTCGCCTCCCGACGCACCAGCGTCGGTGTCGGCTCGCCTGAAGCATGCGCCGCTCAGAGCCAATGGTGCGTCCACGACCCCCGATGGACGCCACACGAGGGAGGCAATATGGGAATGGATTCCGTCAAGCCGATCTTCCGACGCCGGAGTGCGTGGGTCATCGCGGCCGCTATCGCCATGCTGGTAGCCGTCATCCCGGTGACGGCCTCGGCACAGGACGATCCGCCGGATCCCCGGATCGGGCTGAGCCCGGGCCTGTGGGACGCTGCCGATGCGATCTCCGGTATGGAGCATCTCGCCTGGTTCCAGAAGCGCGACGGCGCGCTCCAGGGCACGGTGTCGGACCTGGCCTTCAAGGGCGACAACCTGTACATGGGCAACTACAACGGCCTGCAGACGTTCGACATCTCCGACCCGACCAACCCGGTGTTGAAGAGCGAGGTCAACTGCCCGGGTAGCCAGAACGACCCGTCGGTGTACGGCAACCTGCTGTTCCAGTCCGTGGAGGCCACTGGGTCGAAGATCGACTGCACCACCGGCGGTGTCACCGCCGAGAACCGCTTCCGCGGGGTGCGCATCTATGACATCTCCAACCCGGAGGTTCCGGTGCTCGTCGGCGGGGTGCAGACCTGCCGCGGCTCGCACACGCACTCGGTCGTGGAAGACCTGGACGACCCGAACAATGTCTACATCTACGTGTCCGGCACGGCCGGCCAGCGCGCCGCCGGCGAAGTGGTGTCGACGCCCGAGGGTAACGTGAGCGGCCGCTGCGGACAGACCCAAGCGAGCGGCGCGAACCCGTCGCAGTGGATGACCGAGGTCATCAAGGTCCCGCTGGCCAACCCGACCGCCGCCCAGGTGGTCACCGAGGCCCGCCTCTTCCTTGACCCGGCGACCGGTGCCGTCAACGGCCTGCAGAACGCTGCCCCACCGGGTGGCCATCCCTGCAACAGCGCCGGCCCGCCGTGGGCCTGCAGCCCGGCCGGTACGGGCTACTCGCCGACCCCGGCCACCAACACCTGCCATGACATCACGGCCTACCCGGACCTCGGTCTGGCGGGTGGTGCGTGCCAGGGCAACGGCATCCTCATCGACATCTCCGATCCGGCCAACCCGTTCCGGATCGATGCGGTGTCGGACACGAACTTCTCATACTGGCACTCGGCGACGCTGAACAACGACGGCACCTCCGTCCTGTTCACCGACGAGTGGGGCGGTGGCAGCGGTGCCCGCTGCAACGCCAATCACAAGCCGGAATGGGGCGCCAACGCCCTCTTCGACATCGTCGACACCCCGACGGGCAAGAAGATGGAGTTCGCCAGCTACTACAAGCTGCCGGTGCCGCAAACCAGCCAGGAGAACTGTGTCGCGCACAACGGGTCGCTCATCCCGATCCCGGGCCGCGACATCTTCGTCCAGGCCTGGTACCAGGGTGGCATCTCCATCAGCGACTGGACCGACACGTCCAACCCCGTCGAGATCGCCTACTTCGACCGAGGCCCGATCGGCACCGGTACGGCGCTGGTGTCCGGCGGGTTCTGGTCGGTGTACTGGTACAACGGCCTGATCTACGGCTCGGAGATCGCACGCGGTCTCGACGTGTTCGACCTGGTCCCCAGTGAGTACATCTCGGAGGCGGAGATCGCAGCCGCCAAGGAGATCACCGTCGACCAGTTGAACGTCCAGGGACAGCGCCAGTTCTCGTGGGGCCCGTCGGCGAACGTCGTCGGCGCCTTCCGTGACCAGGCGATCCGTGCCGACGCCATCGGCTCCGCCGAGGTGCTGCGTGTCAACGCATTCCTCACCCAGGCCGATATGGCGACGAACGACCGGACCCGGAACCTGGCCGCCCAGTCCGGCTATGCCATCGCCGACCGGCTCGATCCTTCGGTCCACGCCGACCTGATCGACGCCATCGAGCTCCTGGCTGACGACCTCAACCCACGCGACTGAGCTAGTGAAGAAAGGCCCCCTCCGCCTGGCGGCGGAGGGGGCCTTTCTTTGTCTCAGTATTCAGTATTCAATATTAAGAACGCGTAGTACCTAGTACTTAGTACTTAGTACTTGGTACCCTCCTCCCCGTTGTCTGTCGTCTCCGACCAGCCGACGCTGTCGTAGGTCTGCGACGGGAGGGGCGCCGACGCCGGCCGGGGCCGCCCGGCGAGCACCCACTGGTTCTGGCGGTGACGGGCGGGAGGTGTCGCCCTCACCCGCGCCTCGGCCACCAGGAGATCGCCCACCACCGCGGCGATGGCCGCGGCCACCTCGGGAGTGGCCCCTCCCATGATCGTGATCTCGTCCGTCACTGCGTCACCTCCACCAGTTCCACCAGCGTCCCCGCCCACTCCTTGGGATGGACGAAGGCTATACGAGCCCCGCCTCCCCCGATGCGGGGGGTGCGATCGACGAGGCGGGCGCCTGCAGCCTCGAGATGCTCCAGCGCGGCATCGATGTCGGCCACGGCGAGGGCCACATGGTGCATGCCCTCCCCCCGCTCCCGCAGGAACCGTCCTACCGGGGAATCGGCATCGAGCGGTTGCAGGAGTTGCACGAACGAACCGCCCACCGGGATCATCGCCTCCTCGACGCCCTGGTCGCCCACCACCTCACGATGGGCCACGCCGGCGCCGTACAGCGCCCCGAAGCGGGCCACCGCCTCGTCGAGGTCGGCCACCGCGATGGCCACGTGGTGAAGGTTGTAGGCGAACACGCCGCCATTATTGCCGTACCGGCAGCTTCGTCGACTCACTCCACGCCGCCGCACCGTATCCGGCCTCCCGGGCGCCGGGATACAATCCGACCATGTCGAACCCCGTCATCTGCTCGGTCGCACGCACACCCATCGGGAGGTTCCAGGGCGCCTACTCCTCCCTCACCGCCATGGACCTCGGTGGTGCCGCCATCGCCGCCGCCCTGGAAAGGAGCGGGTTGGCGCCACCCGATGTCGACGAGGTGCTCTTCGGTCACGTCCTCCAGGCCGGGCAGGGGCAGATCACGGCTCGCCAGGCGGCGGTGAAGGGCGGAATCCCGATGACCGTCCCCGCCACCACCATCAACAAGGTGTGCCTCTCCGGCCTCACCGCCATCGCCGAGGCCGCCCGCCACATCCGCCTCGGCGAGGCCACCTTCGTCGTCGCCGGGGGCATGGAGTCGATGACCAACGCCCCCTACGTGCTCAACGGTGCCCGTCAGGGTCTGCGCGCCGGCGACGCCGTCCTGGTCGACACCATGACCCATGACGGGCTGTGGTGCGCCTTCGACGAATGCACCATGGGAGAGTCCGCCGACCACAAGAACGCGCAACTCGGGATCGACCGGGAGGCGCAGGACGCCTGGGCCGCGCAGAGCCACCGCCGCGCCGAGGAGGCCACCACCGCCGGCCGATTCACCGATGAGATCGTCCCGGTCAGCGTCCCGCAGCGCAGGGGCGAACCGGTCGTCGTCACCGCCGACGAGGGCATCCGGCCGGGAACCACGGCCGAGTCGCTGGGCGGGTTGCGTCCCGCCTTCGTTCCCGGGGGTAGCGTCACCGCCGGCAACGCCTCACAGGTGTCGGACGGCGCCGCCGCCGTGGTGGTCGCCGACCGCTCCGCCGCCGAGGCGGCCGGGCTCCCGGTGCTGGCCGAGATCGTCGCCTACGGTCAGACGGCGGGACCGGACGCCACCCTCCACGAGCGCCCCGCCGAAGCGGTGCGCATGGCGCTCAAGCGCACCGACCTCGCCGTCGATGACATCGACCTGTTCGAGATCAACGAGGCCTTCGCCGCGGTGGCGCTGTGGTCGGCCCGGATGCTCGACATACCCGCCGACCGGGTGAACGTCAACGGCGGCGCCGTCGCCCTGGGACACCCCTTGGGAGCCACCGGAGCCCGGCTGGTCGTCTCGCTCGTCAACGCCCTCCGGCTCCGCGGCGGTGGTGTGGGGGCGGCAACCTTGTGCGGTGGCGGGGGCCAGGGCGACGCCCTCATAGTGTCGGTGCCCGGAGGGATTTCGTGAGCCCGACCACGCCGGAACGGCCCGATCGCAACCTCGCCCTCGAGTTGGTGCGCGTCACCGAGATGGCCGCCATCGCCGCGGCCCGCCAGCAGGGCCGCGGCGACAAGAACGTCGTAGACCAGGCCGCCGTCGACGCCATGCGTCACATGCTGTCCACCGTGTCCATGGACGGGATCGTCGTCATCGGGGAGGGCGAGAAGGACGAGGCCCCCATGCTGTTCAACGGCGAGCGCGTCGGCGGCGGTGGGCCCATCAAGGTCGACGTCGCCGTGGACCCCGTCGACGGCACTCGCCTGACGGCCGCCGGCCAACCCGGCGCCCTCGCCGTGATCGCCCTCGCCGAGCGCGGCTCGATGTATGCGCCCGGATCGCTGGTCTATATGGACAAGATCGCGGTGGGAGAGGAAGCCGCCGGCGTGGTCGACATCGAGGCCCCGGTGGCGCACAACCTGGCACAGGTGGCCAAAGCCAAGAAGAAGTCGGTGCAGGACCTGACCGCGGTCATCCTCGACCGCCCCCGCAACGAGCCTTACATGCGGCAGGTGCGCGCCGCCGGCGCCCGCATCGCCCTCATCGGCGACGGTGACATCTCCGGCGCCATCTCCACCGCCAAGATCGACAGCGGTATCGACATCCTCCTCGGGATCGGCGGCTCCCCGGAGGCGGTCACCGCGGCGTGTGCCATGGCGGCCCTCAAGGGCGAGATCCAGTGCAAGCTGTGGCCGCGAGACGAATCGGAGCGCCAGTTCGCCAGGGACGAGGGACTCGACCTGGATCAGGTGCTCACCAACCGGGACCTGGTCGACTCAGACCACACCTTCTTCGCCGCCACCGGAGTCACCGACGGGAGCCTGCTCCAGGGCGTCGACTTCTTCGGGAAGCAGGTGGTGACGTATTCGGTGGTGATGCGCTCCGCCAGCCGCACCGTCCGCTACGTCCGGGCTCTCCACCGCACCGACCGACTCCACGAGGTCGACACGCCAGGAGTAGCTCCTCCGGGGCACGCGAGGTCGTTCTAAGGTACGTGATACGTGATACGTGATACGTGATACGTGATACGTGATACGTGATACGTGATACGTACCTACAGCTCGCGGCGCCCCGCGAGGGCTCTCCCCAACGTGATCTCATCCGCGTAGTCAAGGTCGCCACCGACGGGGAGACCGCTGGCGAGGCGGGTCACGGTGACCCCGAGGGGTTTCAGCAACCTGGCGAGGTACAGGGCGGTGGTGTCGCCCTCGATGGTGGGGTTGGTGGCGGCGATCACCTCACGGACGCCCTCCACCTCGAGGCGCGCCACCAGCTCCCGGACCCGGAGTTGCTCGGGGCCGACGCCCTCGATGGGTGAGATGGCGCCGCCGAGCACGTGGTAGCGCCCCGAGTATTCCTGGGTACGCTCGATGACGGCGATGTCCTGGGCCCTCTCCACCACACACACCATGGTGGGGTCCCGACGCGGATCGCGGCAGATGGCGCACTGTTCCTCGGCGGTCACGTTGAAGCACCGCAGGCACAGCCGCACCTGTGAGCGCAGGTCGAGGATGGCCTGGCCGAGGCGCGCCGCGTCGGCCTCTTCGACGTGGAGCAGGTGGAAGGCGAGGCGTTGCGCCGTCTTGCGGCCGATCCCGGGAAGGCGCGCCAGCTCGTCGATGACGCGCTGGACCGGCGGCTCGAACATCAGCCGAGCAGCCCGCCGAGGTCCATTCCCCCGGTGAGACCACCCATCGCCGCACCGGCGTCCTGCGACACCAGATCCAGGGCGGCATTGACCGCCGCCACCACCAGGTCCCCGACGAGCTCGGGGTCGTCGGGATCGAGCACGGACGGGTCGAGAACGACCTCGACAAGCTGGCCGGAGCCCTTGACGGTGGCCTTGACCACGCCGCCACCGGAGGTGGCCTGGTAGGTCTTCTCTGCAAGCTCTTCCTGCGTTCGGGCCAGTTCGGCCTGCATCTTCTGCGCCTGCTGCATGAGCTGGCGCATATCTTTCGGCATCCTTCCCATGGGCCGCAGCGTAGTCGCCCCGTAACGCTGCCACGCTGACCGCGCCGGGGATAGCCGTTCACACCCGCTGCCGGCACCGCCACGGGGACCGAGGCCGGCGGCTCCTACTCGTCCTGGATCTCGCCGCCGAGGAGGTCCTTGACCAGGTCCTCGGGGTCCTCGTCGGAGACCATGAGGGAGTCCTTGTCAGGAACGCGTGCCGGTTCGGTGGTGCCACCGTGGACATCGGCTCCCCCGGAAGGACCTTCACCGCCGAGGACGAACTCGATGGTGGGAGCGGACCCGAGAAGGTCGGCGGCAAGGCGGGCCATGGTGGCCTTCAACTCGCCGTCCTCACTCAGCTTGGCGAAGTGGAACGGTTTGTGGGCCGGGATCTCGAGAGACACCACCCCACCCACCACCGAGACCGGGACGGCCTCCCGAACCAGGGCGTGGCGCACCGGCCCGGAAGCGTCACGCACCCGGGACACCAGCGCCGGCCAGATCGCCTCGAACGATGCAAGGTCGAGGTCGGTGGCGGGAGGCGCCTCCGGGTGCGGGGAGCGGTCGATGTCGATGACGGGCGCCAGATCCTCGGTGTCGCCGGCGGGGGCGAACGGCGCGTCGCTGTCGCCCTCCGCGGCGGTCGGGGCCGCCTGAGGCCGCCGGGTCGGCTCCGGCTCGGCGGCGGAGATGGGGGCGGCCGGGCGTGCCTCCAGGGAACGGAGCCGCGCCTCGAGGCGGTCGACGCGGGCGAGTAGGGCCGAGGTGTCCGGGTCTGTCTCCGGCCTGGTGAGTCGCAGCAGCGCCAGTTCGATCACCAGACGCTCTTCCCGGCCCTGGCGCAGTTCGAGCAGGACCTCGGCGAGAGCGTCGACGGTGCGCAGCACGTCGGCCTTGGGGACGATTCCTGCCTGGCGGCGCCACTCCTCGATGGTCTCGGCGGGCTCGTCGACCACCTGCTCCACGTTGGGCGAGAACTGGGTGAGGAAGATGCCCCGGAAGTACTCCACCGCTTCGGCGACGAAGCGGCGCAGATCGGCTCCGCGGGAGGCGAGTTCGGCCACCAGTGTCAGGGCTGCAGGGGCATCCCCGGCGACGATCGCCGCCGCCAACCGTCCGAACGATTCCCGGTCGGCAAGGCCCAGCGCCCGGGTGATGACATCGGTGCGGACGACCCCGCCACCGAGCGCTGCCACCTGCTCCAGCAGGGATTCGGCGTCGCGCACCGAGCCGGCGGCGTGAGTCGCCACCATGGCCAGGGCGGCGCCGTCGACATCGAAGGACTCCCGGGCCGAGATGCCGGCGAGGCGCTCCACCAGGGTCTCGGACGGTACCGGAAGGAAGTCGAAGCGCTGGCTACGGCTGCGGATGGTGTCGGGCAGCTTGTAGGGATCGGTGGTGGCCAGCACGAAAACGACGTGACCCGGTGGCTCCTCCAGGGTCTTCAACAGCGCATTGCTGGCGGCCCGGGACAACATGTGGGCCTCATCGAGGATGTAGACGCGGTGGGCGCCGGCGGTGGCCGCCACCGTCCCCACGTTGACCCGGATCTCACGCACGTCCTCGACGCTGTTGTGCGAGGCGGCGTCGAGTTCGATCACGTCGAGGGAGGTGCCCTCGGTGATCCCCACGCACGAGGGACACACGTTGCACGGTTCCCCGTCGGCGCTGCGGTCGGCGCAGTTGAGCGCCTTGGCCAGCAGCCGTGCCGTGGTGGTCTTGCCGGTGCCGCGGGGGCCGGCGAAGAGGTAGGCGTGTGCCACCCTCCCCTCGGTCACCTCGCGGGCCAGAGTGTCGGTCACGTGGGTCTGGCCCACCACCTCGTCGAACCGCTGCGGCCGGTATCTGCGGTAGAGAGCCTGGTAGTCCATCACATGCGATGGTAGTTGGACGGCATGCCAAGAAGCCGGGCGGCTCGGATGTCGTCGCCGGCTGCGATCATGCTCCCGCCGTGACCATGAGACCGAACAACGACACCGGCGGGCCTTTCCGCCTCCGTACCCGGACCGACGCCGAGCGCCTCGAGGACACCCTGCTGGCTCCGGCGGCAGCCCGCGCCGCGGCGTCCCGGGGCAGAGCGGTCCCCGAGCCGCCCGACCCCCACCGCACCGCCTTCGACAGGGACCGCGACCGCATCCTGCACTCCAAGGCGTTCCGCCGCCTCAAACACAAGACCCAGGTGTTCATGAACCCTGAGGGCGACCACTACGTCACCCGGCTCACCCACACCCTCAAGGTCACCCAGATCGGGCGGGCCATCGCCCGCAACCTCTCCCTCAACGAGACGCTCACCGAGGCGGTGTGCCTGGGCCACGACGTGGGGCACTCGCCCTTCGGCCACACCGGCGAAGACGCTCTCGACGAGTTGGTGGAGGGCGGGTGGAGCCATTCGGACCAGAGCGCCCGCATCTACTCGGTGCTGGAACCGCTCAACCTCACCTACGAGGTGATCGACGGCATCGCCCGCCACCCGTGGCGGGTCCCCGAGGGGCCGTCCACCGCCGAAGGCATGGTGCTGCGCTACGCCGACCGCATCGCCTACCTGGCCCACGATGCCGAGGACGCCCTGCGCGCCGGCGTGCTCACCCGCGACGACCTCGCCGGGGAGCCCATCGACACCTTCGGCGAGCCGGGTCGGGCATGGATCGACACCATGATCCACTCCGTCGTCGACGAGTCGCTGCGTTCAGGCGTGGTGTCGATGCAGCCGGACATGCTGGCGGTGATGGCCCGGCTGCGCAGCTTCATGTTCGAGCGGGTGTACCTGAGACCGGAGATGGAACCGCAGCGGCGCCGCGCCAAGGAGATCGTCACCAACCTTGTCGGCTTCTTCATGGAGAACGTCGACGAGATCCCCGACAGCTACCGCCACACCGCATCGTCCACCACCACCCAGGTGGTCGACTACGTCGCCGGCATGACCGACCGCTTCGCCATCAGCACCCATGACCGGCTCTTCAGGTATTAGGTACTAGGTACTAGGTACTAG
>CAZOGW010000096.1:0-11719 GCA_964579415.1 uncultured Acidimicrobiaceae bacterium | reverse complement strand
CCTGTGACCGGGGTCTACACGGTCACGGGTCGCCACCGCGGTGCCGACGCCGTCGTAGTACGTAGTACGTAGTACGTACTACGCTTCTTCACCGCTTGCCGGCCACCCGCTTGTACTGGCGCACCGAGAGCGGGGCGAAGATGGCGATGGTGACCACCACCCAGATGAGGGTGTAGAGCACCGGGTTCTGCAGCGGCCAGGCGGTGGGCTCGGGATATCCGGGTGGGAGGTTGCCGAACAGTTCCCGGGCCGCTTGGGTGACCGCCGACACCGGGTTCCACTCGGCGAAGGTGCGCAACACCGTCGGCATGCTCTCCAGAGGCACGAACGTGTTGGCCACGAACGTCAGCGGGAAGATCACCATGAACGAGGCGTTGTTCAGCACCTCGACGCTGGGCACCAGCAGGCCGATGTACGCCATCACCCACGAGAAGGCGTAGGCGAACAGCAGCAGGATGGCGAAACCGAGCAGGGCGTCGAGCGCCGAGTTGCGGATGCGCCAGCCCACCAGCAGCCCGGTGAGCGCCATGATGGTGATCGACAGCATGTTGTAGATGATGTCGCTGGACGTGCGGCCCACCAGGACAGCCGAGCGTGACATCGGCAGCGAGCGGAACCGGTCGATGATCCCCTTCTGGATGTCCTCGGCGAGCCCGGCCCCGGTGAACGTCGCTCCGAAGATGACGGTCTGGGCCAGGATCCCGGCGATGAGGAACTCCTTGTAGGGGACCCCGCCGGGCACGTTGATGGCATTGCCGAACACGTAGGCGAACAGCAGCACGAACATGATCGGCGACAGGAGCACGAAGACCAGGATCTCCGGTACCCGCTTGATCTTGATGATGTTGCGCTTGGCGACGACGGCGCCGTCGCTCAGGACATAACGAAGGCTCACAGGGCCACCTCCTCGAGGACTGAGGTCTCGGCGGGCTCGTCCGGCGAGACGTCGGGATCGTGTTCGGCGGCGTGCCCGGTGAGGGTGAGGAACACGTCGTCGAGCGTGGGACGGCGCAACCCGACGTCGTAGACGTCGATGCCGACGGCGTGCAACTCGGCCAGCACCTCCTGGAGCACCCGGGCTCCTCCGGTGACAGGCGCGGTCAGGGAGCGGGTCCGCACGTCGACGTGGAGCTCCCCCACCGCGAACCGGGCCAGCACCTCCTGGGTGCGCGGGATGTCGTCATGGTCGGTCACGGTCACGCCGATGCGCTCACCGCCCACCGTCTTCTTCAGCTGGTCGGACGTCCCCTGGGCGATGCGCCGGCCGTGGTCGATCACCAGGATGTCGTCGGCGAGCTGGTCGGCCTCTTCCAGGTACTGCGTGGTGAGCAGGAGTGTGGTGCCCTCTCCCACCAGGTCCCGGATGACGCCCCACAGGTCGGTGCGGCTCCGCGGATCGAGGCCGGTGGTGGGCTCGTCGAGGAACAGCACCGGGGCGTGCGCCACCAGCGCTCCGGCGAGGTCGAGGCGGCGACGCATGCCGCCGGAGTACGTCTTCACCGGGCGATCGGCGGCTTCGACGAGATCGAACACCTCGATCAACTCGCGTGCCCTCTGCCGGGCGACGGTGCGCCCCAGGTGGTAGAGGCGGCCGATCATGTCCAGGTTCTCGAAGCCGGTGAGATACTCGTCGACGGCGGCGAACTGGCCCGACAGGCCGATGCGGCGTCGCACCTCCCTCGGCTCGACCAGCACATCGGCGCCGGCGACGCGGGCGGTGCCGGCGTCAGGTGTCAGCAGCGTCGACAGGATCGACACCGCAGTGGTCTTCCCCGCCCCGTTGGGGCCGAGTAGACCGAGGATGGTCCCCTCGGGGACCTCGAGGTCGAGACCGTCCAGGGCGACGACCTCCCCGTATCGCTTGTGAAGCCCGTAGGCCTCCACAATGTTCGTCATCGACTTCTCCCCGATGTTGCGCGCATGATCGCGTGGCATGGTGGTCCTCTTTTGTCGCGCCGGCAGCGAAGCTACCGATATATCAGGACAGATACTGTCCGCTGTCCTGATATCGGGACGACTCTCTCCCGCCAGCACAGACGGCACGGCGCTCCCAGACTCATCGCGGGCAAACCACCGCAGCGACCGGCCGGTATCCATGCTGGCATATCCCTGAGTTATCCCCGACGCGAAGGCGCCGCGATGGGGATCAACCCCACCACGGCGCCTTGAAAACCCGGTACCCGCTCAACCGGCTACTGCAAACTGGAGGCTGGCTACCGGCTTTGGAAGAGCTGCCTCCAGCGGCCCAGGTTGAGGAACCGTGTCTCGCCGGTCGAGCCGTCGACGCCGTCGTTGTCGGTGACCAGGTACGTCTGCCGGTCGGCGGCGACGGCGAACCCTTCCGGCTTGTCGAGCACGGCACCGTTGCCGGCCGCCAGGTCGGGGATGATGTCGCGCAGCGCCTTGCCCCCCTGGCTCACCGGGCCGGCGAGGCTCACCGCCGCCAGCGCCTTGAGTCCGGTGAACGGCCCGTAGCGGTTGTCCCGCTCGATGAGGGCGAAACGCCCGTCGGGCAGGGCGGTGATCTCCGACAGCCCGACCCAGAGGGCGTTCTCGGGAACGTCCTCCAACTCGTAGGGGATCCAACTCCACCCGCCGGCGGTCGGGTCGTACACCCAGATGCGGGTGTGGAGCGGCTCACCGAGGCTGTTCAGCCCGCCGTGGTCGTCGTCGAGGTCCTCGCACTCGGGTGTGGTGTAGTTCCAGCCCCGCTGCTGGGCGACGTAGATGCGCCCGTCCTGGCCGATGGTGAGTCCTTCGAACCCGGACCCCAGCGTGACCCGGGACGTGGAGGCGGCCCGGCAGGCCAGCACCTCTGCGGGGAGCCCGATCTCTTCGAGCACGCTGCCGTCGGCGGCGATGTGGACGATCTGGTTGGGGACCGATCCGCCGGCGTTGCCTTCACTGGCGAGCCAGAACGTCCCGTCGCCGGCGGCGGCGATGCCCTCGGGGTCGAGTGTGGCAGCGGCGCCGCTGACCGGCAGCGCCCTGGTGATCACCGCGGGACGCCGCGACACGTCGACGGTGAAGATGCGCGGGTCCGGGGAGAAGGCGGCGTCCCACACCGAGTACAGCGTGCCCGGGTCGGTGGGGTGTGCCCCCAGCCCGGAGAGGGCGGCCCATCCGATGGGGGCGCCGTTCCCGTCGTCGGCGGACACGATCTGCGGGTAGGTGGCGGTCCCGTTCTGCAGCCTGTAGATCGTCACCACGGTCCGCAGGCCCAGCGGCGGATCGTCGGTCTCGCTGGTGACCACCAGCAGGTTCCGTCCCGGGATGGCGACCAGCCCTTCCGGGCCGGCCCCGGCGGGAAGGACCTGGATGAACCGCGGCGCGGCGGCCGACGTGAGCCGGTAGACGCCGACGAAGCTGCCCCGCTCGGAGGCGACGAAGAGGTACTCGTTGTCCCCGTAGCGGGCCACCTCGAGTCCCTCGGGCTCGGTGCCCTTGGCGTCGGAGCGGCCGTCGGGGTAATGACCGTGGCGGGCGCCGAGGTACTCGAACTCGCTGCCGCTGTCGTAGAGCACGGCGCCGCCGGCGGAGAACATGGTGAATCCGCGGCTGCCGCCGAAGAGGTCGCCCTCGTTGGCGGTGACGATGCGGTCACCGGACGCCCAGTGGATGGCGTCGGGCTCCCGGGTCCGGGTCAGGCTCTCGGTGAACGAGATCCTGCCGTCGTCGGAGGCGTCGACTCCATGGATGGTGACCTCGCCGGCGGGAAAGTGCCGGTCCACGGTGCCGGTGCGCAGGTCGACGACGGCGACGTGGTTGTTCTCCTGGAGGCTCACCACCGCCTGGCCGGCGGCGTTGATGTCGACGAACTCGGGCTCGGGATCGGTGGGGGCGTAGGCGCTGAGCCCGGTGAGGGCGACGCTGCGCACGGTCCACGCCGTGGGGGCGCCGACCAGGTCGACGATCTGGAGCAGCCCGGCGGGGAGCTGAGGCAGGCCGCCCTCGACACCGTCCACCACCACGTCCTCGTCACGCTCGTTCTCGATCACCACGGCGGCGTAGCGCCCGTCTGGGCTGACGTCGATGGAGTCCGGTTGGCCCGCCAGGGGGTGCGTGGCGACCTGGGCCCTGGTGGTGATGTCGATCACCGCCAGGTGGCCGCTCGGGTTGGTGAACGACGGGCTGGTGTTCACCCCCACCAGCGCCCAGTCGCCCTCGATCTTGACCGAGGTCGGGTCACCCCCCACCGACACGGTACCGCCGGGCTGGGGTGATGTCGGATCGGTGATGTCGATGAACCCGACGACGCCGAGGAGGGCGTCGGTGTAGACCAGGGTGTTCCCGTCGCCGGTGACGTCGATGATCTCCGCCACCGTCTCACCCTCGATGGAGGAGTTGCGGAACACCGGGAAATGGGCGATTCGCTCGAATTGCCCCCCACTTTGCGGGAGTCGATCCCGCCTGTCCTGGGCTCCCGCCGATGGGACGGCCATCAGGGCTGCCGCTGTCAGCAGTGCCACCAGGGCGGACACCCTCTTGCTCAGCTTGCTCACCGCGATCCTTTCGATTGGTACGCCGCGAAGTTATGGCGACGGGTTGACGGGCACCGCGCTTCAGGGTGACGCCGGTGTGAAGGCTCTACTGCGTCTGTGGCTGCCGGGTACGCCGGTGGGCCGGAGGAGCGAGAAGGTAGAATCGACCCAAGATGCACCTCCACGACCGCGACATGACGCCGAGGCTCGTGCTGGTGGGCCATGGGCCCTGAGCTCATCGCCTTGGGCGGGGCCTTCATTACCGCCGGGTTGTTGGCCCGCCTCGGGCGGAAGATCGGCCTGCCCACCATTCCCTTCTTCATGCTGGCCGGCATCCTGTTCGGCCCCAACACCCCCGGACTGGTCCTTGTCGAGGACCCGCACAGCATCGAGATCCTGGCGGCGTTGGGGCTGATCCTGCTCCTGTTCCACCTGGGGTTGGAGTTCTCGGTCGACGACCTCCTCGGGGGCGGCCGCAGCCTGCTCGTCGTCGGCGGCGTCTACCTGGCGCTCAACCTGGGTGGCGGGCTGGCGCTCGGGTTCGTGCTGGGGTGGGGCACCAACGAGGCGCTGGTCATAGCCGGGGCCGTCGGCATCTCGTCGTCGGCCATCGCCACCAAGGTGCTCATCGACCTGCGCCGCTTCGCCAATCCGGAGACCCCGGTGATCCTCGGCATCATCGTGGTCGAGGACATCTTCCTGGCGCTCTACCTGGCCTTGCTACAACCGGTCTTCCACGGCGTCGATCCGGGCCTGCCCACCGTGCTCTCCATCCTGCGTGCGTTCCTGTTCCTGGCGCTTCTCTTCGCCGTGGCCCGCTGGGGCGGGAAGTTCGTGGGACGCCTCATCGGCGCCGCCGACGACGAACTGCTCACCGTGATGTTCGTGGGGCTCGCTGTGCTGGTGGCGGGCATGGCCGAGCGGGTCGGCGTCTCCGACGCCATCGGGGCCTTCATGGTGGGCCTCATGGTCGCCTCCACCAGCCTCCATGCCCGCGTCGAAAAGCTGGTACATCCGCTGCGCGACGCCTTCGCCGCCATCTTCTTCTTCGCCTTCGGCCTCACCATCGCCCCTGGATCGGTGGGCGAGGTGGCCGGCGTCGTCCTCGTCGCCATCGTGATGTCGCTGGTCCTCAACATGGTCGCCGGGGTCATCGCCGCCAAGGTCTACGAGATGGACCGCCGCAGCGCAGCCGCCATCGGGCTGACAGTGCTCGGCCGCGGCGAGTTCTCCCTCATCATCGCCACCCTGGCCGCCGGCGCCGGCCTCGACTCCCGCATCCCCCCCTTCGTAGCCGGCTACGTGCTGATCCTCGCCATCGTCGCCCCCATCCTGGCGTCCCAGTCCAAGCGAATCGCCCAGCTGATCCCCCAGAACTGGTTCCCCGAGCCAAGCGAGCTAGCTGCCGCGGAGGATTAGCCGGTCCGTGGCCTCTGGAGGCACCAAGTACCAAGTACCAAGTAAAGAGGCGGATGAGCCCGGAGGGAGCCCGGGCTCATCCGCCTCTGCCGTGCGACCTCGTCGCAGGGGTGGCTTCCTGGCTGCGCGGCCTAGAACACCCGGTTGGACACCTCGGCGGGCGCCAGCAGGAGTTCCTTCAGCTCGTCGTCGACCTTGAGCAGCGTGAGCGACGCTCCTGCCATCTCCAGCGACGTGCAGTACTCGTTCACGTAGCTGCGGAACACGCTGATGCCCTGGTCCGCCAGCTTCTGATGAGCGATGCCGTAGAGCAGGTACAGCTCCGAAATAGGCGTGCCGCCAAGGCCGTTGATCATCAGCGCCACCTCGTCGCCCGACTCGAAGGGCAGGTCGGGGACGACTGCGTTGAGCAGGGTGTCGACGATCTCGTCTGCCGACGTCAGCTTGACGCGGGCACGCCCCGGCTCGCCATGGATGCCGATGCCGATCTCCATCTCGTCGTCGGCGATCTCGAACAGCGGCGTGCCCCTCACCGGCGGCGTGCACGAGCTGAGGGCGATACCCATGGTGCGCACCTGGGAGATGACCTTCTCACCGATCCGCACCACCTCGGCGAGGTCGTCGCCCCGCTCGGAGGCGGCACCGACCGCCTTGATGACGAAGAAGTTGCCGGCGACACCGCGGCGGCCGACCGTCCAGGTGGAATCCTGCACGGCGACGTCGTCGTTGACCAGGAGCCAGCCGACGTCGAGGCCCTCGGCCTCGACCATCTCCTTGGCCATCTCCCAGGCGGTGCGGTCGCCGGTGTAGTTGTTGACCAGGAAGACGATGCCCTTGGGTGAGTACAACTTCTTGGCGGTCTCGTAGACGAACTCCACCGGGGGCCCGGCGAACACGTCACCGGGACAGGCGCCGTCGAGCATGCCGGGCCCGACGATCATGGTGTGCGCCGGCTCGTGGCCCGAACCGGAGCCCTGAATCACGGTGACCTTGTCGTCCTTGGGGATGTCGAGGCGGTAGATGAGGTTGTACCGCGGGTCGTGCCCGAGGGCCCCGCCGCTGGCGAGTTGGACCCCGGTGAGGAACTCGTTGACAAACTCGCGTGGGTCGTTGACGAACTTCTTCACGCTGTGCGCTCCTTGCTCAGTTGTGTGCTGCGCGCCATGCGGCGCTGATGGCCTGGAGGATCACACCGACGGCGGTCGCCCCGGCGTCCACCGAATCGCGGCTGCGATCCCCCGTGTAGGCGGCCCGCCCCCGTTTGGCCAACATGCCGAGAGTGTCGGCGGCGGCCTCGACGGCGACGTCGGCCGCCTTCTGCAGGGCGGCGGAGCCATCCTCGCCGGCGGCGAAGCTGGCTTCGAGGCTGTCGACGGCGGGCACCAGGGCGTCGAGCAACGTCTTGTCCCCCACGTCTGAGTCGCCACGGTGCTTGATACCCTCGATGGCGGCGCGCAGCACGGTGATGACGTCGTCGGAGGTGAGCTCCGCCTTGTCCCCGGCCGCGGCTGCGGCCCTCATGAAGGCGGTGCCCCATATGGGTCCGCTGACGCCGCCGACCTTGCCGGTGAGGACGAACCCGATCTTTTTCAGGACCGCCCCGGCGCTGCTCTTGTCGAACGTGTCGTACTCGGCGGCGACGACCTCGAACCCGTTCCTGAGCGAGTAGCCGAAGTCCCCGTCGCCGGCGACGGCGTCGAGCTGCGCGAAATAGTCTGCGTTGTCGACGATCGTGGTCGCCAGCGTCTTGATGACGAGGTCGAGATCGTCGGACGCAGTTTCAGCCATTGCGAACCTCCTCGGTGACACTTCCCGGCGGTCGGCTGCCGGTCACGATCCCAGGCATGCTTCCAAATCCGCCACAGTGATGAACTCGCCCGGTCGGGCCGCGCCGCGGTTTGCGATGACGCGGGTCCGCTCGCCCCCTGGATCCCCGAGCGATGACACGACAAGTACTGCTTCGCTGTTGTCCTCCTCCTCCGTGTATCCGTTGACGGTCATGACGCAGCGCAGGCCGGCGGCGTCGGCGGCGAGGAGCCCGTTACGGGAGTCCTCGACCACGAGGGTTCTGGCGGGCGCCGCGCCGAGCCGCTGCAGCGCCAGCAGGTAGATGTCGGGGGCCGGCTTCTTGCGTTCCACCACATCGCCGGCGAGGAGCGCGTCGAAGCGGGAGGCCCGCTCCGGCCCCACCGCCTGTTCGAGGATGGCCCGGACCGAGGGCTCGGCCGACGTGGAGGCCACCGCCAGGGTCCAGCCGGCGTCCTGGGCCTCCTCGATGATGCGGCGGACCCCGGGGCGGGTCGGGAGCCTTCCTTCGGCCACCATCTGGGTATAGATGGCCGTCTTGCGCTTGTGCCACCGCGCCAGCTCCTCGGCCCTGCCCTCGGGATCGGCGGGTAGGCCTTGGGCGGCGGCGAACTCGGGCGTGTAATCCGTCGCCATCCGCTCCTTCCCTCCCGCGACCTTCAACTTCTCGGCATAGAGGCCCTCGTCCCAGTGCAACGGCAGCCCCAGCTCGTCGAAGAGTCGGTTGAAGGCGACCCGGTGCCCGTCCCGCTCGGTGTCGGCGAGCACGCCGTCGCAGTCGAAGATCAGCACCGTCACAGTGATGTCCTCATGGGGCCTTCCCCTCGCTGCCGAGCATGCGGATGTGGTCCTCGGCCATCCTCTTGACGGCCTCCCGCTGCACGGCGAACTGAGACGGCGGGTCGTACTTGCCCGGGTTGTCGGTGAGGAAGTCGTAACCGGACTTCATCAGAGCGATCTTGAGCGCCGTCGAGATGTTGACCTTGGCGCAGCCGCGTGCGACCAGGTCGGTGAACTGCTGCGGAGTCATCCCGGTGCCGCCGTGAAGAGCCACCGGGATGCCGGTGGCCTCGACGATGTCGGTGACCCGCTGATTGTCCAGCCTGGGCTCCTTCTGGTAGACGCCGTGGGCGTTGCCGATGGCGGGGGCGAAGACGTCGACGCCGGTGGCCTCGATGAACTCGATGCACGCCTCCAGCGACTGTTCCAGCTCGACGTCGGCAGTACCGATCTCCTCGGTGCGCTTGAAGCCCTCGATCTCGCCCTCGACCAGTGCCCCGTAGGGCCGTGCCTCGGCGACCACCTCGGCGCACTGGACCTTGTTCAGCTCGTACTCCATCGAAGAGCCGTCCCACAGCACCGAGTTCCACCCGTTCTCGAGGCACAGCGTGACTATGTCACGCTCGTCGCAGTGGTCGAGGTGCAGCGCGACCGGCACCGAGATGGAGTCGGTCATGGCCCTCCACATGGCGTAGAGCACCTTGGCACCGATCTGCTTCACCGTCTTCACCGACGTCTGCACGATGAGCGGCGCCCGCAGCTCCTCGGCTGCGGCGAGCACCGCCTCCATGGAAAGGTCGTTGACCACGTTGATGGCGGCCACCCCGTAGCGTTCCCGGAACGCCCGGCCCACGATCTCCTGCGTTGGCACGACAGCCACTTACCCACCTCCTGGATGCGCCAGGTCGAGCACCCGGCACGCGTTGTTCTCGTCCACGATCAGCACGTCCACGATGCCCGCCCGAAGCACCCCGAGCACGGACCGCGGTTTCTCGTCCCCGCTGGCGACGGCCACCACCGTCCCTACCTGGCGCAGGTCGTCGAGGGACAGCCCGACGAGGCGGTTGGAGTGGGGGGCGTCGATGCGCTCCCCGGCGATGTCGACATAGTTGCCGAGGACATCGCCGACGGCGCCCTGCCGGCGCAGGCTCACCATCTCGGCGAGGCTGAGGCAGCCGCTGCGCACCATGGTGCAGCCGTCGTCGGTGCCGCCGATGCCGACGAGGGCAACGTCGGCATTGGCGGCCACCTTGAGGGCCTGTGCCACCGCTTCCTGCTCGAGCAGGCTGTCACGCACCTCGGCGCTGACGTAGGCGGGGGCATAGAGGATCTCGGCGGTGCCGCCGCATCTCTCGGCGAGGGCACGGCACGTCTCGTTGGGGTTCGTCGGGGCGTCGATGCGGGGCGACCCTCCCATGGCGCTGGCGAAGACGCAGTCGATGGCGCCGGCGGGCCGGAAGTAGCGGGGGACGGCGCCGGTGTCCCGCCCGTGGCTCACCGCCACCACCACGCCGTCCCCGAGGGTACGGGCCAGCCAGCCGGCGGCGCGCCGGGCAACCGCGGCCCGCTGCACCTCGGGATCGGGCGACCCGGGGGCGACGATGGCCTGGGAGAGACCGAAGGTGGCGACGAGGCGCGCCTCCAGGTCGAGGTCGAGACCCTTGGGAACCTCGATGTGGATCTCGACGACGCCCGTGCTGCGGGCCCGGTCAAGGAGACGTTGCACCTTGGGGCGGGAGAGGCCGAACTCGGCGGCGATCTCGGCCTGGGTACGGCGGTCGACGTAGGAGCGGTGCGCGATGCGCGCCAGCAACTCGTGCTCCTCCCGGCTCAGCTCGCCGACCACCCGGATGCTCCTCTCCAACGGCGAGCAGATGCTCACCCGCGTGCGTCTGCTCACCCTAGCCGCTCCGGTCCGGCGACGTCGAAGAAGCTTGCATGATCCACCCGCGACACCATGGCTCTGGTTAGGCTTGCGGACTGCCCACGTCGAACGGAGCGGGAGTGGAGAGCGACTTGCCCGACGCTGTCCCGGGGAACGTCCCCGGAGGCCCTACCGGTGGCGGCCATTCGGAGTCGCGTAGCTGGTACGGGGTATGGCTTCCCCGCATCGGCGTGACGACCCTGCTCGTCCTCGGTGTCTTCTACGGGACCCGCTGGGTGTTCAACAGCATCCTCGACTTCATCATGATGCTCGTGGTATCGGTGTTCATCTCCTTCTCGCTGCTCCCGGCGGTCGAGGCACTGGCCAAGCGAGGCTGGCGCCGGGGCCTCGCCACGGCGCTGGTGATGTTCGGGAGCTCGCTGCTGGCCATCGGCTTCGTCGTCGCCATACTGCAGGTGGTGATCGGGCAGGTACTGAGCTTCCTCGACAACGCTCCCCAGTACGCCGAGACGCTCACCCGCTGGCTCACCAACCTCGGGTTCAACGTCGACCTGGACAACGTCCTGGAGCAGTTGTCGATCGACCGCCAGAAGGTGGCGGAGTTCGCCGCCGACGCCATCGGCGGTGTCTTCGGTCTCGCCGCGTCGGCCGTCGGCTTGGTGTTCTCCGCGCTCACCATGTCACTGTTCGTGTTCTACATCCTGGCCGATCTGCCCAAGATGCGTGAGACGATCCTCCACCGGTTCAAGCCGGAGCGTCAGCGCCACATCGACCTCATCACCAAGATCACCATCGAGAAGGTGGGCGGCTACGTCTACTCCCGGGGGCTGCTGGCGGGAGCGTCGGCCCTCTTCCACTCCCTGTGGTTCCTTGCCATCGACCTCCCCTACGCCGTCGCGCTGGGCCTCTGGGTGGGTGTCATCTCGCAGTTCATACCCACCATCGGCACCTACCTGGCGGGTGCCCTACCGGTGCTCATCGCACTGTTCATCTCACCTTGGGAAGCGGCGCTCGTGCTGGCGGCCGTCCTCATCTACCAGCAGATCGAGAACTATCTGCTGTCGCCCCGTATCACCGCCAACACCATGCAACTCCACCCCGCGGTCGCCTTCGGTGCCGTGATCATCGGTGGCGCGCTGCTCGGCGGGATCGGTGCACTGCTGGCCCTCCCCGTGGCGGCGACGATCGTGGCGCTCGTCCAGACCTACACGGCCTCGTACGAGATCCGGGGCGAGGGGTTCGTCGATTCGGAGGACGACTACGAAGAGCGGGTACGCACCCGCACCGCCGAGAAGCTGGCCCGCAAGGGAAGCGCCACCGCCCGGCTCAAGAAACTCGTCGGGGCGGA
>CAZOGW010000095.1:0-11805 GCA_964579415.1 uncultured Acidimicrobiaceae bacterium | reverse complement strand
AGGCGGGGCACCCCGACGGCGGCGATGAGAATGTCCGCCTGGCGGGTGACGGCGGCCAGGTCGGGTGTGCGGCTGTGCGCCTGGATCACGGTGGCGTCTGCGCCGCGGGCGCCCAGCATGAGAGCCAGGGGTCTTCCCACCAGGAAGGAGCGTCCCACCACCACCGCGGTGCGGCCCGCGGTGGGGATGCCGTAGTGGCTGAGGATGCGCATCACCCCGGACGGGGTCGCCGGGCGAGGCCCGGGCCGGTCGAGGACCAGCAGCCCGAGGCTGTGGGGGTGGAGGCCGTCGGCGTCCTTGGCAGGGTCGATGGCCTCGACTGCCCGGTTGCCGTCGAGACCGGCGGGGAGGGGTAGCTGGACGATCATCCCGTCGACGGCGGGGTCGGCGTTGAAGGCGGCAATACGGGCCTCGACCTCGCCCTGACCGGCGGAAGCGGGCAGGTGCTCGTCGAACGACAGCATCCCGGCGGCGGTCGCCGCCTTGTGCTTGTGGCCGACGTAGACATGTGAAGCCGGGTCGTCGCCGACGAGGATGGTGGCCAACCCCACCGTCTTCCCCCGATCGGCGAGGGCGGCGACACGGTCCGTCACCTCGGCGCGCACCGCCGCGGCGACCTCACGCCCGGAGAGGATGGTGGCGCTCAATGCCGGAAGTGCCTCTGCCCGGTGAGCACCAGCGTCATGCCGTGCTCGTCGGCGGCCTCGATCACCTCGGCATCGCGCACCGAGCCCCCCGGCTGCACCAGGGCCACCACCCTGGCAGCGGCCAGGGTGTCCAGCCCGTCGCGGAACGGGAGGAAGGCGTCGCTGGCGGCCACGGCTCCCCCGGCGCGCTCACCGGCGCGGGCCAGGGCCCGCTCGGCGGCACCCACCCTGCTCTGGTCGCCGGCGCCCACCCCGACGGCGGCACCGTCCCTGGCGATGACGATGGCGTTGGACTTGGTGTGGGCGGCGACGGTCCATGCCAGCCCCAGGTCGGCGAGGACCGCCCCGTCGGGCTCAGGCCCGGCGACCTGCTTCCAGCCCTCCGGCATGCCGCCGGCACCGACCGAGACCACCCGGTCGCGCTGCTGGGCGACGAAACCGTCCTCGATACGGCGCAGGTCGAGATCGCCACCGTGCGGCGGCGGCGCCGCCAGCAGGCGCAGGTTCTTCTTCGGGGCGAGGATGGCGGCTGCCTCCTCTTCCACCGAGGGCGCCACCACCACCTCGACGAACCCCGAACCGAGGGCAAGGGCGGTCGAGGCGTCGAGGGGCCGGTTGAGGGCGACGACGCCGCCGAACGCCGACAGCGGATCACACTCCCAGGCGTTCCCGAACGCCAGCACCAGCTCGTCGCCCACCGCCACCCCGCACGGGTTGGTGTGCTTGACGATCACCGCCCCCGGGGGCTCCAGAGCGTTGACCAGGCGCCACGCCGCCTCGGCGTCGACGTAGTTGTTGAACGACATCTCCTTGCCCTGGAGCTGCGTGGCCCTCTGCCACCATCCGGCCCCGCCGCTCTCGGCGTACAGCGCCGCCTCCTGGTGCGGGTTCTCCCCATAGCGCAGCAGCCCGACGCGCTCCAGCGCCACCACGTGGCTCTCCGGCAGCGGGTCCTCCCGGACCAGCCAGCGGGTGATGGCGGCGTCGTAGGCGGCGGTCCGGGCGAACGCCTTGCGGGCCAGCCGCAGACGCATCTCGTCTCCGGCGCCGCCCTCCTCGACGGCAGCTGCCACCTCGTCGTAGTCGGCGGGGGAGGTGGCCACCATGACGTAGGCGTGGTTCTTGGCGGCGGCGCGGATCATGGCGGGCCCGCCGATGTCGATCTGCTCGACCGCCTCGGCGTCGGTGACGCCCGGCCGGGACACCGTGGCCTCGAAGGGGTAGAGGTTGCACACCACCAGCCCGAAGGGGGCGATGCCCTGCTCGTCGAGGTCGGCGGTGTGGTCGGGGTCGTCGAGGGCGGCGAGCACGCCCCCGTGGATCAGGGGGTGCAGCGTCTTGACGCGGCCGCCGAGGATCTCGGGGGCGCCGGTGACGTCGCTCACCGCAGTGACGGGCAGCCCGGCGGCGGCGATGGCCCGGGCGGTCCCGCCCGACGACACTAATTCGACACCGGCGGCGACGAGCCGTGCCGCCAGTACGGCCAGTCCGGTCTTGTCGTGCACCGAGACCAGGGCGCGCTGCACCGGGCGCCGGGTCATGCCTCGCTCCAGAACACGGTGCGGCCATCGACCCGGAGCCGCCCGGCGGCGAAGGCGGCGACAACCTCGGG
Source organism: uncultured Acidimicrobiaceae bacterium (assembly GCA_964579415.1). Classification (GTDB taxonomy): domain Bacteria; phylum Actinomycetota; class Acidimicrobiia; order Spongiisociales; family UBA5794; genus CAZOGW01. The sequence goes on along the minus strand of CAZOGW010000095.1, from coordinate 9,546 downwards.
GTAGTGGCGGTGCTCCACCTCCTGGATGCGGCGGGTCAGGGAGTCGACCGTGTCGCCGGGCACCATCGGTACCACCCCCTGCCAGACGATGGGCCCGTGATCCACCTGCTCGTCGACGAAATGGAACGTCACCCCGGTCACCTTCACGCCGTAGTCCAACGCCTCCTCGACGGCGTGGCCGCCGGGGAAGGCCGGCAGCAGAGCGGGGTGGGTGTTGAGGATGCGGTGGGGAAACCGCTCAATGGCCACCGGCGCCAGGATGCGCATGAACCCGGCCAGTACCAGCCCGGTAGCCCCGTACTTGTCGGCCACGTCGCACACCGCGGCGGTGAAGGCGTCCCGGTCACCTCCGAAGTCGCTCCAGGCCACCACCTCGGCGGGCACTCCGGCGGCCTCGGCGCGCTCCAGTGCCCGCACCCCGGGCCGGTCGGAGATCACCACCACGATCTCGGCGGCGTACCCCGGCGCCGCGGCGGCGTCCAGGATCGCCTGCAGGTTGGTGCCGCTCCCCGAGACGAGGACGGCTAGAGGATCACGTGGCATCCGCCGGAGGATAGAGATGCAGAGTCCGCGGGACGCAATGTCCACCACATGTGGCCTCACCCGATGCGCACGACGACAATCCGGGTCGATTCCCCAACGCACGCTCGCCTCGTCCACCAGCTCGGCTCGATCGACGAGTCGGTCGGCACCACGGTGACGTCGGTTGCGAGAACGCTCCTCGACCACTGACGGACCGCGGCAACTCGGCAGTCCATCCGACGACAGCAGCCCCGCCATCTCGCCTCTCCCGGCTCCGAGGCGGTTCCCGACCGGCCGTCGCCTTCCAGGGTCGATGCCTATCCGTGACGACCAGCATGGGTCAGAGGGCCGAGAGCGAGAGCAAGCCGTCGACGTTGGGGAGTCGCTGGAAGCTCGTGAAGGTGCCCTGGTCGGCGATCTCGGTTGCGGCCTGGAGGAAGCCGGCCCAGGCGGTCCGGGCCAGCGTCCCACCGACGCTGATGCGCCTGACGCCCAGCTCGGCCGCCGCCGCCACGGTCAGGAACGGGGCGTTGATCAGCAGATTCACCGGCTTGGGCGCCACCGCGGCAATGATCGCCCGGATGTGTTCGAGCGACTCGATGCGAGGGGCATAGAGACAGTCGGCCCCGGCCTCGCTGTAGGCCCGGAGGCGCCGGATCGTCTCATCGATGTCGGGGCGACCCACCACAAACCCCTCCGACCGCCCGGTGAGAAGGACGCCTGTGCCGCTCTCGTCGATGGCCCGGCGGGCAGCCTTGACCCGTTCCACCGCTTGGTCGAACTCGTACAGCGGATTCTCATCGTCGCCTGTCGAGTCCTCGATCGAGAGGCCGGCTATCCCGGTTTCGGATGCGAGTTGCACATTGCCGTACACCCGGTCCGGCTCGTCGGCATACCCACCCTCGAAGTCGGCGTTGACGGGCACCGTCACCGCCGCCGCCACCTGGCGCAGATGCCCCAGCGCCTCGTCCAGCGTGATCGCGTTGTCGGCCCGTCCCAGCGTCCAGGCGAAGCCGGCACTGGTTGTCGCCAGAGCCTTGAAGCCCATCGACGCCAGCACCCGGGCGCTGCCCGCGTCCCACGGGTTCGGCATCACAAAGCAACCGGAAGCATGAAGATCGTGAAACGTTGACACCCGGTCGTCAGGCACGTCGACTATCTCCTCGTCTCGGAGGTGGACACCGAACGCTAGCCACCAGCGTGGTCAAGCGGTGTCGATGGCCGAGGCCGAGGAACACTTGAGGGCACACACCTGTAGAGGAGCTACCCCTCGACGAACCGGACCTCGAACATGGTGGGCCACAGCTTGCCGGTGAGGAGGAAGGTGCCCGCTGCCGGGTCGTGGGCGATGCCGTTGAGGACGTCGCCTTCGGGGTTCTCGGCAAGGGCCTCCTGCGCCAGTTGGGTGGCATCGACGACAGCCAGCACCTCGCCGTTCGCCAGGTCGATGGCGACGATCTCGGTGGTCTGCCACACGTTGGCGAACACCAGGCCGCCGACACATTCCAGTTCGTTGAGCCTGAGCACCGGCTCGCCTTCGAGGGTGACGTCGATCTGGCCGACCACCTCGAACGTCTCCGGGTCACGGAACTCGAGCTGGTCCGAGCCGTCGGACATCACCAGCCGCCCGCCAGGGTCGGCATCGTCCTGGCACAGGCCCCATCCCTCTCCCTCGTAGGCGATGCGGTCCAGTTCGGTGAACGTCTCCTCGTCCCACACGATGAGCTGCTCCTCGCGCCAGGTGAGCTGCAGCAGCCGGTCCCCCACCAGCTCGAGGCCCTCTGCGAAGAACATCGGGTCCACGTCGATGCTGCGGACGATCTCTCCGGTCTCCGGGTCGAGCTCCTGCAGCGAGGACTCCCCGTAGAGGCCGGCGCTCTCGTAGAGGGTGTCGCCTTCGATGACGAAGCCCTGGGTGAACGACTCCGGGTCGTGGGGGCGGCGTTCCAGAATCTCCGGCACCCATCGACCTACCTCGCCGGGCACCACCTCGGGATGGCCGGCGGCGGCGGGCGCCTCCATGGACGTGGTGGTGGTCGCAGGCGGAGCCGTGGTGGTCGGGGATGCCGCTGTCGTTGTGGTGGTCCCACCGCCGCTGCAGGCGGCGAGCAGCAGGGCGAGTACGAGGGTCGCCCGCAGGCGGGTGGGTAGGGTCATGCGCCAAAGATAGAGCGAGACGGCACCAACGGTCACCCGGTAGGCCACAATGGGGGGATGATCACGCTGCACCGGCCCAGCCGTTCCCCCGAGGCGGACCAGGTGGAAGAGGCGCTGCGCGACCTGGTCTTCGCCCACCGCGTCGAGGTGGTGGAAGGGCAGGACGGCCTGCCCCGCATCACCGACGGCACCCGCGTCGTGCACGGAGCCGACCTGCCCGGCTACCTAGAAGAGCTCCGCCGCCTCAAAGCCGACTGGTCCCGCTTCCAATCCGACGCCTGTTACACAGGCGACGACGGCACTTGTCTGTGAGGCCCTGCGCGACGCCGTATCCAGTATTCAGTATTCACGGTGACCACAGCACGTAATACGTGATACCTAGTACCTAGTACCTAGTACCTAGTACCTAGTACCTAGTACCTAGTTAGTACCTTCAATCGCCAGCCGGTGCCTAGTGGCGTATCGATGATGCTCCGGATCGAGCGTGTCGAGCACGCCGATGAGGGCGTGCTGTAGGGCGACCAGGCGGTCGTGGCCGGCGCCGGGCTCCGCGGCGGCCGCCCTGATATCGGCTTCCAGCTTGGCGAACCACTTGGAGAACGACGGGTCGGCCCTGCGCTCGCCGAAGGCCACGTAGCCGAGCGTCTGCCGCTGCCCGTCTCCCCCGCCGGTCAGCATGATCTCGCCGATGGCCCTCTGCTCGGTGCGGAAGAGACGGAAGCCGACCTCGTACTCGTCCGACAGCAGCACGGTGGTGACGTCATTGACGCTGTCCGCCAGCCGGCGGCTCGCTTCGACGTCACCCAGGTCGAGGAACTGCACCTCGCCACGCAACAGCTCCACCCAACCCAGGTACTCGCCGAAGAGATAGAGCGTGCTCTCCACGGCGTACTCCTGCTCCTCGGGAGTTCCCTCCCCCAGGTGGCGCTGCAGGAAGCCCAGCACCACGATGTTGTAGACGCGGCTCTGCAGGTCGAACGCCCCCCGTACCAGCGGCTCCCGGTAGCGGCGGATCACCACCTCGGCCTGCTCCGCCCGGGCGAGCGCCTCGCGGCGCTCCTCGGCTTCGGCACCGCGCCTCACTATGAAGTAGTTCGCCCCCGCGGCGATACCGGCCCCGAGGACGGCGGTGAGGATGGGGACGAAGAACTCCACGGCTGTCTCCGCTGGGTCGGGCGATGGATGGATCGCGGCCGGTTGTGCCGGGTATCATCATCGCACGGCGAACGGCGCAGGGGACGGGCGATGCCACGCACAGCACCTCACATCGAGTCCGCCGGGGGGGCGCCGCCGACGAGAGCCGTCCCGGCATGATCTCTCCCGAGGAACTGGCGCGCCACATCAGCTCGGTGATGAACACGCTCAAGCGGGGCGCGGTGGTGCCGTTCCTCGGCGCCGGCGCCAATCTCTCCGGCGGTCCTGGCGGTGACTGGCAGCTCGGCGGCTCGCGCCTTCCCAGCGGCCGGGAACTGGCCCGCTACCTCGCCGACGAGTTCCTGCCCCCCACACCCAACCCGCTGCACCTGGAAAGGGTGGCGCTCGACATCGCCATCGACCCCGGCGAGGCTGTGCTCTACGACGTGCTGCGGGAGGTGTTCGACGCCGACTACCCGCCCACCCACCTCCACCACCTGCTCGCCCGCATGCCGGCGGTGTTACGTGACAAGGGATGGCGCGCCCTCGACGTCATCGTCACCACCAACTACGACGACTCGCTGGAGCGGGCCTTCCTCGACCAGGGCGTGGAATGTCACGTCCTCTCCTACATCGCCCGGGGCCGGGACTCGGGCCGCTTCGCCCACTTCCCCCCGGGGGGCGGGGACGCCGTGGTCATCGACGACCCCGGCTCGTACGAGATGCCCGAGGACGAGGACGGCCGCCTCCCGCCCACCGTGGTCAAGCTGCACGGCGCCGTCGACCGCTTCGCCGGGGAGCACGACAGCTTCGTGATCACCGAGGACCACTACATCGAGTACCTGGCGATGGGCGACATCGTGCCCCAGCTCCCCGCCGCCATCCGAGCCCGCCTCGCCCGCAGCCACTTCCTCTTCCTCGGCTACAGCCTGGCCGACTGGAACGTGCGCGCCGTGCTCCACCGCCTGTGGCGGGCGCAGAACGGCGAGCGCAAGTCCTGGTCGATCCAGCTCGGGGTCGACCCGCTCCAGGTCAAGGCCTGGGACCAGCGCCGGGTCGAGGTGATCGAGATCGACATCGGCGACTACGTCGCCGAGTTGGAGGCGGCGCTGGAGGCGCTCCCCGCCCACGCCGGTCGCGGAAGTGGGTGACGCCGCGCCACCGTCCCCCCCGGTGGTGAGCCCGTACAAGGGACTGGATCCCTTCTCCGACCGGGACGCCCGCTTCTTCTTCGGGCGGGACCGGGACAGCCGCATCGTCGCCGCCCACCTCCAGGCGGCACGGCTCAGCGTCGTCTACGGCGAGAGCGGCGTGGGCAAGAGCTCCCTTCTACGTGCCGGCGTGGTCAACCACCTGCGCACCCAGGCCCGCCGCGACCTGGAGGATCTGGGTGACGCCGGCAACGTCGTCGTCGAGTTCTCCACCTGGCAGGCCGATCCTCTGGAAGGCATCGCCGCCGCCATCGAGACCAGCGTCGCCGAGACCTACGGGGAGCTCCCCGACCTGGACCTGCGTCGCGGCGGCACGTTGGAGGAGTGGATCGCCTCGGTGACGGCGACGCTCGACATCGACCTGCTCTTCATCTTCGACCAGTTCGAGGAGTTGTTCCTCTACCACGGCGCCGATCACCCGTTCATGGAGCAGTTCCCGGACGCGGTCAACCGTGAGGATCTGCGGGCCAACTTCCTCCTCGCCCTGCGCGAGGACCGCATCGCCAAGCTGGACCGCTTCCGCTCCCGCATCCGCCGCAATCTCCTGGAGAACGCCCTGCGGGTGGAGCACCTCGACTCCGCCTCCGCCCGGCTCGCCATCACCGCACCGGTCGAGGAGCACAACCGCACCGCCGAGGTACCGGTCACCATCGAGCCTGCGCTGGTGGACGCGGTGCTGGCCCAGGTGCCGGCACGGCAGGCCGGCTCCGAGGAGGCAGCCCGAGACGATCGCATCGAGACCCCGCTGCTCCAGCTCGTCATGGCCCGCCTGTGGGACGAGGAGTCGGCGGCCGGCTCGACGGTGCTCCGGCGCGAGACACTCGACTCGCTGGGTGGCGCCGAGCAGATCGCCCGCACGCATCTCGAGGCCGCGCTCGACGCTCTCCCCGGCGACCAGCAGGCCACCGCCGCCGACCTGTTCCGCTTCCTCGTCACCCGGAGCGGCTCGAAGATCGCCCACGACGTCGACGACCTCGTCGACTACACCGGCCACGACCCGGCTCAGGTGCAGGCGGTGCTCCACCACCTCAGCGACGGCGGGGTCAGGATCCTGCGCACGGTTCCTCCGGCGCCGGGCCGGAGCGCCCTCCGCTATGAGATCTTCCACGACGTCCTCGCCCCCGCCATCACCGAGTGGCGTACCCGGTTCGACGAGAAGCGGGGGCTGCGGGAGCGGGCGCGCAAGCGGCGCCGCCGGGTGCTCGTCGCCGGGCTCCTGCTCGGCGTGCTCGCCGTGGCGGCGGGGGTGACCATCGTCTCTCTGAACCAGGCGCGCCATGACGCGCTCTACCAACTCCACGTCGCCGAGGCGCGGGGCGCCCTCGACCCGCAGGACGCCATGCGCTCGGCGCTGGCGGCGCTCGATGTGCGGGCGGGACCGGAGGCCGAGACCGAGCTGCGCCGCGCCGTGTCCGCCAACCGGCTGGAGATGGTCACCGACGTCGGCGCCGGCGAGGCGGCGCCACCGGCGGTGAACATGGCCGCCTACGACGCCGCAGGCGAACGTTCCGTGGTGGCGCGCAACGACGGCACCGCCCTCGTCGTCGACATGCAGAGCGGCGCCGTCCTGGCCACCCTCGCCGGGCACGAGGGAAACGTCCTCTATGCCGGCTTCTCGCCCGACGGGGACCGGGTGGTGACCACCGGCTCCGACGGCACCGCCCGCATCTGGTCCGCCGACGGCGACCTGCAGGCGACGCTGGAGCATCCCGGCGTGGTGGAGGAGGGCGAGGACGCCGAACCACCCCTGGTGGGACTGGCACAGACCGATATCCGCGGGCCGGATGGGGCCTACGTGGCGACCGGGGCGTTCTCCGCCGACGGGACCCATGTGGTCACGTGGGCCGCCACCACGGCACGGGTGTGGGACCTCGCCTCCGGGGACCTGGTCGCCGAGATCGAAGACGACGTGTGGATGTACAGCGCCTCGTTCGCACCGGACGGCTCGGAGGTCATCACCTCGGGAGATGCCGGGATGCGAATCTGGGACCTCGAGGGCAACCTGGTGGAGACGCTCGGCGACGGCTACTTCGAGGAGTGGCTGTGGGCCACGGTGGTGACTTTCGACCCCAGCGGGGAGAAGATCGTCGCCGGTCACAACGACGGCAGCGTGAGCGAGTGGGATCGGGGCGCCACCGAGGCGCTCACCCATGGCATCTACCACCCGCAGCAGGTCACCCGGGTTCGCTTCTCGTTCGACGGCTCGCAGTTCCTCAGCGTCGGCGAGCGGGTGCTGCGGATGTTCCAGACCGAGACCCAGCTCAACTACGGCTACTACGCCGCCTCGACCTGGATCTCCGACGCCGCCTTCAGCCCCGACAACCTGTCCGTCGCCGTCGCCGAGGGGGACGGGACCGCCTCGGTGCTCTCCGCTTCCTCGAGCACCACCCAGTTCACGTTGCGGGGCCACCAAGGTGGCCTGCGCACCGCAGCGTACGCCCCGGGCGGGGACCGGATCCTCACCGCCAGCGAGGACGGGACGGTGCGGGTGTGGTCGGTGGTGCCCGCCCTGGTGCTCCCCACCGACAGCGCCGGCACCAATGCCGCCACCTTCGACGGCACCGGCGACCGTCTGGTCCACATGTCGTGGGGTGACGTCATGGTGCGCGACAGCCGATCGGGCGCGGTCCAGCGCATCATCGGTACCGAGGACGGCACCTCGATCAGTTCGGCGGGCTTCGATCGGAGCGGGACCCGGATCGTCGACACCACCGAAGGGGGCACCGCCGTCAGTATCTGGGACCTCACCGTCGAGGATGTGCCGGTCCACTGCTGCGACACCGGGTGGACCCCGTGGACGGCGGGCTTCCTCGAGGATGACCTCATGGTCGTCGGCTACTGGGACGACACGATCCGTCTCTGGGAGCCCTCGGGGGCGGGCTGGGAGGAGACCCATGTGTTCGATCAGACCGCCGGGCTCACCGGCGAGCCCGACGCCGCGGTGTTGGTGACGGCGACCCGAGAGGGGACCGTCCACGTGTGGGACCGGGAGACGTTGGAGCTGCTGCGCTCGTGGAGCACGGGCCGGCTCGGGTCCTTCGCCCTCTCCAAAGACGGCAGCGCCCTGGCCACCAGCAGCATCGACGGCGACATCACCGTCTGGGACGTGGCGACGGGCGAGTCCGTGGTGTCGGTGCCCGGCGACGTCGCCGGCGCCGGCGCGGTGAGGTTTACCGCCGACGGCTCCCGTGTGGCGTCGGGTGGCGCCGACGGAACGGTGAGCATGTGGTCGCTCCCCGACGGCACGTATCTGGGAAGCGTCCACGCCCACGCCGGCCGTGTCAACACCATCGTCCTCGCCGACGACGACCGCATCCTCACCTCGGCCGTGGACGGGACCGCCCGGGTGCTCACCTGCGAAGTGTGCGAGCAATCGCTCGACGAGGTGGTAGCCACCGCGCGGGAGATGCTCCTCCCGGAGTAGCCGGAAACCTCCCCACGGCGGACGGCGGCGACACCCGCTCCCCTACGGTGCCGGGATGATCCAGGTACACACACCGGGCGGTGCCCGTCTCCAGCCACCTCATGGGCGAGATGGAGCTGATGGCATACCGCCTGGTGGTCATCGGCCGGGCCGGCTCGTCGCCGACCACGACTGTCACCGAAGACCGGCCTCGCCAGCCTCGGTGAATGACTCCGTTCGAGACGCAGCAGCACCCTATGACACCCTATGTGTATGATGGTGTACATGCGGACCAACATCGAGATCGACGAGAAGCTGGTCACCGAGGTCATGCACCGCCACGGGCTGACATCTAAACGCGCCGCCGTCGATCTGGCGCTACGGCGGCTGGTCGGGGAGCCTCTGTCGCGTGAGGAAGCTTTGGCCATGGAAGGCACCGGGTGGGTAGGAGACCTCGACGAGATGCGACGCCACACACCGCCGCTGCCGTCGTGACGCTCGTCGACACCTCGGCGTGGGTGGAATACCTGCGTCACACCGGTAGCACCGCAAATGTCGCGGTCCGCGAGTTGCTCGACAACAGGTCTCCCCTTGCCACCACGGAGCTCGTCGTGTTGGAGGTACTTGCCGGTGCACGCGACGACGCGCATGCCGAGCGACTTCGCAGGCTTCTCTCGCAATGCGAGCACATCCCGGCACTGCTGGTGGACCATGAGGCAGCAGCGACGATCTACCGCCGCTGCCGGGAGACGGGCGAGACCATCCGTTCGCTCGTCGACTGCGTGATCGCCGCCGTTGCCATCAGGCGCGATGTGGCCGTACTTCACAACGACCGCGACTTCACCGCCATCTCGAAGCGCACAGACCTGCGGACCGTCTCCGACACCGGCTGATTCTCGGCATGTCAGGAGAGCGCCCGGTGGTCGCCCGCCTTCTGGGACCGCACCGGGGACCACATCATCCTCCTCACCCAGACCGACAACGGCAACGACGTGTCCATCATCGACGCCTCCACGCTGGTGCGCCGGGACATCCCGGACCCGCTCCCCGACGGCTACCGGGTCCTCGGAGCCGGCTAGGGCCGGCGGCCGCCGGCGGGGATAAGATCGGCGGCGTGGA
>CAZOGW010000094.1:0-11854 GCA_964579415.1 uncultured Acidimicrobiaceae bacterium | reverse complement strand
GCCCGCCTCATCAGCGGACCCCTGCCCTACTTACACCACTCGGCGGGACTCTCACACGACCAAGCGCACCATCTCGACACGCAACTTGACCTCAGGCGCCACATCATCGGACACACCAACCTCCACGACTCGAACAACAAGCCGGCAAGTGTGTCAGCGATGTCCTGGCGGAAACGTGTCAGCGATGTCCTGGCGGCGCCCCAGTACTTGGTACTAGGTACTAGGTGAAGAGCCGGGTGAGGCGCTGGTGGTGACGCGGTAACGTCGACCCATGGAGATCATCGGGTTGGGGACGGATCTTGCCGAGATCGACCGGGTGCGGCGGCTGTACCGGTCGTACGGCGACAGCTTCAAGCGGCGTGTCTTCACCGACCACGAGTGGGAGTACGCCCACCGCTACGTCGACCCGTCGGCGCGGCTGGCCGCCCGCTTCGCCGGCAAGGAGGCCGTCATGAAGAGCCTCGGCTCGGGGTGGCGGCGGATCCACTGGCAGGACGTCGAGATCACCGGCGGCGGCGCGCCACGCGTCAACCTCTACCGCACCGCCGCCACCCGCGCCGAGATCATCGGCGTCAGCCGGGTGATGGTGACCATTACCCATACTGACGATCGCGCGCTGGTATTCGCCATCTCACTTCGGGACACGTGAAGCCAGAGTGAGCGCAGCGATGAATGTCGTTGTGCTCAGCTCCGTACTCGGTGCTCAACCCTCGTGGAACAGCGCGCTCACCGACTCGCCCTCGTGGATCCTGCGGATCGCCTCGGCCAGCGCTGGTGCGACCGAAAGTACCTTGAGCTTCGGGTGAGACACCCGGATGGGGACGGTATCGGTGCACACGATCTCGATGACGTCGTCGCGGTCACCGATGCGGTCGAGGGAGCCGGCGGCGAACAGCCCGTGGGTCGTTGCCACCCGGGCGGGGCCGGCGCCCCGCTCGGCGAGACGGTCGAGCACCTCCAGAACGGTGCTGCCGCGCGCGATCTCATCGTCGAGGACGATGATGTCCCGCCCGTCCACCTCGCCGATAATCTCGTTGATCCGCACCGTCTCGTCGTCGAAGCGTTGCTTGGCGCCTGCCGCCACCGGCACTCCGATCCGGCGGGCGAATGCCTGTGCCGACTTGGCGTTGCCCAAGTCGGGCGACACCACCACCGTGTTGGACAGATCCGACTGCCTGAAGTGATCGGCCAGCTCGCTGAGGGCGTGCAGGTGATCGACGGGGACGCTGAAGAAGGCGTGCACCTGGGGAGCGTGCAAGGTCATGGTGAGGATGCGGCTGGCCCCCGCGGCCACCAGCAGATCGGCCACGAGCTTGCCGCCCACCGAGATGCGCGGCTCGTCCTTCTTGTCGGATCGCGCATAGGCGTAGTGGGGTATGACCACGGTGGTGCGCGCGGCCGATGCACCGTGGGCGGCGTCGATCATCAGCAGCAGTTCCACCAGGTTCTCCTGCACTGGAGGGACGATCGGCTGGATGAGGAACACGTCACGCTCGCGACAGTTGCTCTCCAGATGTACTTCCAGGCAGTCGTTGGCGAAGCGGTCGACGTGGCTCGGGCTCAGCGGTTCGCCGAGATGGTCGCATATCGCCTGCGACAGTTCAGGGTGTGCGGTCCCACCGAAGACCGTGATCCCGCGCATGCAGCTCTCACTCCTGGTTGGCGCCGGTACCCGGCGACAGTAGTGCCCGGCAGACTTCCCGGTTGCCGGCTCGTCGTCTCGGGATCTGCGCAGGAGTGGCCCGGGTCGGTCGGGTTCTTCGTTCCCTCGGCTTTGTTGGGACTCCCTGTCTTCGTCCTGGCGAAGGTCTGGTCAAGCGAGGTCTCCAGCGCGGTGGTCTGGTGGCAGGCGTCCGACAGGTACGACATGGATGAGGCGAAGACCCCCTCCGATCGGCCCGATACAGCGTGTCGAACACGCGATTCGGGCTGATCCCGCGAGTCGAGCCGATAGGTCACCCGGCAGGGCCTGGGAGTACGATCGACCGGTTGCGGAGTGGCGACTACCAGGTGGCTATCACCCGCACCGGGCCACCGGTGCCGCCTTCGTAGGGGATGGCGCCGACGAAGGCGGTGGCGCCGCGCGGTGGGACACCTCCCAGGTTGGCCAGCGCCTCGATGCCGTAGTGGCCCGAGCCGAGGAAGTTGACGTGGACGGCGAAGTCCTGGGAGTTGCCCGGGTCGAGGCTGAGGGTGTCGACACCGATGCCCACCACGTTGCGGCGGTCGGCGAGGAACTCGGCGGCCGGCCAGCCGAATCCGGGGAAGTTGATGTCGGGGTAGCCGGGCCCGCCGCGGAAGACGTCACCGTCGCGCACCTTGGCGTCCCATCCGGAGCGGGCGGTGACCAGGGACCCGTTGGGGATGCGTCCATGCTCGCGCTCCCAAGCGGAGATGTCGGAGACGTCGACCACGGCATTGGGGTTGGCGTTGGCCTTGGCGGTGATGTCGATGACCACCAGCGGAGCCACCAGGGTCGCCACGTCGAGCTCGTCCACCAGGGCCGCTCCGGGGGAGAAGTGGCCCGGAGTGTCGATGTGGGTCCCGATGTGCTCGTAGAAGGTCCACTCCTTGGCGAGGAACCCCGCCGTCTCGAAGTCGAACACGGTGCGCACCGAGATCGACGGGGGGCCGCCGAAGAAGCCGGGGAAGTCGATGAAGAGCTGGTGGGTGAGGTCGGCGACGTTGCGCCGAGTGCGGTCCTGGGCCACCGCGGCGGGGGCCACGCCGGTGGCTGCGATGGCTGCGCCGGCGGCGGCGACCGCCGACATCTTGAAGAACCTGCGCCGGGTGAGTCCTTCGACCTCGTCAGGGGCGGCGTGGGTGTGTGCGTGGCCGTCACCGTGGACGTGCGGGATCGCCGACATGCACATGGTTGCTCTCCTTTCTCAACCTGTGGCAACGGTACGCGATCAATATGGCTGGGACGTGCCGGAACGTGACCTTTTCGGCCGCGGCGGCGCAGCGCGCTGCCCGTGGCATCATCGGGACGTGAGCGAGAGGCTTCCACCGTTCGGGCCGCTGGCGTCGGGGTCGGCCCCGCTGCCGCGCACGCGGAGCTACTGGGTGATCGACGGGCGGCTCGCCGGCGGCGCCTACCCGTTCAAGGCGAGGACCCAGGCAGGGAAGGAACTACTCGACGGCATCGTCGCCTCCGGGGTAAGCGCCTTCGTCGACCTCACCGAGGCGGGCACGGGGTGGGAGAGCTTCCTGCTCGACTATGCGCCTCACCTGGAGGGGAGCGATGCAGTGGTGCGGCGCCACCCCATCCCCGACATGGGGATCACCACGCCGGCGCGTGCTGCCGAGGCCCTGGACAGCATCGACGAGCTGCTCGACACGGGCAGGACCGTCTACGTGCACTGCTACGGCGGCATCGGGCGCACCGCCACCATCCTGGGTTGCTGGATGATGCGCCACGGCTACGCCGACTCCGAGTCGGTGCTCGGCACCATCGACACCCTGCGCCGCCAGGATATCGCCCGCCGCAACTGGCGCGCCCCCCAGACCGAAGAGCAACGGCAGTTCGTGGTGAGGTGGAGAGAGACTTCCTGAGGGTCCTGACCTGCCGTCGCCTCGGGTGGTACTTGGTACTTGGTACTTGGTTAACTCGGCGAAGTGCCTTCTTGAATCTGATGCTGGATACCGGATGCCGCCGGTACCATCGGCCCCCATGAAACCCGTCCTCACGCCCCAGGAGTCGGAACGGCTCGACGAGGCATCCCAAGACAGTGTCGACGTGCTCATGGACCGTGCCGGCTACGCGGTGGCGGTGGCTGCGGCGGAGATGGGCGCCGGGTACGGAAAGCGCATCACCGTTCTCGCCGGTGGGGGGAACAACGGTGGGGACGGTTACGTCGCCGCCCGCCGCCTGCGCCGCCGCGGCGTCCTGGTCGATGCCATCGCCTTCTCCTCCCCGCGTGCCGGGTCCCCCGCCGAGCGCGCCCTGCTCGCCGCCCGCGCCGCCGGCGTGCCCATCACCACCGACACCTCGCTCCCCGCCGCCGACCGCCGGCCCGACCTCGTCGTCGACGCCGTGTTCGGGGCGGGGTTCCACGGAGAGCTTCCCGGCGCGGTGGCGGTCTGGGCAGGGTTGGACACCCCGGTTCTCTCGGTCGACGTTCCCAGCGGGCTCGACGCCGCCACCGGTGAAGTGGGCGGGGCCGTGTTCCGTGCCCGCCGCACCGTCACGTTCCATGCCCTCAAGACCGGCCACGTCCTCGGCGCCGGGCCCGACGTATGCGGCCAGGTCACCGTCGCCGACATCGGGCTCTCCGGTGGAGAGCCCGCCATGAGGCTCTGCGACGAGGGCGACGCTCCCCGTCCCGGCCGTTCCCGGACCGCCCACAAGTGGTCGGCGGGTTCGGTCGTCGTGGTGGGAGGCTCCCCCGGGCTCACCGGCGCCGCCCTGCTCACCGCCACTGCCGCCCTCCATTTCGGCGCCGGAGCCGTCACCATCTTCTGCCCGGAGGGGCTTCAGGGCATCTACGCCGCCCAGACCCCGGCGGTGATGACCCGGGGTGTCGGGTCCGGCGGGCATTTCAGCCCGAAGGACGTGGACGAGGTACTCGCCGCCGGGAAGCGCTTCGACGTGATGGTGCTCGGTCCCGGCATGGGCCTCGACATGGCCGGGTTCGTCCATGGCATCGCCGCAGGGAGGGAAGGGCTCCTGCTCATCGACGCCGACGGCCTCAACGGGCTGGGCGGTCCCGGCCCGCTGCTGGAACGCCCCGGCCCCACCGTCCTCACCCCGCATCACGCCGAGCTGAGCCGCGTCACCGGGGAGCCGGCGTCTCTCGCCTCGGCGCACGACCTGGCCCGCCGCACCGGCGTCACCGTGCTACTCAAGGGCTCCCCCACCGTCGTCGCCGCCGACGACGGTGCTCCATGGCTGGTGACGAGCGGCGGCCCCGAACTGGCCACCATCGGCACCGGCGACGTCCTCGGCGGCATGATCGCCGCCTTGTGGGCGCGCGGCGTCGATGGCGCCACCGCCGCCCGCTCCGGGGCGTACTGGCACGGGAAAGCTGCCGCCGACCTGTCGCGGCGGGGAGCGGTCACCGCCGCCGATCTTGCCGTCGCCGCGGGGCGGTTCGCCTTCGCCGGAGCCGGCCGGGGATGAGGCCCACCTGGATCGAGGTGGACCTCACCGCCGTGGCACACAACGTCGCCGCCGTGGCCGACATCGTCGCCCCCGCCGAGGTGTGCGCCGTGGTGAAGGCCGACGGCTACGGCCACGGCGCCCTCCCGGTCGCCACCGCCGCTCTCGGGGCCGGGGCCACCCGGCTGGCGGTGGCACTGGTCGAGGAGGGGGTGCAATTGCGCCAGGCGGGCGTCGACGCCCCCATCCTGGTGCTGTCGGAGGCGGCGCCCGCCGACGCCGCCACCGTGGCCCGATGGGACCTCACCCCCACCGCCTACTCCGAGGATGGCGTGGCCGCACTGGCCGCAGCCGGCGCCGGACCGGTCCACCTCAAGGTCGACACCGGCATGCACCGCGTCGGCGCCCGGCCCGGCGACGTCGTGGGCCTGGCCCGGGCGGTCGCCGCATCCGGGCCGCTGTCGCTGGAGGCGCTGTGGACCCACTTCGCCGTCGCCGAGGAGGACGCCGACTACACCGCCCGCCAGATCGAGCGGTTGGCGGATGCGGTCGGGGCGCTCACCTCCGCCGGGCTGGCGCCGCCGATGGTGCACGCCGCCAACACCGCCGGGGCGCTCGGCCGCGATGACGCCCGCTTCTCCATGGTGAGGCTCGGCCTGGGGATGTACGGCCTGCTGCCGGCACCGCACCTGGGAGCCTCGGTCGGTCTCCGCCCCGCCATGAAGGTCGTCAGCCACGTCTCCCACCTGCGCCGCCACCCGGCGGGCACCCGTCCCTCCTACGGCCGCCGCCGCCCCCTGCCGGCCGACGCCACCGTGGCCACCGTCCCCATCGGCTACGCCGACGGGGTGTCACGGCGGCTCGGCGAACTCGGCGCCGAGGTGCTCATCCGGGGCCGGCGCTTCCCCCTGGCGGGCACGGTGACCATGGACCATATCGTGGTCGATGCCGGCGACGCCGGGGTGGCCGTGGGTGACGAGGTGGTGCTGCTGGGCAGGCAGGGCGACGCCGAGATAACCGCCGACGAATGGGCCCGGCGGCTCGGCACCATCAACTACGAGGTCGTCTGCGGGTTCGGACGCCGTGTCCCGCGCCGGTATGCCGAGGTGGGGGGCGGATGACCGGCAACGGCACCATCACCGCCGTCCCCGGAGTCGAGGTGGGGCACTGGTCGGACGCTGCGGCCCGCACCGGCGTCACCGTGGTCACCTTTCCCGAGCCCAACATTGCCGCCGTCGAGGTGCGAGGTGGGGCTCCGGGTAGCCGGGAGCTGGCACTGCTCGCCCCCGGTATGCGCATCGAGACCGTCCAGGCCATCGTCCTCACCGGCGGTTCCGCCTTCGGCCTCGCCGCCGCCGACGGCGTGGTGCGCCGCCTCGAGGCCGCCGGCCGGGGCCACCCGGCCCTGATGGGGCCGGTTCCCATCGTTCCCGCCGCGGTGGTCTACGACCTGGCGGTGGGCGATCCCGCGATCCGCCCCGGCCCCGACGAGGGCGCCGCCGCCTTCGACGCCCGCTCGCCGGGACCGGTGGCGATGGGGACCGTCGGAGCCGGCTCCGGAGCGTCGGTGGCCGGTTGGCGCGGGCCCGAGCATCGCCGCGACGGCGGGGTGGGCTCCGCCGTCGTGAGCGTCGAGGGCGCCATGGTGGCGGCGCTGGTGGTGGTCAACGCCGTCGGTGACGCCTTCACCCTGGAAGGTGAGCCCCTCACCGGGGGTGATCCGGTGCCGGGACCCCCGGCGCAGCTTCCCACCGCCATCGAGAACACCACGCTGGTGGTGATCGCCACCGACGCCGCCCTCGATCGCAACGAGCTGAGCCGCCTCCTGGTGCGCAGCCATGACGCTCTCGGGGTGTGCCTGCGCCCGGCGCACACCCGCTTCGACGGCGACGTCGTCTTCGCCGTGTCCTGCAGCCGGATGGCTGCCGGCGTGGAAGCACTGGCCGAGGCGGCCTTCGCCGCCACCGGTCGGGCCATCGCCGCCGGGCTGCGCCACGCCTGGGGGGACCCTCGGTGACCCGGGAGGCGAGGCACGCCGAGTTGGTGGTCCTGGAGCGGGCCGCAACCGAATGCACCGCCTGCCGGCTCCACGAGGGCCGCACCAACGTCGTGTTCGGCTCCGGCGACAGCGACGCCGACCTGATGATCATCGGCGAGGGCCCGGGTCAGCGCGAGGACGAGCTGGGACTCCCCTTCGTGGGCCGCTCGGGGGACCTGCTCGACACGCTGCTCGGTGAGATCGGGCTGGAACGGTCCGAGGTCTACATCGCCAACGTCGTCAAGTGCCGGCCACCCCGCAACCGCGATCCGATGCAGGACGAGATCGACACCTGCAAGGGCTACCTGCGCCGCCAGCTCCAGCTCGTCGACCCGCGCTGCGTCCTCACCCTGGGCAACTTCTCCTCCAAGCTGCTGCTGCGCACCGAGATCGGCATCACCCGGCTGCGCGGCCACGTTTACCCGTGGTGGGGCAGGCACCTGGTGGCCACCTTCCACCCGGCGGCGGCGCTGCGAGGCAGCGCCAGGGTGCTGGAGGAGATGCGCCGCGACATGGCGCTCGTACGTCAGGTGATCGACGGTAACCTGCCGGCAACCGTGGACGACGTTGCCGAGGGCTTCGTCGAACCGCCCCTGCCAGGACCGCCGTCGCCGGGAACGGACGCCGCCACCCTCGAGGCGTCGCCGGACAAGCCCGAGATGGAGCAGCTCGACCTCTTCTCATGAACACGACCCCTGCCCCTCTCGCCGTCACCGCCGACTCGCCCGCCGAGACGCTTGCCGTGGCGCGCCGCCTCGCCTCGCTGCTGCGACCGGGTGACGTGGTGCTGCTCTCGGGCCGGCTCGGAGCGGGCAAGACCCTGTTTGCCGGTGGTGTCGCCGAGGGCCTCGGTGTCACCGAGCGTGTCATCAGCCCCACCTTCGTCCTGGTGCGACGCTATGACGGGTTCCTCCCCATCTACCACGCCGACGTCTACCGGCTCGGGTCGACGGGCGAGTTCGAGGACCTCGACCTCCCCGACACCGCGTCCGACGGCGTCCTCCTCGTCGAGTGGGGCGAGGCGGTGGCCGGGGCGGTGCCCCGGGACCATCTGGTGGTCGGCATCGACATCGTCGACGAGACCACCCGCACCGTCACGTTCCGCCCGCAGGGGACCTGGCGGGAGCGCGACATCGGGGAGGTGGCGGCTTGAAGGTGCTCGCCATCGACACCGCCACCCCGGCCACGTCGGTCGCTCTGGGCGAGGGCGGGGCTCTGGTCGCCATGTCACTACAGGTCGACGCCCGCGGCCACGTCGGCTACGTGATGCCCGCCATCGACTTCTGCTTCCGTAACGCCGGGTGGGACCCCACCGACCTCGACGTGGTGGCCGTCGACATCGGGCCCGGCCCCTACACCGGCCTGCGAGCCGGGGTGGCCGCCGCCCAGGCCATCGCCGCCGCCGTCGGGGTGCCGGTCGTTACCGCCGGGTCGCTGGCGATCCTGGCGCTGCGGGCCGCCACCGGGCACCGCCGCATCTGGCCCGTGGTCGACATCCGCCGCGGCCAGATCGCCACCGCCCCCTTCCTCCCCGTGCCCGGAGGGGTGGTGCGCGACGGGGAGACCGAGACATCCACGCCCGAAGGCTTCTTCGGGCTGCTCGACGCCGATCCCAGCGAGACGCTGGTGGTGGGTGACTGGCACTCGCTCCCGGAGAAGTCGTTCCGCGGGCTGCACCGGGTACGCCGGGGCCGCCCCCGGTACCCCTCGGCCGACGTCCTCCTCGAGATCGCCGCGGTCAAGGCCGCCCAGGAGGAGTTCGCCGCACCCGAGGAGGTGCGCCCCCTCTACCTGAGGGAGCCCGACGCCGCCATCAACTGGTCCGAGCTGGGAGCGGAGGGCCTGTGGCCGGAGGCGGCGCCGTGAACCCGGCAGCACCCGCCATCGTCATCCGGCCGATGACCATCGACGACGTGAACCCGGTCCGCTCGCTGGAGACGGAGATCTTCTCCCAACCCTGGTCGGAGCGGATCTTCCACGACGAGTTGGGGGCACACGACCGCATCTACCTGGTGGCCGCCGTCGAAGAGACCATCGTCGGCTACGGCGGGGCGATGGTCGTCGTCGAAGACGCCCACATCACCACCCTCGCCGTGGACCCCGAGGCCCGCCGCCTGCGCGTCGCCACCAGGGTCGTCCTGGCGATCGTGGAGCGGGCGCTGGAGATGGGCGCCCGCCACCTCACCCTGGAGGTTCGCATGTCGAACCGCGGCGCCCAGCGGCTCTACGGCGAGTTCGGCCTGGCGCCGGTGGGGGTGCGCAAGCACTATTACCGGGACGAGGACGCCCTCATCATGTGGGCCACCGACATCGACGGCCCCGACTACGCCGCCCGGCTGCAGGGTATCCGCCATGCCCTCGCCGGGGTGCAGAGGGCCGCCGGATGAGCGACCCGGTCATCCTCGGCATCGAGACGAGTTGTGACGAAACCGGCGTTGCCGTCGTCTCCGGCTACCAGGTGAGGTCCTCGGTGCTGGGAACACAATTCGAGGCCCACGCCCGCTTCGGCGGGGTGGTGCCCGAGGTGGCCGCCCGGGCCCACGTCGAGGCCATCCGCCCCCTGCTGCACCAGGCGCTGCGCCAGGCCGGGGTCCACCCCGCCGAGATCGACGCCGTCGCCGCCACCCGCGGGCCCGGCCTGGTGGGGGCGCTCGTGGTCGGCTTCTCCTTCGGCAAGGCGCTTGCCTGGGCGCTGGGCAAGCCGTTCCTCGGCATCGACCACATGGAAGGCCACCTCTTCGCTCCCCGCCTCGACCATGAGGGCTACGGGCCGCCGGCCATCGTGCTGCTGGCCTCCGGTGGGCACAGCCAGATCGTGCATGTGCGCGACTGGGGCGAATACGAGACCCTGGGTTCGACCATCGACGACGCCGCCGGCGAGGCGCTTGACAAGCTGGCCCGTTTCATGGGCCTGGGCTACCCGGGCGGGCCCGCCATCGATCGCGCCGCGCAGGCCGGCAACCCGGACGCGGTGCGCTTCCCGCGTGCCCTGCGCGACCGCCGCTACGAGTTCTCGTTTTCCGGCCTCAAGACCTCGGTGGTCACCTACCTGGAGAAGGCCAAGGAGGCCGGTGAGCTGCCCCCGCTCGCCGACGTGGCCGCCTCGCTGCAGGAGGCTGTCGTCGACGTGCTCGTGGAGAAGACGTTCAACGCCGTCGACGACACCGGCGCCCGCTGCGTCGCCGGCGGCGGGGGAGTCCTTGCCAACAGCCGCCTCCGCCACCGCCTCGCCGAGGAAGCCGAGCGCCGC
The DNA here is from genome assembly GCA_964579415.1 of uncultured Acidimicrobiaceae bacterium. Taxonomy (GTDB): domain Bacteria; phylum Actinomycetota; class Acidimicrobiia; order Spongiisociales; family UBA5794; genus CAZOGW01. Next base: position 1,465 of record CAZOGW010000094.1, on the reverse strand, counting down.
GGCGTCGACCTCTATCTCCCCTCCCCCCACCTCTGCACCGACAACGGCGCCATGATCGCCGCCGCAGCGACGTTCCGGTTGGAGCGAGGGGAGACGACGGACTGGGGCGCCGACGTGGATCCGAACTTGGTACTTGGTACTTAGTACTTGGTAGCCGCGACTACCAAGTACCAAGTACTTCCTGCTCTAGCACTCCCCTTGCACCTCGTTTAGCACTCACTCCCACAGAGTGCTATCCTCTGGCAGTCGCAGCATTCGACTGCTAACGCATCCCTGACCACAAGGAGGAGTCGAATGGCACAGCTGAAGCCGCTCGGCGACCGCATCGTCGTCAAGCCTGTCGAGGAGGCCGAGGCCCGCACCCCCAGTGGGCTCGTCATCCCCGACACCGCCAAGGAGAAGCCGCAACTCGGCGAAGTCATCGCCGTAGGCCCCGGCAACTGGAACGAGGCAGGAACCGACCGCGTCGCTCTCGACGTGGCCGTCGGTGACTCCGTGTTCTACTCCAAGTACGGGGGCACCGAGGTGAAGGTCGACGGCGAGGAGTACCTCGTCCTGTCCGCCCGCGACGTTCTCGCCACCCTGGCCTAGGAGGAAACAGACCACATGGCAGCCAAGGAACTGAAGTTCAATGAGGACGCCCGGCGCAAGCTGCAGGCGGGCGTCGACAAGCTGGCCGACACGGTGAAGGTGACGCTGGGACCCAAGGGCCGCAACGTCGTCCTGGAGAAGAAGTGGGGCGCCCCCACCATCACCAATGACGGCTACACCATCGCCAAGGAGATCGAGCTCGAGGACCCATGGGAGAACATGGGTGCCAAGCTCGCCTACGAGGCGACCAACAAGACCAACGACGTGGCCGGTGACGGCACGACCACCTCGGCCGTGCTCACCCAGGCGATCGTCCAGGGCGGGCTCCGCCTCGTCGCCGCCGGCTCCAACCCGCTCGAGCTGAAGCGGGGCATCGAGGAGGCCGTCGACAAGGTCGTCGAGGCCATCGGCGACATCGCCACCCCGGTCGATTCCAACGACCACGGCAAGATCGCCTACGTCGCCGCCAACTCGGCTGCCGACACCACCATCGGCGAGCGCATCGCCGACGCCCTGCAGAAGGTGGGCAACGAGGGTGTCATCACCGTCGAGGACAGCCAGACCTTCGGGGTCGAGCTCGAGTTCACCGAGGGCATGCAGTTCGACAAGGGCTACATCTCCCCGTACTTCGTGACCGACCCGGACCGCCAGGAGGCGGTGCTGGAGGATCCGCAGATCCTCATTGTCAACTCCAAGATCACCTCGGTGCAGGACCTGCTCCCGGTGCTGGAGAAGGTCATGCAGTCGGGCAAGCCGCTGCTGGTGATCGCCGAGGACATCGAAGGCGAGGCCCTGGCCACGCTCATCGTCAACAAGATCCGCGGCACGTTCAACTCGGTGGCCGTCAAGGCTCCCGGCTTCGGCGAGCGCCGCA
>CAZOGW010000093.1:7777-12033 GCA_964579415.1 uncultured Acidimicrobiaceae bacterium | reverse complement strand
TCAGACCAGCTTGTAGAAGCGGAACAGGCCGGCGTCGATGGGGAGGACCTCGATGTCGGTGAACCCGGCCTGGGTGGCGTAGCGGCGCAGATCGCCGGGGCGCATCACCGTGCCGGTGCCCGCTGACCCGGGGTGGGACATCCCGTCGGGGAGGCACACCAGGTTGCTGTACCCGTACATGAGCTGCTCGATCTGGTTGTCGAAGTCGCCGAAGGCGTCGGCGACCGCCTCGTCCATCACCACCACCAGGCCGGCCTCGGCGGCGAGGGACCGCATCGTCGCCAGCACCTCGACCGGGTAGGCCAGGTCGTGGATCGCTTCGAAGGCGGTGACCAGGTCGTAGCGCCCGCCGATGCCGAGTTCGCCGGCGTCGGCGTGGTGGAAGTGGACCCGGTCGGCCACACCCGCCGCTTCGGCGTTGGCCCGGGCCGCTTCGATGGCGGGCCCGTCGACGTCGAAACCGTCGACGTGGATCTCCGGGTAGGCCAGCGCCAGGCCGATGGCGGACCAGCCGAAGCCGGTGGCGATGTCGGCGACGCGGCCGCCGTCGCTCAGCGTGGCGTGGATCTCGGGGATCGACGCGAACCACTCGGAGCCGAGCGGGCTGACGAAGATCGGCTTGTTGGCGGCGCCCTGACCCTGGCGCATGTCGTCGCCGTAGTCGTCCCAGGAGACCCCTCCACCGGTGCGGTGGGCCTCGGCGATGTCGCCGAGGCGGGCGCCGGCGGCGGCCACCATACGGGCGAACGGCGTGATGTATGCCAGGCTGTCGGTGTCCACCAGCGCCTCGGCGTGGCCGGCCGGCAGCGTGTAGTGGCGGTCCTTGGCGGCGGCGGTCACGTCGGCGACGTGCAGGATGCCGATCGTCGCCTGCTGTTCCAGCCACTCCCGGGCGTAGCGCTCGGCGGTGCCGGCGGCGGCCGCCAACTCACCGGACGTGACTCCGTCGTGGTCGCGGACGATGGCGTAGTAGCCGAGCATGTCGCCCAGCGAGACCGTCAACGTCTCCATGGTGGCGATCACGGACGCCAGGATCCGTTCGGTCATCTCTTCCGCCTCGAGGGCGGGTTGCAGTGTCAGGGTCATCTCTCTCTCCTCTTCGGTGTTGCCGGCGCCGGGCCGGCACCGCGGAACGTACCCGGGAGGTGTTGTGGATCTGTTGTGGCGGCGTTGTGGCCGGCAACCGCAATACCATGCGGCGCCTGGAGGGAGCTGCACTGAGGATGGACCCGTCGCCGCGCATCGACGTTCTCGGCCCGCTGCGCGTCCACCGGGATGCTCGGGAGGTGCCTGTCGCCGGCCCGACGCTCCGCCTCGTCCTGGCAGGATTGACCGCCGCCGGCGGCCGCCCCGTACCGGCCGACCGGCTGGTGGACACCCTCTGGGGCGACAACCCCCCACCGACGGCGCACCGCTCGCTGCAGGCACACGTCTCGCGACTGCGCGGCCTCCTCGGGTCCCCGGACGCGATCGCCGCAACGCCGGCGGGGTACACGCTCGCGGTCCCCGCCGAGCACATCGACGCCCGCCGCTTCGAGCGCCTGGTGGCCGAGGCGGAAGACCAGCCCGACCCGGTCGACGCCCTGGCCCGGCTCGACGAGGCCCTGGGGCTGTGGTCGGGTGACGCCTACGCCGGGCTCGCCGACCGGGAGCACATCCGCCCCGAGGCGGTGCGCCTCGACGAGATGCGCCTGGCCGCCGTCGAGCGCCGGTTCGAGTTGCTGATCGCCTCCGGTGAGGCCACTGCGGCGGTCGCCGAGCTGGAGTCGCATGTGGCGGCCCATCCGCTGCGGGAGGGGGGCTGGCTGCTGCTGGCGAGGGCGCTGGCGGGCACCGGCCGCAACGCCGAGGCGATGCGGGCCCTCGACCGGCTCCACGACGCTCTCGCCGAGGTCGGCATGGAGCCCTCGCCACGGGCACGGGACGTCCAGGACGCAATCCTGCGCCCGCCGCCTCCAGCCATCGGTACGATGCCTTCGCTGCCCCGCCGGCCCACCAGCTTCGTGGGCCGCGGCACCGAGGTGGAGGAACTGACCGCGCTGGTGGGTGATGCTTCCATCGTCACGCTGGTGGGACCGCCCGGTGTGGGGAAGTCCCGCCTCGCCCTCGAACTGGCGCACCGCATCGGGCCCACCATGCCCGACGGGGCGGTGCTGATCCCGCTGGCCCCGCTCGCCGACGGATCGGCCGTGACCGCCGCGGTGGCCAACCGCATCGCCGCCGGGCCTGTCGCCCCCACCCTCGAGGGGATCGTCGCCGCGCTGCGCGCCCGCCGGATGCTGCTGGTACTGGACAACTGCGACGAACTGGTGGAGGAGGCGGCGGTCCTCGTCGAGCAGGTCTCACTGCACTGCCCCGGGGTGCGGAGCGTCGCCACCAGCAGGGAGCGGCTCGGCGTCGACGGGGAGCACGTCCACCCGGTGATGCCGCTCGCTCTGGACGCCGGCGACGGTCTCAGTGACGCCGCCCGCCTCTTCGCCGACCGGGCTCGTGCCTCTTCACCTTCGTTCCGCCACGACGAGTCGACCGCCGCGGTCGTGGAGAGCATCTGCGCCGCGCTCGACGGGGTGCCGCTCGCCATCGAGATGGCCGCCGCCCAGTTGCGTACGGTACCCCTCGACCTCATCGCCGGCGAGATCCCCGGCGACGTGCTGCACGCCTCCCGCAGGACGGCCGACCGGCGCCACCAGAGCCTCCCGGAGACGGTGGCCTGGACCTACCGGCTCCTCGACCCGGAGGGCAGGCTCCTCTTCGATACGGTGTCCTGCTTCCGGGGCGGGTTCGACGCCGAATCGGCAGCCGCCGTGTTCGGCGCACCCGTCGGCGCGACGCGGCGGCTCCTCGGTGACCTGGTGGACAGGTCGCTGCTGCGCCTCGACCCGGCGACCGGGCGTTACGGGATGCTCGAGGTGCTGCGCCAGATCGGCGCCGGGTGGCTGCAACAGCGCGGCCGCCAGACCGAGACCTGGGCCGCCCATGCCCGCTGGTTCGTCGATCGGGCCGAGGAGGCGAGCCGGCGGGTGCAGGGACCGGAGGAGCCGGCGGCGATCGCAGTGGTGGAGCGGGACTTCGACAACCTGCGGATGGCGCACCGCAACGCCTTGCGCCACGGGGACGTGGCGTCACTGACGCGACTCCACGGCGCCCTCTACTACTTCTCCGGGATCCCCCTCGGTGGCGAGATGCTGGGGTGGTCGCAGCAGACACTCGACGCCATCCCCGACCCGGGGGAGCCGCGCTGGCCGGTCGTGTACGCCTCGGCCGCCCTGGCCGCCCTCAACCGCGGCGATCCGGATGCCGCCTTCGGTCTGACCGAAGCAGGAAAGGACCTCCGTGGCAGCGATCGGCTGGCGGTGCGTCACATCCACGAGATCGCCGCCGACGTCTCGCTGCAGATGGGCCGCCTCGCCGACGTGGTCACCGAGGCGGAGCTTGCCGTCACCCTGGCCGGGGAGGCGGGGGACGATTTCTGCGGCGCCCTCGCCCTCGCCGTCCAAGCCATGGCCCACTCCTACGCAGGCGAGCACGACCTCGCCATCACCACGGCCGAAGGCGTGCGCAGTATCGCCCTCCACTGCGGGGCGCCCACCCTGCTGGCGTGGTCGGCGTACGTCGACGGGGAGATCCTCCTCGACCGCGACCCGCAGGCGGCCATCGCCCACATGAGGCGCGCCGTGGACATCGCCGCCACCATCCGCAGCGACTTCGTGCATTCGGTCGCCGAGGTCTCCCTGGCCTCGATGCAGGCCCGCCACGGCGACCCCGGTGAGGCGGTGGCGACATTCGCCACGGTGATCGAGAGGTGGCGCCGCCTCGCCGACTGGGGCCACCAGTGGACCACGCTGCGCAACCTGGTGCGCCTGCTGGTGCGACTCGATGCCGGCGAGGAGGCGGCCGTCGTCTACGGCGGCACCATCGATGCCCCGCTGGAGACGTACGGCGAGGAGGAGGCCCGGCTCATCGAGGACGCGGCGTTGTTACGGGAGCGCCTCGGCATGCACGCATACGAGGCTGCCATCAGCCACGGGCGGTCGCTCACCCCCGACGAACTGGTCGACTACGCACTCGCCGTACTCGCGGATCTTGCGGCGTAGCGCTACTCCGCCCGATGAACCTCGGTGAGGGCGCGGGCCAGACCCATCGAACCCAGGGTTCCCGACGCCGCTCAGCGTCCTCCACGGCCCAAACTTCGCAGCCCGGTTCGAACCCAGGGTTCCCGACGCCGCTCAGCGTCCTCCACGGCCCAAACTTCGCAG
>CAZOGW010000093.1:0-7677 GCA_964579415.1 uncultured Acidimicrobiaceae bacterium | reverse complement strand
TCGAACCCAGGGTTCCCGACGCCGCTCAGCGTCCTCCACGGCCCAAACTTCGCAGCCCGGTTCGAACCCAGGGTTCCCGACGCCGCTCAGCGTCCTCCACAGCCCAAACTTCGCCGTGGCGATCTTGCGGCGAGCGCAGTGATGGCGTCTGTCACTTTCGGACGTGTGCCGTCTACGGTGCTGCGGTGAGCGACGGCCACGAGACACCCGACGACCTGGTCCCCGACCGCGCCAGCCCTGCGGCGGTGCGCACGCACGATGATGTCGTGGCGGCGGCGAGGGCTGAGCTCGAGGCGGCCGAGGAGGAGGTGCGGGTCGTCCCCATCGGTCGCGCCGTCGAGGACCCGGCGGGCCGAGGCGTGTTCCGCGTGGCGGCGCCTTCGCGGGACCTGACCGAGATGCCGCCCGGTGAGCTCTTCCTGGCCCCGCCGACGGACCAGGACGAGCGATCCCCCGTCGGCGTCCACCACGCCTCACCGACCGAGGCCGTCGTCGCCCTGATCGGGGAGCCGCCGGTGCAGTCGACCGTGCACCTCCACATCGAGATCGACCCGACCCTGATACCGAAAGCTTTGACCGAGTACCTGGAAAAGTGCAAGAAGCCCGGGCTGGCGGCGACCATGCTCGACGGGAACGGGCTCCGCGGCGGGCCATCGGTCCCCGACGAGGAGCTCAACCCCGAGCAGCAGGAGGCGCTGGGGGCCATTGCCGCTCCGGGGGTCGCCGCCGTCTGGGGTCCGCCGGGCACCGGCAAGACCCGCGTCATCGGCACGGCGGTCACCCGGCTTCTCCGCAGCGGCCAGACCGTGGCGGTGGTGTCGAACACCAATGTCGCCGTGGACCAGGCGATCCTCCATGTCGCCCGGGCGGCGGGCACCTTCCGGCCCGGCGAGATCCTCCGGGTGGGGAACCCCACGATCCCGGAGGTCTCCGATCACTCCCACCTGGTGGCCGGCAACGCCGTCTTGGTGAGGCATGAGGACATCGCTTCCGAGGTGTCCCGGCTGCAGGAGGAGATCGACGAGATCCGCGCCGCCACGGCCCCGGAGGTGCGACGGCGCATCGGCGAGCTGCTGGCGGGCCACGACGCCGGTTCGCTCGCCGACCTGCTGCGGCGCCGGGAGCAGGCCGGCACCCTGGATCATCCCGACCTGTCCGACGACGAACGCGAGCTTGCCTCCCACATCGACCGTTGCGGCTCGGTCGACGCTCTCCTCGCCGAGAGGAGGAGCCCCAAGCGCGCCACCCGCAAGGCCCGGTCCGAGATCAACCGGCTGCTGGGCCGGATCGAGGATTGCCGGCAGCGCCTCGAGGGCCTGGAGGACTCGGTGGTCGCCGGGGCGAGAGTCCTCGGCACCACGCTGGCGCAACTCGTGCTGCACCGGGGCCTGATCGGCCGGTCCTTCGACCACGTCATCATCGACGAGGCGTCCGCCGCCCTGCCGCCGTACGTGTACGCCGCCATGACCAAGGCCCGGATCGGATGCACCCTCATCGGGGACTTCGAGCAGAACTGGCCGATCTCGCGCTGCGACGACGTCGACATCACCGCGGCGACGAAACCGTGGCTCCGTTCCGATCCTTTCTCCCTGCTCGGGATCAGGAGCGCCGCCGACGCGTTGCACACCGAAGGGTGCGTGACGCTGCGCGCCCAGTACCGGTTCGGCGAAGCCACGATGCGCCTCGCCAACTCGATCACGTACCGGGGCCAGTTGCGCCACGGCCGCGCCGGACCGCCGGCATCGGACGGGCCGGAGATCGTCGTGGTCGACACTTCCGGGCTGGAGGAGGCTGGAGCGGCGCAGCGAGGACCCGGCGGCGGGCGCGGCTGGTGGGCGGCCGGTGCCGCGCTGGCCTACGGGATCGCCCTCCGCCACGGGTTCGAGGGTGTCGGTGTGATCACGCCGTACCGGTTCCAGGCCCAACTCAGCCGCGCCCACGTGAACGGCGGGGGCGGGTTGGCGGTGCAGGTGGGGACGGCCCACGCCTTCCAGGGCCGAGAGTTCCCGGTGGTGGTCCTCGATCTGGTGGAGGACGGCGACGGCGGGAGCTGGGTGGCCCGCGCCCGGCGCTCCGCCAACCCGTGGAGCCGTGCCGGTCTCCGACTGTTCAACGTCGCCGTCACCCGCAACGCGGGCCATCTCTTCGTCGTGTCGAACGCGGAGACGATCCGGACGGCTCGCGGCGGCCCGCTGCGGGAGCTCGCCACGCTGATACGCACCGGTTCGGTAGCAACGATCGACGCCCGGGGGGTCCTCGACGACGACCTGGCTTCCCTGTCCACACCGTTCAAGGCAGATCAGGACGCCGCCTTCGGCGTTCCCGAGATCCTGGGGGCCGGCGAGCTACCGGCCCGGTTCGAGGCGGACGCCATCCAGGCGGGGAGTCGGGTGGTGGTGGTCCCGTCGCTTTCCGGCGCAGGCGCGGCGATGCGGCTGGCAGGGCCGCTCTCACAAGCCGTCGCCCGGGGCCTGCAGGCGAGGGTCGTCGTCGCGCCGGGCGACGGGGACGAACCCGCCCTGGAGAGCCTCCGCGACCTCGGTGTCGAGATCCGGGACGGCGCGGCAGGCTCCCAGGACGTCGTCATCGTCGATGACCACACCTGCTACGTGGGACGCTTCGATTCCCCGTCCGCCGGCGGCATCATGCTCCGCCTCGGCGGCACCGACGCCGTGGCGCAGATCGCCCGTTGGGTGCTCTCATCGCCGCGGTGACGTGTATGTGATCCGCCTGTCACCGCGAGGGAACCGATCGGCCCGCGAGCGCGTGTTACGCCGACGGTTCACAGGACGTGACGGTGGAGATCATCACAGTGAGTGACAGGTTGGGGACGTCGGGCGCACCCGGGTTCGACGACTTCTACGCGAAGTGGCGTGACCCACTGCGTCGTGCGCTGGCGCTGGCCGTCGGTGACATCGCAATGGCGGACGAGGCCATCGACGAAGCGATGACCCGGGCCTTCACCCACTGGGCGAAGATCGGCGGCTACGAGCGACCCGAGGGTTGGGCCTACCGGGTGGGCCTCAACTGGGTCCGCGGCCTGTACCGCAAGCGCCGTTACGAGGTGCTGACGCAGATCGATGCCGAAGGACGTCGCGACCAGCCCATGCCCGACCTCGATGTGGTCGCCGCGGTGGGCCGGCTCTCGCCACGCCTGAGGCCGGTGGTCGTCGCCCGCTACTACCTCGACTGGTCGACCGCCCAGGTGGCCACCGCCCTCGACATATCCGAGGGCACCGTCAAGAGCCGACTGTCACGGGCCCTCGACCGCCTCGCCATCGACCTTGGAGCAACGAGATGACCAATCTGGAAGAGCGCATCCGCACCAACCTTCACGCCGCAGGGGCACGACTCCCGGACGCTGCCGGAGGCGTCGCCCTCCGCCGACAAGAACGACCGTCCCGCCTGCGTGGGCCTCTCGTAGGTGTGGCCGCGCTAGTGGCGGTCCTGGTGATTCTCGGCGTGCCCTTCTGGCTGTTGGGGGGCGATACCACCGCCGGCGACCCGACCGCGGAGCCGTCCGACACCACGCACGGTGAGCAGGGCTCGCTCGAGTTGCTGTTCGCCCCGGAGAATGCCCTCGTCGTGGACGTGAACGTGTCCGCGACGACGCCGTCACAAACGGACGGAGGCACGGCCGCCGGGTTGGTCGAGTCGCCCTCGGGAGCGACCTACCGGCTGTCGGTGCGGCCCTCCACGGGTGACGTATGGACCTCGGTGGACTCCCGTCTCGTCGGCGACCGGACGTTCCTGCTGGATGATGACGTCGACAACGCGGTAACGGCATATGCGCACACCGATGCCTGCGCCACTGTGGTGCTGCTCTCGTCGGCCGAGGAGCCGCGCTGGAACGACGAGGCTCTGGCGCTGCTGGCCGGCCTCGGCATCGTGGGCCGCCATGTCGACGTGCAGCTTCCTGACGGTTGGACGGACCACGGCGCCGGCCCCTACAGCAGCCCGCTCTACCAGGTGTCCTTCGAGGTAGCTGTCGACGGCATCACCCACCTCGTGGCGCTGCGGCAGATGCCGGGAGGCCCGGTGGCGGCGCTCCCGGCACTGGCGGCCGGGCCGCTCACCCGGACCAGTGTCGAGAGCGGACCGGCCTGGGTACGCCAGCTCCCGGGTAGGCCGCTGGCGCTCGTGTGGGAGGAGGGCGGAGTGGCTGTGATGCTCGAGGCCGACGGGCTCACCGCCGCCGAGCTCCGCGATCTGGCCCCCACCCTGCGGCGTGACGCCACCTCGCGCTGGGAGTCGGTGCCCGTTACCGAGATGCCAGACGCCACGGTTCCGCCGGGCACGCCCCGGATTGCTCCGGCCACCTGCGGCCCGACACTGCTTACGGTGAGCTGAGGGCTCGGAGAGTCTGCTGGGTCAGTCGACCTCGCACGCGTCGACGGCGTCGATTCCGTCGGCGCCCGCGCCGGCGGCCTTGTTGAGGAGATCCCGCAGCAGGACGCGCTCGTCTGCCTCGAGACCGCTGAGGAGCGCGTCCTCGGCCGCGGCCACGTGTCGGCGCAGGGCTTCGACGGCCCCGATGCGTGGGTCGAGCAGATCGCCGACCTCGCCCTCGATCACGGCCTCAGCGCCTTCATCATCGGCGGGGACGACTCCGCAACCACCGAGCAGTTCGCCGCCGGGGCGGCGCCTGCCGTCGGCGACATCGTCGAACGGGAACGGACCGGACCCACTCCAGCCGGTGTGTAACACCAACCAACCGAGACCACGGCAGGGCCCTTGTCAGCTCGTGACGTCCAGGCCGTGGTCGAACAGGTTCCCTGGGTCGAGGCGCGACTTGAGCGCCGCCAGCCTCTCGTAGGCACCTGCCGCCACACCCTGGCGCACTCCGTACCGCCGCTCGTCACCCTCGGTGTAGTTGAGGTAGCGGCCTCCGGTCAGGTCGGGTGCGATCTTCCGCCGGACACCTGCGATCACCTCCCGGACCTTGGAGACGAGATCTCTGGTGGGAGTGACACCCACCAGCTCGAGGAGGATCAAAGCATCGCGGTTGCCGAAAGCCGCCGGAACCGCCGAGCCGCGCGCCACGGCCCCGCCCCCGATGTGGCGCATCTCGGCCATCACCAGCAGCGGCTCCGGCTCCCCGGTGAACACGGCGGCCGCCAGGTCGGCGATGGACCTGTCGCTCAGGGACCGCAGCCACAGGCCGGTACCTTCGTTGGGTATCGGCTCCAGCGGATCGTCGCTGACCTCGGCGATCCGGTCGAACGGGAGCGGGCCGAACATGTCCAGCTCGGGGCGCCTCCAGTCCCGCCAGTACGAGAGCAACCTCTCTCCCTCTTCGGTGGGGCCGTCGAAGGCGCCGCGGACGAGTATGAACGGCTTGCCGCTGATCTCTGCAGGCATGCCCTCCTCTGCGGGGAAGTTGATCAACGACACCGCCGAGGTGAGGCTCTCGGGAACCGTGGGCAGCCAATCCCGCCAGCGCCGTATCACCTCGACCGCCATCTCGGCCGGATAGAACATGTTCCCGCCATAGACCTGGGCGATGGGATAGAGCTGAACCTCCATCGAGACGATCACTCCCAGGTGGCCCGCACCAGCTCCACGCAGCGCCCAGAACAGCTCGGGGTTCTCGTCCGCCGCCGCCCGGAGCACTCGTCCGTCGGCGGTGACCACCTCGAAGGCGACGACGCTGTCGGCCGATGTCCCGTACTTGCGGGCCAGCCAACCCAGCCCGCCTCCGAGTGTGTAGCCCACCGCGGAGACGTCCGGCGTCGAGCCGAGCAGGGGTGCCAGGCCGTGAGGAGTCACCACGTCAAGCACCGCCTGCCACTTGGCGCCGCCGCCCATCCGCACCCGCCGGCTCACAGGGTCGAGGCTCACCTCGGTCATGTGGCACATGTTGACGAGGATGGCGTCCCGGGCGGGGCGTGTCGGCCCGTGCCCGGACGACTGGATCGCCACCGACATGCCGCTCTCCCTTGCGTAGTTGACGACGTCGACCACACCCGCCGCCGAGTCCGGAACCGCCACCGCCAAGGGCCGGTGCTCGACGGCCGTGTTCCATGTCGTGCGGTACGTGTCGTAGCCCTCGTCGCCCGGCGTGAACAGCTCGAGGTCGGCCGACTTCCTCAGGCCGTCGAACCCGGTGGACGACTCGATCACGGTGGTAGCTGTCATGAGCTCTCTCTCGCTCTCGCATGGACTAGACCAACTAGTCGGTCTAACCGTATAGACCAACTAGTCGGTCTGTCAAGTGGTATCGTGAGATCCATGAGCGCCATCACCCCCACCCCCGACACACGAGAGCGGATCCTCGAAGCCGCCGAGGACCTGGTGCTGGCACGCGGGTACACCGCCACCACGGTGGACGCCATCCTCGATGCCACCGGAGCCTCCAAGGGATCCTTCTTCCACCACTTCCCCAGCAAGGCCGCCCTGGGCAAGGCACTCCTCGAGCGCTACGCCCGCATGGACGCCGCCGTCCTCGAGGAGTTCATGACGCGGGCGGAGGCGCTGACGCCGGACCCGGCCGAGCAGCTCATCGAGTTCCTCCGGGGATTCGAAGACGACATCGGCGCCGGTGACATCACCCAGCCCGGTTGCCTCTTCGTGTCGTTCGTCTACGAGCAGATCCCCGACCAGGCCAACTCGGAGGCGGTGATCCTTGGAGCGATCAGCCGGTGGCGGGAACGCATCCTCGACAAGCTGCAGCAAGCCGCCGCCTCCCGACCGCCCGCTCTCCCCGTCGACCTCGAGAGCTTGGCCGACCAGGTCTTCACCATCTTCGAGGGAGGCTTCATCCTCGCCCGGGCCACCGACGACCCTTTGAAGCTACGCGACCAGCTCAGCCATCTCCGGGCCTACCTGACCCTCCTGCTGAGACCGGGCTGACCGCCGCCGAGCGGTCGATCCTCCCGCCCCAGATGGAGGCTTGGCCCGTCGCCCTGAGCCTCTCGTTCCTGTCGCCTGCCCGATGGCACGGCTGAGGGTGATCGGCCATGCCAAGTCAGGAGCGCGCTCGGTCGCTCAGTGGCCGAGCGCGACCAGGATGACGACGACGGCAACACCGAACGCAGCCGTCATGGCCGCGTAGCGCCAGGAGCTGGAGTTCTCATCCGGGTCGACGGCTCCCACGAAGGCACCCAGCGCCACGAGCTGAAGGAAAGCCGCAGCCACCGCGATCCAGAGAGCCTGCCTGGGGGCAAAGACGCCGAGACGACCGAACCCCAATGCGACCGCGGGCAGGAAGGCTGCAAGAAGGATCGGCAGACCGTCGGCCATCGCCTCGCGCACCTCGTGCACATGGCGGGCTTTGGCGTTCCGCACCTGATGGCCCAACACCTCCGCATAGATGTGAGCCACCCAGGTGGCGACACCAACCCCGGTGACAAGCTCCCATCCCCAACCGGAGGCCACGTCTTCCGCCTTGACCACCGCCAGAGCGCCCATCACGAGCACTGTGCCGTACGACGCCGCGCTCACCTGTTCGGCGAGGCGCCGACGCCCAGGCTCGTCCACGGGTTTCGTGACTCTCACCGGGGCGATGATGGCAGCCTCCATCGGTGGATGCCGCCCGGGTCGTCAAGCAACACCGCAAACCCATCGGCTTGACAGAGGCATGGAGCCCTCGCCGAGACGGTATGACGGTCGTCGGAAGATGACAGATTTGCGCTTGACGACCACGTTCTCCATCGGCACGGTCGACAGGGGCTCTTC
>CAZOGW010000092.1:0-12037 GCA_964579415.1 uncultured Acidimicrobiaceae bacterium | reverse complement strand
AGAGCGTCGGACTGTTAATCCGCAGGTTGTGGGTTCGAGTCCCACCCCCGGAGCCAAGCCACGACAGGACGAAGCCACGAAACCCCTTGCTACGCAGGGGGTTTCGTGCATACGGGCGAGGTGAGCACAACGCAGGTGTTACTGCTCCGGTTCGTAGCGGGCCACGGCCTCAGGTCAGGCAGCTGATGGACCAGGGGAGCCATGACTTTCACAAGGTCGGGTCACACCATCGCATCCAGGTGGCGTCCATCCGGGAGTTCCTCAATGCCGAGCGTCCTCGACGCCGTGCGGCGCTTGAGGACCACTCTGAACTGCAGAACGAACTTAACCTCACCGAGTGACGGAGGCGACCGGGAATGGTGAGCCCACCCGGTTGGACCTGCGCATGCCACGTTCTGTACTCGCGGGTGCTGCGTGAGGCCGAAACAGTGACAAGCGCAATACGTCGCTGCCGTTGGGCGGTCCCGTCGAGATCGAACTCATCTCGAGGGTGACTTGAGCGGCTCGTTCAGTCCTGATTGATCACCTCGACGGCGAGGCTGAGATGGCGCAGGATCGCGTCCACCGCGGCTTCGGGCTCGCCGAGCTCGATGGCGGCAATGATGTCGTCGTGGTGGTGGTTGACCTCCTGGAGCAGCTTCGGGTTCCGGGTCAGGACCGGGCCGATGAACATGGCGCGAGCATCCCTCAGGTTCAGGATCACCGCGGCGAGCCTCGGCTTGCCGGCGGACTCGTAGATGGCCCGGTGAAACCCCCGGTTGAGGTCCATCCACGCCACCGGGTCGGTCTCCGTGATCATCAGGGTGTGCAGCCGCCGCAACTCAGTGACGAGGGCGTCGTCGGCGCGGGCGAGCGCCTCGCGGACGGCGATGGGCTCGAGCACCCGGCACATCTGATAGATCTCCTCCAGTTCGTCGGCGCTGGTCTCGCAGACAACCGCGCCGCGGTGGGGATCGAAGCGGACGAGCCCCTCGCTGACGAGTTCGCGGAGCGCCTCCCGGATCGGCGTCGTGCTCACCTCGAGCGCCGAGGCCAGGTCGGCTTGGACGAGCCGGGACCCGCCAGTGAGTTCGCCGCTGAGGATGGCGTTGCGGAGGCTGTCTCTCACGAACTCCACCATCGTCTGGCGGGAGCGGGCGCGCTGCGGCTTCCACGCCGCCGGCTTCACGGCGGCGTCGTCGGTTGCGGTGTTGGGCTCGTAGCTGGTCACGATCATGTGCCACCCGACGGGGTCGAAAGATGGGCGGTCGGGGGTCCACCGCCGACAGATAACATGCATCATATCCGATCGAGCCGGCGACCTCGGGAACAACCGACGTCCGGCGAGTGGAGCGGGAGATGGCCCAGACACACGTCGTAGAGATCGACCCGGCGCAACCGCTGCGGGAGCAGCCCGGCACCGGGCACAACCGGTGGCACGAGGGGGTGGAGCCGATCGTCGAGATCGACCCTGGCGACACGGTGGTGCTCGGGACGAGGAGCGGAACCGACGGCCAGGTCGCCCGGTGGTCCACCTCCGCCGACATCGCCGGCTTCGACCGCAGCCGCGTTCACCCGCTCACCGGGCCCGTGGCGGTGCGAGGAGTGGAGCCGGGGGACCTGCTCGCGATCGAGGTGCTGCAGGTGATCCCGGATCCGTGGGAGCATCGCGGCTTCACCATCTGCTCACCGCGGATCGGTTTCCTCGGCACACACATCGACGAGGACCTGCTCGTGCATTGGGACCTGCACGGTATCGCCTACGCCGACTCGCCCCAGCTCCCCGGTGTGAGGATCCCAGCAGCGGCGTTCCCAGGCACCCTTGGTGTTGCGCCGAGCCGGGAGCTCAGGATGCTCGCGCTCGAACGCGAAGCGGGTGCCCTGTCACCGGAGCCCTCGGGAGCGGTGCCCGCCGGTTCCGTCGGAGAGGAAGGGCTGCGGACGCTTCCGCCGCGGGAGAACGCGGGGAACGTCGACAGCCGGCTGCTCACCGCGGGGTCGACACTGCTCGTCGCCGCCCAGGTGGCCGGGGGCCTGGTGTCGGTGGGCGATGTCCACTTCGCCCAAGGCGACGGCGAGGTCTGCGGCACGGCGATCGAGATGTGCTCGGTCGTGCACCTGCGGATCCGCGTGCGGCCGGGGGGAGGGGACCCCGGGAACGGGCCCTGGATCGAGAATACCGGGCCGCGTGCTCAGCCAGGTGAGGGCCGCCCGTTCGTCGCCACTACGGGCACCGCCCCCCGCCAGTCGGAGCCGGGTCGAGCCGACGGGCTCGAAGCGGCGGTGCGCCAGGCGCTGCTGCGGATGATCGATCTGCTCGTGGGACGCGGCTTCACCCCGGCCCAGGCCTACGTTTTGTGCAGCGTCGCCGTGGACATCCGCATCAGCCAGCTGGTCAACACGCCGACCGTCGGCGCCACCGCGGTGCTGCCGCTCGACATCTTGGCCTGATTCCTCATCCGCGACCCCCGCGATGCCTTGACATATGTTGCCAGTTGCGGAACCGATCCGATATTCGATAAAATGTCGTGTCCGCAGGCCGGCACGCACCTTCCGAGGCGACGGTCGACCTGACCGAGCCGTAAGAGGAGGTCGGCGATGTGGAACGAGGGTCGTAGTCGAAACCTGAGAACCGGACATGCCTGGGTGCGCACCGGGTTGATCGCCGCCGTGATGTTGGTAGCCGCAGCCTGTGGCTCCGAGTCCGCCGGTACGACAGCCGCTGGCGGAGAAGCCACCACGGCGGCGCCTGACACCACGTCGGGCGAGCTGCGCCAGGTGACGATCATCTCTCCGAGCGGCGACCACGCTGGTGCCTACGCCCCGCTCTATATCGGGCGCGAGCTCGGCTACTTCGCCGACGAGGGCCTCGAGGTCGCCCTCGAATCCGGCTCCGGGAGCTCCGAGGCGATCCAGCTGCTCATCGCCGGGCAGGGCGAGTTCGCACTCTCCGGGATCGAGGCGCTGATGGTCGCCATCGACGGCGGTGCCGAGGTCAGCGCCGTGTGCGAGCTGTACTCGCGTCCGTCCTTCGGTCTCGTCGTCCCCGCCGATTCCGGCATCACCGACGTCGCTCAGCTCCGCGGCGAAACCATCGGGATCACCGACCTCGCCGGCGGTGAGGTCCCCGTGGTCGTCGGACTGCTCACCGACGCCGGCGTCGGCATTGACGAGGTCGAGATCGTGCCGGTCGGCGACCAGACGCCGAGCATCGTCGAGGCGATCGAGTCCGAGCGGATCGCCGCCTTCGGAGGCTCGGCTACCGACTTCGCCGGGTTCGCCGGTGTCGGGCTCGAGGTGACCCCGCTGACTACGGACAAGACCCTGGGCTTCCCGGGAGGAGCCATCGCGGTGCGGCGGGACACGCTCGCCGAGGAGCCCGAGCTCGTCGCCTCCTTCCTCCGGGCCTGGGCCAAGTCACAGCACGCCCTGGTGGCCGTCGACGGCGTCTCCGAGGCGGCGACCCACGTCCAGCTTCCCGACTTCTGGGTCGACGAGGCGGCCGGCCAGGCGCAGGTCGACTCGTTCCGGCCACTGTTCGACGTCGACGCGGGGCAGCGATACTGTGAGTATTTCCCCGAGTCGTGGCGCGACTACGTCGAGTACCTCGCTCTCACCGTCCCCGGACAGGAGCCGTTCATCCAGGACCCTGCCGCGTTCGACGTGGACGAAGCGGTTGTCGTCGAGTACGTGGACGACTACAACGACTTCGACCAAGCCGAGGTCGAAGCAGACGCCGCCGAGTACGTCGAAGCGCACTCCTGAGCGAGCCGGGGACGGCGACATGACCCCGCGCCCAACCGGACCGTGATGGCCGAGGCAGCCGCTGACGCCGGCCCGGGCGGTGCCGCCGCCATCTCGCTGCGCGAGATCCGGATGGTGTTCGACACGCGGGCTGGCGAGCCCCTGGTCGCCGTCGAACGGGTGTCCATGGACATCGACGCCGGCCAGTTCGTGTCGATCGTCGGCCAGAGTGGATGCGGCAAGTCGACGATCCTCAACATGCTGTGCGGGCTCACGTGGCCGTCCGCGGGCAGCGTGCGGGTCGAGGGCGTCCCGATGGAGCGCCCTCGTCCGGAAGCGGTCGGGTACATGCAGCAGGACCCGGTGCTGCTGCCGTGGCGCACGGTGCTCGAGAACATCCTCCTCCCCATGGAGGTGCGCGGCCTGACCGACCGGCGGGACGAGTTCGAGACCGGCGCCCACGACCTCCTCCGAACCGTCGGCCTCGACCGCTTCGCCAAGAGTTACCCGGGCGAACTGTCCGGCGGCATGCAGCAGCGGGTCGCCCTGGTGCGCACCCTCGTGTACCGACCCCGGATCCTGCTCATGGACGAGCCGTTCGGAGCACTCGACGAGCTCACCCGGGAATCGATGAACCACGAGCTCCTCCTGCTGTGGGAAGCGACGCGACCCACGGTCGTGTTCGTCACCCACTCGATCTCCGAGGCGGTGTTTCTGTCCGACCGGGTCGTGGTGATGACGCCCCGCCCGGGCCGCCTCAGCGGGGACTTCGCCATCGACCTGCCCCGCCCCAGGACCCGCGATGTCACCTACTCCGCGGAGTTCGTCGAGTTCGAGCGGGTGGTCCGCCAGGCGTTGCCGGACGATGCCGACCGGGACACGGAACCGGAATGACAGTGGATATCGAGCAAACGCATCCGCAGGACGGCGAGAGCGACCCGGCAGGAGAGCTCTTGGCCGCTCCGGGCCGGCGGTCCAACCGCCGCCTGCCTTCGCCGACGGTGGCCGCGGTCGCTGTGTTCCTGGTCGGCCTCATTGTGTGGGAGCTGATCGCCCGCGCCGAGTGGGTGGCGCCGATCATCCTCCCGGCGCCGTCTGCTATCTGGTCGGCAGCGGTGCAGATGCTCGGGTCCGGCACCCTGTGGCGCCACCTGGCCGACTCAGCGCTGGCCTCAGTGATCGGCTTCGCCGTCGGGTCCGTGCTCGGATTCGCCCTCGGCCTGCCGCTGGGCGCCTCCGACTACGTTCGGCGGGTGTTCAGCCCGTTCATCGTCGTATTCCAGACCATCCCGAAGGTCACCTTGGCCCCGCTGTTCGTCGTCGCGTTCGGCTTCGGCCTGTCGAGCAAAGTGGTGATGGCCAGCCTGGTCTGCTTCTTTCCGGTGTTCGTCAACACCGTCTCCGGGCTCACCTTCCTCGACCCGCGCGCCGTCAACCTGATGCGGTCGCTCGGCGCCAAGCGGTGGGGGATCCTGCGCCGGCTCGCCCTCCCGTCGGCGCTGCCGAGTGTCTTCGCCGGGCTGAAGTCGGCGACGACGCTCGCCGTGATCGGCGTCGTCGTCAGCGAATTGGTCGGCAGCAGCCGGGGGCTGGGGTTCCTCATCGCCCTCAACACGTTCCAACTGCGGACGGCGACCGTCTACGTGCTGATCGGCGCCTACGGCCTGCTCGGGTGGTTGATGTACGCCGTCGTCGACGCCATCGGCAACCGTGTCCTGTTCTGGCAGGTGGGGAGCGACACGTGGCGGGGTGCGCGATGAGCAGGCCGGTGTTCCACATCGGCTTTCCGTCGCCGTCGATCTCCACGGTGACCACTCCCGAGTGGGCCGACCTGGCGCGAAGGTGTGAGGCATACGGCTTCGACACGCTGTGGCATTCGAACGAGCGGTTCTTCCGGGAGATGTGGATCCGGATGACCGCGGCGCTGCTGGCCACCGAGCGGATGTGGAGCGGCGCTGCCGTCGTCGAGCCATACGCGGTGCACCCGGCGCTGTCCGCCCAGGCGCTTGCCACCGCCTCCGAGCTGTCCGGCGGCCGGGCCACCGTGGCAGTGGGCGCCGGAGGCGCCGGGTTCCGGTCGATGGGCGTCGAGCGCCGGCATCCCCTGGTCGCCCTCCGCGAAGCGTTCGCGGTGATGCGGGGCATGCTCGAGGGAGAGGTCGTCACCCTGGAGGGCGAACAGGTCATCGCCCGGGAGGCGCGCCTCCATTTCCCGCCGCCTCGCGGCATCCCTCTGTGGCTGGCGTCCCGAGGCGACCGCATCCTCCAGTTCGGCGGGGCAGTGGCCGACGGCGTGATGGTCGCCACGTACGCCGATCCGCCAGAGATCGCCGAGGCGGTGGGCCTGGTGAGGTCGGGGATGGTCGGTGCCGGACGGGCCGACCGATCGGTGCGGATCATGTCCCGAGTCGAGACGTGCGTCCACGACGACCCGGAGCTGGCCCGGCAGGGCTGCCGCCTGATGGTGGCCAAGCTGCTGTGGGGTAGCTACCCCGACCGGCGGTTCGTGGAGCGGGCCGGGCTGCGGGTGCCCGACGAGATGGAGGCATTCAACAAGCTGCGCGACTACGACAGGATCGGAGACGTCGCCCATCTCGTTCCCGACGAGTTCATCGACAAATTCTGTTGGGTGGGCACGCCGATGCAGGTGGCCGACCGGATCTCGGCAGTGCTTACGGACGCCGGTGTCGGCGAGGTCGGCATCTGGCTGCTGCCCGCCCCCGGTCAGACGCTGTACGACGCGCTCGACCTGCTCGCCGGGGACGTCCTGGGCCGGGTCACCGCCACCGTCGGGCCGGGGGCGCTGCCATGAGATTCGGGCCGGCGCTCCCCACCGCGATGGAAGGGCTGATCAACCCGGTGCCGTTCTTTGCCGCCGGCGACTTCGTCAGGGTCGGCCGCCTCGTCGAGGAGCTTGGTTACGACTCGGTGTGGGGCAATGACCACTACTCGCCGCAGGAGTACGTCGCCGCCCG
Organism: uncultured Acidimicrobiaceae bacterium; assembly: GCA_964579415.1. Classification (GTDB taxonomy): domain Bacteria; phylum Actinomycetota; class Acidimicrobiia; order Spongiisociales; family UBA5794; genus CAZOGW01. The sequence goes on along the minus strand of CAZOGW010000092.1, from coordinate 5,339 downwards.
GCACGGCGAACCGCCCAACTTCTACGAGGTGCTCACCGTATTGGCGGCGATCGCCTCGGTGACCACCCGTGTCGAGCTCGGCACTGCGGTGCTGGTGCTGCCCATGCGCGACGTCGTCACTCTGGCCAAGCAGGTCAGCACCCTTGACCAGTTGAGCGGCGGCCGGCTGCTCCTCGGCGTAGGCATCGGCGCCTACCGGGAGGAGTACGCGGCGGCGCGACCCGATCTGGACGGGCTCAACCGGGGCGAGCTGCTCGACGAGGGGCTCGACCTGCTCGCCCGCCTCCTCCGCGACGACACCGTGGACTTCGCCGGGCGGTTCTACCAGGCCAAGGGTCTACGCCTCTATCCGAAGCCACCATCCCAGCCGTTCCGCCTCCTCGTCGGCGGGCACAACCTGCGGGCGCTCGACCGCGCCGTCGCCCACGGGCAGGGGTGGATTCCCGGCTGGCGTCCGCTCCCCGAGCTGCGGGAATGGATCGTCATCCTCCGCGAACGGGCCGCGGCGGTGGGGCGCGACCCGGCGTCGTTGATCGTTGCGCCTCAGCTCGCCTGTATCGTCGACCGCACCCAGGAGGTCGCCGAGCGCCGCTATTTGGCCAGCGGGATGGTGACCCATCGCAAGTCCCTCGCCTACACCGGCCGTGACCCGGCGCTGGCCATGGCCAACAACCTGGTCGGCAGCCCCGAGGCCGTGATCGAGAAGGTGATGTACCTCTACGAGTCCGGTGTCGATCACCTCGCCGCCATCACGTTCTGCGTCGACACCGTTGACGAGTACGTGGAGCAGCTCCATATGTTCGCCGACGAGGTGATGGCGCCGTGCCGCCGCGCCATCAGCGGGCCGTGAGCCCGTATCTCGAAGCCATGACCAGACCACGCGCCAAGCCCGGGAGGTAGGACGATCACCATGCAGACCACACCACAGCCACTCTTCGATGCCACGCGGCTTGAGGAGCACATGCGGGAAGCCGGCATCGACATCCTGCTGGTGACGCAGGCGCCGAACGTACAGTACCTCACCCGGTACAAGCGGCCGGGCCAGGCCATCGCCCTGATCGAGCGGGGGACGATGGAGCCCTACCTGGTGCTGCAGACGGTCGAGCTCGACTTCTGCCTCGAGGACTGGGACCCGACACTTCAGGTCCGCTCCTTTGGGACGTTCTACCGCGTGCGGCAGAACGGCGCGGTGCTCACCGATCGCGAGGCGTGGGTGGCGCGCCACCATGAGAGCCGCGCCGCCACAGGCGACCGGTGGGCGGTGGTGGCGAGGGTGCTCGCCGAGATCGGCTCCGCATCGGCGAAGATCGGGGTCGACGCCGACCCAGCCGACGCTCCCTACCTCCAGCGCGCCCTGCCCAGGTTCGAGCTGGTCAACGCCGCCGATCTGATGCGGCGGGTGCGCAGCGTGAAGTCGGCGCCGGAAATCGCCCGGCTGGCAGAGGCGGCCCGTATCACTGACCAGGCGATCCTGGAGAGCGTGTCTATCGCCGCCGCGGGCGTCACCCAGCGGCAGATGGCACGGACCTACTCGATGGCCGTCGCCCGGTCGGACGCCACCGTCCGGTCCGCCAACGTCAGCGTCGGGTACGGGACGGCGCTGGGCAACGCCACCATCCCCGACACCGTCGTCGAGGACGGGAGCGTCATCCGATACGACGTCGGAGCCTTCTACGAGGGCTACGCTTCCGACGTCGCCCGGACGTTCGCCTACCGGGAGGCGCGAGGGCTGGTACCCCGGTACTACGAGGCGCTGCTGGCCGGCCAGCAGGCGGCGCTGGAACTCATCCGGCCCGGGGCCAAGCCCGCCGAGATCTTCGACACCGCCGTCCAGGCGGTTCGCGACGTCGGCATCCCGCACTACGAGCGGACCCACGTCGGCCACGGCATCGGCATCGCTGGCGCCGGGTACGACCTGCCATTGCTGGCACCAGGCGACGACAGCGTCCTCGAAGAGGGCATGGTGCTCTGCGTCGAGACCCCGTACATCGAGCTGGGCTTCGCTGGGCTGCAGGTCGAGGACATGATCGTGGTGACCAAGGACGGCTACGACATGCTGACCCGGTCGAGCCGGGCGCTCCGAGTGCTCCCTTGAACCCTGCGCTGGTGGCCCTCGACTGCATCAGGTGTGGCCAAGAAGGCGCGTTCGAGGATGCCTTCACCGGGTGCTCAGGATGCGCCAAGAACGGCCGCCCGTCGAACCTGCGCACGAGATACGACCTGGAGGCGGCACGGTCCCGGCTGCTCGATGATATGTCCGCTCGAGTGCAGGGCGGGATGTGGCGCTTTCGTGTCCTGCTGCCTGTCGCCGAACCGGCGGGAGGGGATCTGATGCCCGGCGGTACGCCGATGTTGGAGTTGCCCCGTCTCGCTGACCGCTGGGGGGTCGGTCGGCTCTGGCTCAAGGACGAGTCGCGCAACCCGACCTGGTCGTTCAAGGACCGGGCGGCGGCGCTGGCGGCGGCCCACGCCAGGGAGCTTGGCGCCCCCGGGATGATCGTCGCCTCGACGGGAAACGCTGCTGCGGCGGTGGCGGCCGCGGCCCGGAGGCTCGGGATGCCCGCCATCGTCCTGGTCGCCCGCGGTATCGACCCGATCATGGCGGCGCTGACGAGGTCCTACGGGGCGTACCTGCTGTCGACGCCGACGAAGAAGGATCGGTGGCAGATCATGCGCGATGCCGTCGAGCTGGGGGGCATGTATCCCGGTTGCAACTACGTGGACCCGCCGGTGGGCAGCCACCCCTACCTGGCCGACGGCTACAAGACGACCGGCCTCGAGGTGTGGGAACAGCTCGACAGGCGCTCACCCGACTGGGTGTTCGCTCCACTCGGTCATGCCGACAACCTCTTCGGCATCTTCCGCGCTTTCGAGGAGCTTGCATTGATGGAGCTGACTGCTACCCGGCCGCGCCTCGGCGGTGGTGAGGCCTACGGGTCGCTCGACGACGCCCTGCGGAGCGGGCTCGACGTGTTCCGGGAGATGCCGACCGAGCCGCCCACCGTGGCTACGTCGATCGCCACACCGCAGTCGACCTACCAGGCGCTGGCCGCGGTCCGCGGCTCGGACGGGTTCGCCTGCCGGCTTGAGAACGAGGAGATCCTCGACGCCCATCGAGCCCTGGTCGACGCCGAGGGCATCTCGTGCGAGGTCACCGCCGCCGCCGGCCTCGCCGCACTCCGCCGCGCAGTGGAGGACCAAGTCGTGAGCCGGGATGCCGAGGTCGTGTTCGTATCTACATCAGCCGGAACCAAGAGCCTCGCCATGGCCCCTGGTCTTGACCACGCCGAGTCGCCGTCCGGTGCGATCGCCGAAGTCCACGATTTTGAGACCGCCGTCGAGGCGCTCCAGCGCATGGCCTTCCCACTGATACTGGATTAGGTGCTCGGAACGTCGCGATCGGCGCGCGCGCGCGAAGGCGCCCGCCGCCTCAAGGTCGGCTTCGAGACGCGGACTGTCCGCAGGTCGTGGGTTCGAGTCCACCTCGGGCGCGTCACTTGCGGACGCGGTGGTCAATCGGGAGCGCGCGGCGACTTCTGGAAGTCGACGGTGTTGTACAAGCCCAGCAGCACCAGGTCGCGAAAGGGGAGCCAGCCGGTACCGGCGAGCCCATCCGGTCGTCCTTGCCGACGCCAACGTCCTGTACTCCCGGGTGCTGCGCGACCACCTGCTGTCCGCCGCTGACGAGGAAATGATCGGCATCGCGTGGAGCGTCGAGATCCTCGCCGAGGTAACCGACCACCTCGTCGAGAACGTTCCTGGGTTCACCGCGGAGTGCGGTCAGCGCTGGTCCACGCTATGAACACTGCGTTTCCGTACGCGCGGGTGGAGCCCACGATGGCGGACTACCTGCGACTGGACAGCAGCGAGTTGACCTATGAGGGCAACCGTCATGTCCTGCCAGCCGCGTTCGCGGCTGGGCGACCATTCGGGTGGCTGGATGCCCTGATCGATACATGCCATCGACTCCCTGGAGGAGGACCCGGTGCTTGAAGATATCTACGGACCGGCCGGTGAGGGGACGCCATCGTGGTGAGCTCCGTGATCGGCCCGAGGCGGGTGACTCGATGAGCGCGGGCGAGGGGTCCGGGATGTTCCGCGACCTCTACCCGGGGGCCGACGAGCATGTCTACCTGGATGTGGCTGCGGTGGGGATCATCCCGACCCGGGTGCGTGAGGCGATGCTCGAGACGCTGCAGGACCACGAGCGCCTCGGCATTGCCGGGTCCGAGGAGCAAGCACGCACGGTTGAGGGGCCGCGCCGGCGGGTGGCGGAACTGATCGGTGGGCAGGCCGACCGGGTGGCCTTCACCCAGAACACCAGCACAGGTCTCGCCATCGTGGCCAACGGGATCGACTGGGTCGAGGGCGACAACGTCGTGGTTCCGGCCGGTGAGTTCCCTTCCAACTTCCTTCTATCCGTGGACCCGGTTGCGCCGACGCGGGATCGAACTGCGCGAGGTCCCCATGATCGACGGGCATGCCGACCTTGCGGCGCTGGTGGACCTCTCCGACGAACGAACCCGGCTCATCAGTATCAGCGCCGTGCAGTACTCGTCGGGTTACCGCTACGACCTCGCCGAGATCGGTGCCTACTGTCGTCAGACCGGCATCCTCCTCGCCGTCGACGCCACCTAGGCCGCCGGGGCGCTCACCATCGACGCCGATCGTGACGGGATCGATGTGCTCGCCGCCAGCGCACACAAGTGGATGCTAGGCCCGCTGGGGATCGGCTTCGTGCACCTGTCGCCGGGCGCCATGGAGGCGCTCAACCCTTCGGCCGTCGGCTGGCTCAGTGTGGATCGCCCCTTCGACTTCGATCACGAGCCGATCCTCGCCGCCGACGGGCGCCGCTTCGAATCGGGTACCGAGAACGCGGTGGGGATCGCCGGCCTGTGGGCGGCCATCGATCTGGTATTGACCGCCGGCCGCCAGGCGGTCGAGAACCGCGTCCTCGACACCACAGCGGAACTGTCGGCGCTGCTCCTCGACCAGGGATGGGAACTGCTGCGCACTCCGGACCGGCGTCACTGGTCGGGAATCCTCATGGCGACGTCCGGTTCCGACGACGAGACCATGTTCGAGCGGCTACGGGCCGCCGGTGTGCGCTGTTCGCTGTGGGGAAGGGGCATCCGCTTCTCACCGCACTGCTACACGAGCTCGGCGGATCTCCACTGCGTCCACGAACTGGTGAGACGCTGAGATCCGTGAGGCCTTCGCAGCCGACGAGTGGTTCGACCGGTGACCCACGCCCACCACCATGTGAATAGTCAGGGTTCGTCGTCGAGGTCGATGGTTTGGCGTGGGAGAAGCTCGATGCGGACGTGGGTGGCGTCGAT
>CAZOGW010000091.1:0-12138 GCA_964579415.1 uncultured Acidimicrobiaceae bacterium | reverse complement strand
GTGACCCGGACCTCGATCTCGACGCCGTCGTCGACGTCGTGGATGTCGGTGACCGATGGGGTGACCACCGGAGCCAGGCCGGCCTCGTCGATGGCCTCTGACACCAGGTCGCCCATGACGTCGTCGATCGCCTCGGCGCGCACCCCGTCAACGCCGACCATGCGCTCCACGATGGCGCGCGGGGCCTTGCCGGGCCGGAAGCCCTTGATCTTGACCTGCCGGGAGAGCTTCCGCGCCGCCTTGTCCTTGGCCGGCTCCAGCTCCTCCTCGGCGACACGCAGGGTGAGTACGCGCTCGTAGGGGCCGGATTCTGTGACGTCGGTGTGCACGGTCGATGTCTCCGTTTCGAATTGGCGGGGAAGGCGGCGCTGGGGTCGCCGGGCATCGTGGAGCCACCTGGCCGCAGGGAGGGTAGCCGCCCGATGGCGCCGAGGGCACCGACCGCGACCATCTCCCGGTTCGCTCCAGGGAAGCTTGGGGTGGCCGACGGGATTTGAACCCGCGACCTCCTGGACCACAACCAGGCGCTCTAACCGAGCTGAGCTACGGCCACCGTGATGCACAGATCGTAGCCGGTGCGTGTGACAGAGAATCAGTATCCACTATCGGGTAACCAGTACGCGAGGTTGATCGTGATGTGCGGGATCGTGGGTCGGGGTACCCATTTTCCCTCCGGTGACACGGATGGTCTTGACCGCGCGACGAGACTCGCCGAGACTGCCCGGCACAGAATCTGCGGGCCTACACCATGGGTGGGGGGATCCCGGGTTTCAGCGCCAGTCGCGATACCGGGACCAATCTCCGAACGCCAGGATGTCGGCGCGCTGACGCGTTCGCAGGAGGTGGGGCAGATGAGGATCCATACCGGGTTGAGAGCGACCATGAGCCGTTGGGCCGTCGTTGCGGCGGTGGCGGTGGTGGTAATGGCGCTGATGGCGCCGCTGGCGGCGAGTACCCAGCCCGTCGAGGACGATATCGTCCTACCCGGCGGTGAGTTGCCGGCTGCGGCCGCGGCGCCGGAATCGGCACGGAAGGCATTCGACCCGGCAGGGGCGCCACTCCTCGAAGAAGTGTCCGCGGGTGCCGACGCGCTCGCGCTCGACGACGCCACCCTGGCGGAGGCGGCGGCACGCAACGGGATGAGCGTCGCCGATCTCACCGATCTGCTCGCCGAGGACGACACCGCCCATCTCGACCTCCACGGCCGCGTATTCTTCGTGGAGCCTGTCCCCGATGCGGCACTTCTCGCCTCCATCGATGACGATGTCGCCGCCGGGCCCTTCCCCTACAACCAGACGTTCAAGCTCAACAGCAAGCCCGGCTCGAAGCGGACGATCTACCTGGACTTCACCGGCCACACCGTCTCCGGCACCGCGTGGCAGTTGCCGGACATTTATGGTGGTGTCAACCTGCCGGAACCGTACGTCGCCGTGGCGTTCGACCTCAACGGCAACCCCAACTCCTTCAGCAATGCGGAGATGGATGCCATCCAGAGCATCTGGCAGCGCGTCTCGGAGGACTTCTCTCCGTTCGACGTCAATGTCACGACCGCGGAGCCCACCGTCGGGGCGATACGGCGGGATTCGGCAGCCGACCAGACCTACGGGACGCGGTTGGTGATCACGAAGGCCTTCCCCTACTGCGTCGCTCAATGTGGTGGAGTCGCATATCTCTCCGCGTTCAACGACGGTGACCTCCACGATTACTTCCAGCCGGCGTGGTGCTTCCCCGACCAGTTGAGCAACCTCACCAAGCTCATCGCCGAGTGCGCCTCCCACGAGGTCGGCCATAACCTGGGGTTGCTACATGATGGCCTCGGCGGCCAGGGCTACTACCTCGGCCACGACCCATGGGCACCGATCATGGGCGCCGGGTACTACCAGCCCGTCTCACAATGGAGCAAAGGCGAGTACACCGGGGCCAACCAATTCCAGGATGACCTCGCTGTGATGAGTCAGCACGGTGCCGTCGTCCGGCCCGACGACCACGGCAACACCACCGGAAAGGCGACCACGTTGCTCACCTCGCGCTCCGGCATCATCTCGTCGGCAAACGACAACGACACCTTCAAGTTCGTGGCGGCGGCTTCGGGCACCGCCACCTTCAAGGCAACGCCCTTCTCGGTGAGCCCGAATCTCGACATCGTCCTCCGCCTGTACGCGGCGAACGGTTCGCTGCTGGCTACGAGTGCACCCGCGGTGGCGCGGTCGACTGACGACGTGGCGACCGGCATGAACGCGACCCTGAAGCGATCGGTGAAGGCGGGTACCACCTACTACGTGCAGGTGTCCGGCGGCAGTTACCTAACCCCGGCCACCGGGTACAGCCGGTACGGCAGCATCGGTCAGTTCCAGATCAAGGTCGAAGGCGTGGCCGGAGCCGTCCTGTGCAACGGGCTGCCGGCAACCATCATCGGAACCAATGGCAACGACGTCATCAACGGCACTCCCGGCAACGACGTGATCTGGGCCGGGCCCGGCAACGATACGGTGAACGGTCTCGGTGGTAACGACGTGATCTGCGGAGGTCCGGGCAACGACACCCTCAAAGGCGGGAGCGGGCACGATGTCCTGCTGGGTGAGGCCGGGAACGACAAGCTCAACGGCGGCGCCGGCAACGACAAGATCTGGGGCCATGCCGGCAACGACACCCTTACGGGCGGGGCGGGTAAGGACACCCTCAGGGGCGGCGCCGGCCACGACAAGCTCTTCGGCGACGCCGGAGACGACAAGCTCTTCGGCGACGCCGGTAACGACGAGATCCGTGGCGGCTCCGGCAACGACACCGTCAACGGCGCAGCGGGCAACGACAAGTTGTGGGGCGCCAACGGCAACGACACCCTCAACGGGGGCGCCGGCGACGACACCCTGCGTGGAGGCGCCGGCAACGACAAGCTCAACGGCGGAGCCGGCACCGACAAGCTGTGGGGCGACGCCGGAAACGACGAGCTGCGCGGCGGCAAGGGCAAGGACACCCTCAACGGCGGGGCCGGGGTCGACAAGCTGTGGGGCGACGCCGGGAACGACACGCTGAACGGCAACGCCGGCAACGACCAGCTGCGCGGCGGGTCCGGCGACGACACGCTCAACGGTGGCGGCGGCGCCGACAAGCTGTGGGGCAATGCCGGCAAGGACAAGCTCAACGGGGGCGGCGGGAACGACACCTGCAACGGCGGCGGCGGGAAGGACACCGGCAGCTCCTGCGAGGTCCGCTCCAGCATCCCCTGAGCAGCAGCCAGTATCCGGTATCCGGTGCCTGACAGCGGGTACGCAGTCTTGCTGGGCAGGGCATAGGCCCTGCCCAGCAATAACCTTTGATGTGCCTGGACTGGGCGCGCCCGCGAAAGGAATCCGGATGCTGCAGAACAAGAGAAGACCCCCGACGGCGCGGAGGCGCTGGTCCTCGGTGGCATGGATGGCCGCCCTCCTCATGGCCCCGACCACTCCGCTGTACGCCGGCAGCGAGCCGGTGGCCACGTGCAATGGTCTGGTGGCCACCGTCGTGGGGACCGACGGCGACGAGGTCCTCTTCGGGACCAACGGCGATGATGTCATCTGGGCGGGTGGCGGCAGTGACGTGGTCAACGGCAGGGGCGGCGACGACGTCATCTGTGGCGGTCCCGGCAACGACACCCTGAATGGAGGCAACGGAAACGACGCCGTGTTCGGTGGTGCCGGTGACGACACCATCAACGGCGGCAACGGCGACGACAGCCTCCGCGGCGGGTCCGGCAACGACGCCTTCCTCGGCGGCAACGGCGACGACCAGGTGTGGGGTGAGGCCGGCAACGACTTCCTCAACGGCGGCAAGGGCAACGACAAGCTCTGGGGCGGCGCCGGCGACGACAGGCTCAGCGGCAGCATCGGCCACAACGAGCTCCACGGCGGCAGCGGCGACGACAGCCTCAGCGGCGGCAACGGCGATGACAAGCTCTGGGGCGATTCCGGTGCCGACAAGCTCTTCGGCGGGGTGGGCGACGACGAACTCCGCGGCGGAACCGGCGACGACGAGCTCCGCAGCGGACCCGGCAACGACAAGGCATGGGGAGGCAGGGGCGACGACAAGCTCTGGGGGAAGAACGGCAACGACAAGTTGTACGGCGAGGCCGGGCACGACACGCTCCGCGGGGAGGACGGCGACGACATCGTCGACGGCGGACCGGGCAACGACGACGTCAGCGGTGGCGGCGGCAATGACACCCTCAAAGGCGGGGCGGGCGGCGACGAACTGCGCGGCGGCGACGGGGACGACAAGCTGCGAGGCGGTGGCGGCAGCGACCAGCTCCGCGGTGGAGAGGGCCACGACACCTTGGGCGGTGGGGCCGGTAACGACAAGCTGTGGGGAGACGCGGGCAACGACACCCTCAACGGCGGGACGGGCCACGACGAGCTGCGCGGTCAAGCCGGCAACGACATCGTCAACGGCGGGGCCGGCAACGACAAGCTCTGGGGGGACGCGGGCCACGACGTGCTGTGGGGCGACGCCGGCGACGACGCCTTGAATGGCGGCCCCGGGAACGACCAGTGTCACGGTGGAGCCGGCAGGGACACAGCCACCGCCTGCGAGGTCAGGTCGCGCGTTCCCTAGAGCGGTCACCGCGATCGATGTAGGCCCAGCGCGGCGGCGCCGTACGGCCGCTGTCTCGTGCCTGCCGATGTGTGCGGTACCCCCGGCAGGATTCGAACCTGCAGCCTGCTGATTAGAAGTCAGCTGCTCTGTCCAGTTGAGCTACGGGGGCGGGAGCGATGAGTGGGTACGTTGCGCACCGGCCGGTGGAGCGGATGACGGGGATCGAACCCGCACCACCAGCTTGGAAGGCTGGGGCTCTACCATTGAGCTACATCCGCGAGCGCCCCCAGGATACCTTGTCCGGCGCCGCCATCATGACCCGGCGAGCAGCACCAGCACCAGCGCCACCACGGCGGGGAGCGCTTGCACCACCAGGATCCTACGGTTGACGGTGGCCGCCCCGTAGATGCCGGCGACGATCACGCAGCCGAGGAAGAACATCGTCACCGCGTACCCGGTGTCCCCACCCGCGATGGCGCCCCACACCAGCCCGGCGGCGAGGAAGCCGTTGTAGAGGCCCTGGTTGGCCGCCAGCGTGGCCGACTGCTCGGCGAACTCGGCGTCGGTGCCGAACACCGCCCGGCCCTGCGGCTTCGACCACAGGAACATCTCCAGGACCAGGAAGCCGAGGTGGAGTGCGGCCACCACGAGGACGGCGATAGTGGCGAGCACGGTCATCGGGGAATCACGCTACCAGCGCGCCCGTACGCCGGCCTGGCATCATGGGCGGATGCTCGACCATCTCTCCATCCAGTGCGCCGATCCCGCCGCGGCTGCCGATTTCTACGACGCGGTCCTCGCCCCGCTGGGAGGCGGGAGGATCATGGAGTTCGGCCCCGTCATCGGCTACGGCATCGACCGCAAGCCGACCTTCTGGATCGGGCAGCTCGAGGAGGGCGATGAGAACCGCCCCGACCGCATCGCCTTCGCCGCCCCCAACCGCGCCGCCGTCGACGCCTTCCACGCCACCGCACTGGCGCAGGGAGCCGAGAGCCTGCACGCCCCCCGGCTCTGGCCCGAGTACCACCCCGCCTATTACGGCGCCTTCGTCCGCGACCCCGACGGCAACAACGTGGAAGCGGTATGTCACGCGCCGGAATGAGTTCCATCGCGAAGTGAAAGGTGCCGTCGGAGCGGTGGGTACTTGGTACTTGGTACTGCGTAGTACATAGTACGTAGTACGTAGTACGTAGTACGTAGTACGCTTCCCGTCGGGCTGGCCGGATTTGAACCGGCGACCCCCTGCTCCCAAAGCAGGTGCGCTGCCAAACTGCGCCACAGCCCGTCGGCGCCATTCTCGCACGCCATCGAAGCATGTCACACCCCCCGGGTAGGTTCGATGCTATGAGCGCACCCGGGAGTGACAGAACTGCAGTCCGCCGCGACACGCAGTGGCGACGGCGAGAACAGATCCGCGACATCAGGGTCGCCGCCGCGAGCGCCGTCCCCGCGCTCATCGACGACCCGCTCTGGGTAGCCGGTGTGGTCGCCTACTGGGGCGAGGGCGCCAAGGTGAAACGCATCTTGTCGGTCACCAATACGGATCCGCGCCTGCTGCGCCTGTTCATCGCCTGGTGCCGCGCCTTCCACGATCCAGGCGCCCAGTTCGTCATCGCCCTCCACCTCCACGAGGGCAACGACGAGGCGGCGGCGCTTCACCACTGGCGCTCCGTGCTCAGCCTCCCCGGCGCCGCGGCGACGAAGACCTTCGTGAAGCCGGCCGGGACCGGTCATCGCAAGAACCACCTCCTCCACGGCGTCTGCCGGGTGTCAATGCGCCGCAGCACCGACGCGTGGGAGCGGACCATGGCATGGATCGACGCCCTGCCCGTAGCCCTGGCTGTGACAGCCGCGGAGGGTTGCTAACCTGTCCTCGGGTCGCTAGCTCAATTTGGCAGAGCATCGGACTCTTAATCCGCAGGTTGTGGGTTCGAGTCCCACGCGACCCACCACAGAGCCCCCGGCGATGGTTCGTCGGGGGCTCTATGCGAGGAGGCGTTTCTACGACGGCGTCTGCGACAATGGCGCGCTCCACCTCGCGGGCGTGGCGGAACTGGTAAACGCGCCAGGTTTAGGTCCTGGTGGGCGCTGCCCTTGGGGGTTCGAGTCCCCCCGCCCGCACTGTCAGCCCTCCACGAAGCCGATGGTCCCACCGGCGGGGTCGAGGACGATCCCGGCCCGGACCTGGAGCGCCACGGTGTCGCCACGGTGCAGGACACCGGGCCGGGTGAATACCCGGATCTCGGCGCCGGCGGCGGCGACGTCGACGGCGTCGTGACTGCCCCTCACCTCGACGTGCACCACGTCCCAGGGCCCACGATCGGTCGCCGTCACGTCCTCGGGGCGTAGCCCCAGGTCGACGGTCTGCCCGGCCCGCCCTCCCAGCTCCGGCGTCCACGCCCGCACCTCGAGGCCGTGCCGGCGCAGCCACCAGCCGTGACCGTCCCCGTCGACGACCACGGGAACCACGCTCAGCTCACCCATCAGCTCGGCGACGAGGCGAGTCGCCGCACGTCGGTAAACCGCCATCGGCTCTCCCACCTGCGACACGCCGCCGCCATCGAGGACGGCGACCCTGTCGGCGATGGCCATCGCCTCTGCAGGGTCGTTGGTGGCGTAGAGCGCGGTCACGCCGTAACCCGCCTGGACCGTGCGCAACTCGGCGCGGAGCCGGTGCCGCTGCACCGGGTCGAGCATCGCCAAAGGCTCGTCGAGAAGGAACAGGTCGGGGACTCGGACCATGGCCCGGGCCACCTGGACGAGCTGCTGCTGGCCGGCGGACAGCTCGGAGGGGTCCCGGCCGAGTAAGGCGGTGATGTGCAACGCCCTCCCCTCGGCGTGCACCCTGCGGGCGACCTCGTCACCGGGACGCCGCTGCAGGTGCAGTGGGAAGGCCACGTTGGCCTCCACGTCGCGGAACGGGTAGAGCACCGATGTCTGGAACACCATGGCCACGTTGCGGGCGGCCGGCTCGAGATCACGCACGTCGGTCCCGCCGAGGCGGATCTGCCCCGACCCGACCTTCTCCAGCCCGGCGGCGACGCGCAGGACACTGGTCTTGCCCGACCCCGACGCTCCCACCAGGGCGAGCATCTCGCCGTCGGCGGCATGGAGGGTCACCGCGTCGAGGATGGTCCGGCCGTCCTTGACCAGGGTGACACCGTCCAGGTCGAAGGTGGCCACCCCGCCCTCCCTACGACAGCGCCGCCGCCAGGGCCTGGAGCGCCCGCGCCCGGTGCGAGATGCGGTTCTTGTGGGCGGTACCCATCTCGGCCATGGTGCGCCCGTCCACCTCGAACACCGGGTCATAGCCGAAGCCCCCGTCGCCTCGTCGCTCGGTGGCGATGGTGCCGTCGAGCGCCCCTTCGACCACCAACTCCTCGCCGTCGGGCGTGACCAGAGCCACCACCGTGCGGAAGCGGGCGCGGCGGTCGGCGACGCCGTCCAGCCGCTGCAACAGCAGGGCGACGTTTGAGGCGTAGGTGGCATCCGGCCCGGAGAAGCGGGCGGTGTTGACCCCGGGCTCACCCCCCAGCGCGACGACCTCGAGCCCGGTGTCGTCGGCGAGGGCGGGGAACCCGGTGACCTCGGCCACGGTCCGTGCCTTGAGCAAAGCGTTGCCCCGCAGTGTCTCCTCGGTCTCCTCGATCTCGGGCCAGCTCAGGCCCCGCACCAGGGACGGCGGTGACGGCAACCCGGCAAGCACCGCCTCGATCTCGACGATCTTGTCCGGGTTCCGGGAGGCGACGACGAGCAGGTCGAGGTTCATGAGAGCAGTATCCAGCATCCAGTGCGTTACGTACTACGTAGTACGTAGTACGTTGCATATATTACTTACGGGAGCGCGCCTGATGACCGGTCAGCTCCTGGATTCCCTGCCACGCCATGTCGAGCATGCGGTCGAGGTCGTCGCGGGCGAAGGGCTCCCCCTCGGCGGTGCCCTGCACCTCGATGAGCCGGCCCTCGCCGGTCATCACCACGTTGCAGTCGACGTCGGCGGCGACATCCTCGGTGTACTCCAGGTCGAGGAGAGGCACCCCTTCGAGGATGCCGACCGAGACGGCGGCCACGTGACGGCCGATCGGGCTGGCGGCGATACCTCCTTCGGCGACGCGGCGGTCGAAGGCGTCGGCGAGAGCGACCCAGGCTCCTGTGATCGAAGCGGTGCGGGTTCCCCCGTCCGCCTGGAGCACGTCGCAGTCGACCCGGGCGGTGAGGCCGGGCATGGCGGCCAGGTCGACGGCGGCGCGCAGCGAACGACCGACGAGGCGTTGGATCTCCTTCACCCGCCCCCCGCTCGAGGAGCGGCGGTCGACCCGTTGCGGGCTCGAACCGGGGAGCATCGAGTACTCGGCGGTGATCCAGCCCTCCCCGCTGTGGCGCATCCACGGGGGGACGTCCTCGTCGAACGACACCGTGCACAGCACCCGGGTGGCGCCCATATGGATCAGCACCGAACCCGGTGTCATGTCGGTGAATCCGCGCTCGATGCGTACCGGACGCAACTCGCCTGGTTGGCGGTCCTGCCTCACCTGATCTCCCTCCAGTGGCGGCTGTAGCCGGGCACGGCCACGTCGACCTCCCCGGCGAACACCGAGGCGGCGCGGGCCGATGCCACGTGAGGCGGCAGGGTAGGCCCCAGATGGGTCAGCACGAGCCGCGATGCTCCCGCCGCGGCGGCGACCGACCCGGCTTCGGCAGCGGTTAGATGGAAGGGGTAGGCCGAATCTGCGCGCTCCTCGTCGCCCAGGGTCGCCTCGCAGAGCACCGTGCCGGCCCCGGCTGCAAGGTCGGCAAAGCCGCCCCCGGGCCCGGTGTCCGCCGAGTAGGCGAGCGAGGCGGCGCCGGCGTCGACTCTGGTGGCGATGGTGGCAACCGGATGGGTGGTACGGGCAAAACGCAACGCCAGGCCGCCGAACGACGCCGTCTCGCCGCCGTCGACCTCGACGATGTCGAAGATGCGGCGGAAGGTGTGATCCGGCCCGGAGCCGACGAACCCGGCGAGGTGGTCGCCGGCGCCCGGGGGCACCAGCAGCGGGGTGGAGTCGCTCCTGCCCAGGCGGTGGGCGAAGTAGGCGTAGAGAGCGAAGATGTCGGTGCAGTGGTCAGGGTGGACGTGGCTCACCACCACCGCGTCGACGCTCTCCGGCCGGATCAGCTCGGCAAGGCGCATGAACGTCCCCGGCCCGGTGTCGAGGAGCAGGCTGACCCCGCCGCCCCGGAGCAGGTAGCCGGAAGCAGGATGGCCCGGCTCCGGCCCGCTCCCGCTGGAGCCGAGCACGTCGAGGCGCAGCGCGGTCACGTCCAGGCCCCCGAGACAACTCCCACCGACACCGTCACCAGCCACACCAGCGACACGACTATGGAGGCGGTGAGCGGTACCCACGGCCCCTTGCGCCAGGTGGCCGCCGCCACCGCCAGCCCGGCCAACCAGATGCCGGCCAGCAGCAGCGAGGCCGTCGGCGAGAGGATCCAGGTGGCCCCGATGAGGACGGCGTCGAAGACGAGCATGACCCCAGCCACCAGCAGGTAGACGACGTGGCGGTCCGACATCTCGGCCGTGTCTCTCCCGGTCACGCCGCCCCCGCCAGCAACTCCACCCGGGTGACCACGCCGCCGGCGATGCGGTAGGCGTTGACGGCAGGGTCGGGCAGCGGCCCGGCGATCAGGTAGAGCCAGGTAGGATCGAGCGCCCCCGCCACGTCGCGGTGGGAGGGCACCGCCGGCGCCGACGGGTGGGAGTGGAAGCTCCCGGCGATGGACCAGCCGAGGCGTTCGGCGTGGCGGAGAGCCCCCAGGTGCTCCCGGGGCGCCACGGTGAACCGGAGTGGAGATGCGTCGACGTTGGTGAGGCAGTAGGCCATGCGCACCCGGTCGTCGCCGTCGAGGGCAAGCAGCCCGCACGCCTCGTGAGGGCTGCACCAGCGGGCATGGCCAACGATGGCCTCCCGCACCTGCGGGTCGAGCAGCACCGGGGTCACTCGCCGCCCTCCCCGGCGACATCCTCCTCGAGCAACAGGGCCGCCTCGGTGGACCGGTCGCGGTGGACCACCAGGCGCACCCGGTGCTCGGTGAAGAACCCGGGGCTGAGTCCGCCCTCGTCGTCGGCGACGATCATCGCCTCGATTCCGGCGGAGCGCAGACTCGCCGACGCCACCTCCGCTTCACCACGGTGGAGGAAGGTCGCCACCGTGACCAGCGGGTCGCCGCTCATGGCGCCGGTGCCGGGTCCCGCAGCAGCGGCTGGGTCATGCACCGGCTCCCGCCCCGACCGCGGCACAGCTCGGAGGCATCCAACTCCAGCACCTCGACGCCGGCGTCGGTGAGGCGCCGGTTGGTCTCACGATTGCGCATGTACGCCACCACGACCCCGGGGGCCAGCGCCAGGGTGTTGTTGCCGTCGTCCCATTGCTCCCGGAGCCGGCCGATGGCGTCGCCCCCGGTGGGGATCATCTCGACGTGGTCGAGTTGGAGGGTGCGACGCAGCGCCGCCTCGATGCTGGGGGCCGGGTCGACGTGGATCCCGCGACCGCGGCCCGGGGTGAGGACATGGACGTCGGCGTCGTCGAGGAGGCCGGGGAACACGTTGAACTTGTCGACGTCGACCATGGTGAAGACGGTATCGAGGTGCATCACGGCACGCTCGTGGCGCATGTGGACCACGATCACGTACCGGACCGTTCCCTCGTCGAAGAGGCGCTGCGCCAGCAACTCCATCGCCGGCGCCGAGGTGCGCTCCCCCAGCCCGATCATCACGGTGTCGGCTGCGAGTACCAGGGTGTCGCCACCTTCGATGCTGGCCGGGTAGGTGTCGGTGGCGTCGGCTCCGTACCAGATGGGGAAGCCGGCGTCCTTGAAGCGTGGGTGGCTCTCGTAGATGGTGCGCATGTATAGCGACTCGCGGGCCCGGGCCGGCGTTGCCAGGGCGTTGAGGCTGAGCCCTCCGTTGATCCAGGCGGCGTTGTCTCGCATGAACAGGAGGTTGGGCAGCGGCCGCAGCACGTAGTGGAAGCGGTCGGCGACGAGGTCGGCGAAAAGGTGGTCGACGCCCCACTCCGCCAGCTCCGACTCCAGGACCCCGCCGACGAGGATGTCGACCAGGACCCCGATGGGGGCATTGCCGAGCACCTCGTTGAGTCTCTCGGAGACCCGCGGGCCGCATGTGGTCGGGTTGAACACCTCGGCGAGCAGTCCACGGCGCACCTCCTGGTCGGCGAGAGTCTCGGCGAGCAGGTTGGTGAAGTAGAGGACCTCGACGCCGCGACCGTGCATCATGGCGATGAAGGCGTCGTGCTCCTCCTGTGCCCGCTCCACCCAGAGCAGGTCGTCGAAGAGCAGCGCCTCCTTGTTCTCCGGCGTCAACCGGGCGATGGCGGTGCCCGGCCGGTGCACCAGAACGGTGCGCAGTGCCCCGATCTCGGAAGAGACGCCGAGAGATTGAGTTGTGTCCGCCGGGGCCATGGTGTCGAGGTTACCTGGCGGGCAGCATTCAGTATTCAGTATTCAGTATTTGGTAGTACTTAGTACCTAGTACTTAGTACCTAGTACTTAGTACCGTCCCCTCCCCGT